>DATGGL010000322.1:0-15874 GCA_035308605.1 Bryobacteraceae bacterium
AACTGTTCGCGGCTGAAAACGACGCCGGGGCGGCTCATCAGGAACTCAAGTAAGCGGAATTCGGTCGCCGTGAGGGAGACTTCCTGACCGGAAAGGTGGACACGGCAGCGGGCACGGTCCAGTTCGAGATCGCCGCTCTTCAGGAGCTTCGAGACGGGCGGCTGACCCCGGAAGTGGATTTTGATCCGGGCAATCAGTTCACGCACGAAGAACGGTTTTACTATGTAGTCGTTCGCGCCCAGTTCCAGACCAACGATGCGATCGGTTTCCGAGGCGCGGGCGGTCAGGAATATTACCGGGATATGCGCCAGTTCCTGGTTGGCTCGGATGGCTTTACAGATCTCCAGGCCGTCGGAATCGGGGAGCATTATGTCGAGAATCACCAGATCGGGGCGTTCCCGGCGGCACAGGTCGAGCGCGCCGCGTCCGGTCTGAGAACCGGCGACGCCGAAACCTTCCTTTTCCAGGTTGTACTGAATAAGAGAGTACAGGTCCTGATCGTCCTCGATAAGTACAATCTTCTTCATCCTGCTCACAGAGTAACCGATGTAGTGTTACAAATAAATTACGGGTTTGTGAACTCCTCTTGACCAGGGGCCTTATAGGTCAAAATCTAACGTCAAACGGCGGTCAATAGGTACAATGGAGAAACCCCATGCGCATCGCTTTGGCGCAAATTAATCCGACGGTTGGCGATCTTTCGGGTAATGTGGATCGCATTGCGCGGGCGTCCCGAGAGGGCGCCAGCCGGGGCGCCGACGTAGTGGTTTTCCCGGAGCTTTCGATTACGGGTTATCCACCGCGGGATCTGGTGGAAAAGCCGAGTTTCATCACACGCAGCGAAGCTGAATTGGAACGGTTGGCTCAAGTGACCGCGGACCTGGACGTCAGCATCATTTGCGGCTACGCGGCGCGATCGGAGTCGGAAACCGGGAAGCGGGCGATGAACAGCGCGGCGGTGATCGAGCGGGGGAAGGTCGTTTTCCGGCAGAACAAGATGCTGCTGCCGAACTACGACGTGTTCGACGAGGCGCGCTATTTCGTTCCAGCCGACCGGGAATCGTTATGCACGCTGCGCGGGAAGCAGGTGGCACTGACGATCTGCGAAGACGCGTGGAACGACCGCAATTATTGGAAGCAGCGGCTGTACCAGCGAGATCCGGTGGAAGAAATGTTCGCGGCGGGCGGCGATGTGATGATCTGCATCAACGCGTCGCCGTACAACATGGGGAAGCGGGAGATCCGGCGGCGGATGTACCGGGCTTCGGCGCGGCGCTACAAGCGTCCGGTGATTTATGTGAACCAGGTGGGCGGGAACGATCAACTGGTGTTCGACGGGTCCAGCTTTGCGATGAATGCGGCGGGCGAGGTGATCGCTTCGGCGCGGTCGTTTGAAGAAGATCTCGTAATCGCCGATATTGACGCCAGTAACCACATTGATAACGACGCCGATCGTCACGAAGATTTCACCGATGAATGCGAAGCTGTCTATCAGGCTCTGGTGCTGGGCACGCGCGACTACATGCGCAAGTGCGGTTTCAGCCGGGTCCTGATCGGCCTGAGCGGCGGGATTGATTCGTCGCTGACGGCCGCGATTGCGGTGGAGGCGGTCGGCAAGGAAAACGTTACGGGCGTGGGCATGCCAGGGCCGTATTCGTCCGAGGGCAGCGTTACCGATGCTCGGGAGATGGCGGAGCGCCTGGGAATTCGATTTGAAATCGTGAAGATCAGCGATGTGTATGAGGGCTTTCTCAAGGAATTGACGCCGCTGTTCGCGGGCCGCAAGGCGGATGTGACCGAGGAGAACCTCCAATCGCGGTTGCGGGGCGTGACACTGATGGCGCTTTCGAATAAAACGGGTGCGCTGGTATTGACGACCGGCAACAAGAGCGAACTGGCGGTCGGGTATTGCACTTTGTACGGCGATATGTGCGGTGGGCTGGCGGTGATCAGCGACGTTCCGAAGACCATGGTGTATTCGCTTTCGCGGATCGCGAACCGGCGGCATAACGGGGCGATTCCGGAAAGTGTCTTTACAAAGCCGCCCTCGGCCGAGCTGCGGCCGGACCAAAAAGATACCGATTCGCTGCCGGAGTACGACGTTTTGGACCGGATTCTAGAAGCCTACGTCGAGCATTACCGGACGCCGAAACAGATCGCCGAGGACATGCATCTTTCGGCGGAACTGGTTCAGGATATCGTCAACAAGGTGGACCGGAACGAATACAAACGTCAGCAGGCTGCGCCCGGGCTGAAGGTAACCACCAAGGCGTTCGGAATCGGACGCCGCTTCCCAATCGCTCAAAGATATTCCGAATAAGGAGTATTCCCCATGAAGAAATATTTTGGCATCACGTTCGTCGTGATCTGCGCGGGAATCTTGTGTTCGCAGCCTTCCTGGCGGGAGCAGCCGGGCAAGCAGCCGGATGGAAGCTATCTGCTGCCTACGGGCTGGCGGATCCAGCCGGCGGGGACGCAGATTCCGCTCGACACGCTGCCGATGTCGACGGCGTTGTCGAAGGACGGCAAATTTCTTCTGGTGCTCAATGGGGGCTATAAGCCGCCGTCGATTTCGGTGCTGAGCGCGGCGGACATGCACGAAGTCTCGCGCGTTCCGGTTGCGGATGGGTGGCTGGGGCTGACGTTTTCGCCGGACGGGAAGATGGTGTACGTCGGCGGCGGATCGCGGGCGGCGGTATTCGAGTTCAGTTTTTCGGCGGCGGGCGAGCTGAAACCCACGCGGGAAATGGCCGTTGTGAAAGCAGAAGACCGGAAGCCAGAGGATTTCATCGGCGATGTGGCGATGTCGCCGGACGGGCACCTGATTTACGCCGCGGACCTGTATCACGACGCGATTGTGGTGATCAATCCACAATCCGGCCGCGTGATTGAACGATACAAGACCGGACGGCGGCCGTACCGCATTCTGTTTCATCCAGACGGAAAGGCATACTTCGTTTCCAGTTGGTCCGACGCCACGGTCTATCTTCACAATGCTGTGAATGGCGAACAGATCGGGATGGTTCGCGTCGGCCCGCACACGACCGATATGGTGTTGAGCGACCGGAAGCCGGAGGGCGACGACGATGGTCCGCGGTACCGGCTGTTCGTCGCGGCGGGGAATACGAATAGCGTGTTTGTGGTGGGCGTGAACGATTCGAAGACGATGAAGCTGATGGAGACGATCAACGTCGCGCTGACGCCGCTGCATCCTCTCGGTATGACGCCGACCGCGGTGGCGCTGAGCCCGGATAAGACGAAGCTGTTCGCGGTGTGTTCGGATGCGAATGTGGTCGCCGTAGTGGATATTTCGGAAGAGCATAGCCGGGTCAGCGGGTTTATTCCGACGGGGTGGTATCCGACAGCCACGCGGGTGCTCGCCGACGGGCGAGTTCTGGTGTTGAACGGGCGTGGATTGCAGAGCCATGCGAATCCCGAGTATCCGGGACCTCGAGTCGCTTCGAATGTGCAGCAGGGCGATCCGCGGCGGGAATATGTCGGCACGCTGCAGACGGGCACAATGTCGGTGGTCGATCCGCTGACGGATGAGGCGCTGGTCAAGTACAGCGCCACGGCGCAGAGTCTGCCGCGATATAAGGACGAGGATCTTGATTTGCGTTCACTGCCCGGAGACAGCGTGATTGTTTCGCGGCCAGGAAAGCCGTCGCCAATCGAGCACGTGATTTATATCGTGAAGGAGAACCGAACCTACGATCAGGTATTTGGCAAGATCGGAAAGGGGAACAGCGACCCGGCATTGTGCCTGTTCGATGAATCGTCCGCGCCGAATCATTACAAACTGGCGCGGCAGTTTGTTTTGTTCGACAACTTCTACGTAAACTCCGACGTGAGCGCGGATGGGCATAGCTGGGCGACGGCGGGAATCGCTCCGGATTACGTGCAGAAGATGTGGCCCAACAGTTACGCGGGGCGGCGGAAAAAATACGACTACGAGGGTCAGGAGCCGGCGAATTCGGCGCCGGCGGGGTATCTGTGGAACAACGGTCTGGCGGCGGGAGTCACGGTGCGCAACTACGGATACTGGACCACGAATAAGAAAGTTGCGGGGCCGGATGGCGTGCAGATCGAGAGCGTGCAGGATCCGGCGCTGCGGCCGATCACGAATATGAAGTACCGCAACTTCGATTTGGATTATCCGGATCAGGAACGGGCGAAGACGTTTCTTGACGACTTGAAGCAGTTCGAGGCGAGCGGGAAGATGCCGGGGCTGATGATCATGCGGATGGGGAACGATCATACGAATGGGACCACGCCGGGAAAGTTGGCGCCTTTGTCTTTGTTCGCGGATAACGATTACGCCCTGGGGATGATCGTCGAAGGAGTTTCGAAGAGCCGCTTCTGGCCGCACACGGCGATTTTCGTGATTGAAGACGACGCGCAGAATGGGCCGGATCATGTGGACTCGCACCGGTCGCCGATGCTGGCGATTTCGCCGTATACGCAGCGCGGGATTATCGACAGCTCGATGTACAACCAAAGTTCGGTGCTGCGGACGATGGAGCTGATCCTGGGGATGCGGCCGCTGACGCATTTCGACGCGGGCGCGCGTCCGCTGACGGCCGCGTTCGCGAGCTCAGGGAACAATACGGCGTATACGGCCGAAAAGCCGCGGATCTCGTTGACGGAGCACAATCCGGCGCGGTCGGAAACGGCCGCGCGGTCGGCCAAGATGGACTTTGATGATGCCGACGATATCGACGATGATGAGTTGAATGACATTTTGTGGATCGCGATCAGGGGGACTGAGCCGCCGGCGCCGGTGCGGAGTTATTTTTCAGGACGGCACTGAGAAAGCAGGCCGGGGGCCTGCCCTACCCGCATGACGACGCTGTGCTTTCTTTGGCACATGCATCAGCCGTTCTACAAGGATTTGTGGACCGGCGAATACAAGCTGCCGTGGACGCGGCTGCATGCGCTGAAAGATTACGCGGGGATGGTCCAGATTCTCGAGGAGTTTCCAAAAGTGCATCAGACGTTCAATCTGGTGCCCTCCATGATCGCGCAGATCGAAGAATACGCCGAGGGGAAAGCCTCCGATCCGTTTCTGGACGTCGCGGTGATTCCGGCGGAGGAACTGACGGAATCGCAGCGCAACTTCATGCGCAAGTATTTGTTTCAGGCGCATGTGGAGCACATGATTTGCCGGTATCCGCGCTATCGCGAGTTGTACGAGATGCGGGAGCGGATGTCGGTTCAGGATTTGCGGGACTTGCAGATCCTGAGTCAGGTGGCCTGGTTCGATGAGGATGTTCTGGCGAAGGATGCGGAGTTGGTGGAGCTGGTAAGCAAAGGCCGGGATTATTCTTTGCGGGATCAATCGCTGATGGTGCGTAAGCAGCGGGAGGCGCTGGGACGGGTGCTGCCCGTGTATCGCGAATTTGCGGCGAAGGGACAGATCGAGATTTCGACGACGCCGTTCTACCATCCGATTCTGCCGCTGATTTGCGATTCCGATATCGCGGCGGTTCCGCATCCGGGCGTGCCGCTGCCGCGGCGATTCCGCTATCCGCAGGATGCGCGAGATCAGCTTTCCCGCGCGCGCTCGTATATCCAGGAAAAGCTGGGTACGCTTCCGGTTGGCTTGTGGCCTTCGGAGGGTTCGGTATCGGACGAAGCGCTGGCGCTGGCGGCCGAATGCGGGTTCCAATGGTCGGCCAGCGACAACGGCGTGCTGTCGCGAACCATCGGCCGGCACGCGGGCGTCGAAGAAACGTACGCGTCGTACTGCTGGCGGCAGAACGGGCGTGAGATGCGGATGCTGTTTCGCGATCATTTTCTGAGCGATCTGATCGGGTTCACGTATCAGCACATGAATGCGGCGGAAGCGGCGGAGCATTTTCTGACGCAGATTCGCAATAACACGGGCGGCCGTGAGGCTCTGGTCCCGATCATTCTCGACGGTGAGAACGCCTGGGACTGGTACGAGGCGAACGGGCGGCCGTTTCTCCGCGAGTTATACGGACGGATTTCGGACGATCCGAATCTGGAAGCGGTTACGGTGTCGGAAGCGCTGGCAAAATTCGAGACCAGACCGCTGCAGGGAATTTTTCCGGGTTCGTGGATCAATGCGAACTTCGATATCTGGATTGGGGCGGAAGAGGATAATCTCGCCTGGGAGCTTTTGCTGGATGCCCGACAAGCGTATGATGCTGCGCAAAACGTCCCCGAGGATATGCGGCGGCTGGCGTATGAAGAGCTGATGATCGCGGAGGGGAGCGACTGGTGCTGGTGGTACGGGCCTGAACACGCTTCGGAAACCCGGCCCGAATTCGATCAGTTGTATCGCGATCATCTGACCAATGTTTACCGTGCGCTTGAACTGAAGGCTCCGCAGGCGCTATCGCGTCCGATTCTGAGGACGCAGCCGGGCGAGTTTCATGAAGCTCCGGCGAATCCGATTCACGCGACCATCGATGGCGAGGTGACGTCGTATTTCGAATGGATGGGCGCCGGGCGATACCGCCCGGATCCGCGATCGGGGGCGATGCATGGCGGAGAATCGCCGCTGCGCGAGATGTTTTACGGCAGCGACGGGACCAGTCTGTTCGTCCGGCTCGATATGAACATGGACTTGAACATGGACTTGAACGTGGATCGAAACGTGGACGCGCAGTTTGGCGTCGAGTTTGAAAATGGGCCGGCGCAGACGCAGGTAGCGCGGGGACGCATCGTCGAGATGAGCGCCGCGCGGGCGGGAGAGCGGTTCCGTGTCACGATTTCGCGGAACGGGCTGCCTCCTCTGACGGTTCCGCCGCAAAACTGGATTGCGATTCCCACATCGTGAGCGGGACCCGGCTTCTATCTTCTTCCGAAGAGCCAGCTCACCAGAGTAAGAATCACACTGACGATCAAACACGTCACCAGCGGGAAGTAAAACGTGGTGTTCTTGCCCCGCACAACGATATCCCCCGGCAGTCTTCCGAGCCGTATTGGCAAGCGCTCCCCTAGCGTCACGATCGCTCCCAGAACGATCAGACCCAGGCCGATCAGAATAAGCGTCCGCCCCACGCCTTCATTGTGGCAAAACGGCGTGCCAAAACGCCGTGCCAAAACGCCGTGCCAAAACGCCGAATCGATGTAGTGGCGGCGATTATAATAAGGCAGAGGCTTCATCTCGATGATCCTGGAAGCGACCCTGCCGTCCACGTCTGCGCCTGCGTCGAACGCGGACAATGAGTTTAATCCTCGCGAATCCGCCGAGGTGCGATTCGATGAGGCGGCCAGCCGGCTCGGCCTGGACGACGGGATGCAGAAAGTGCTGCGGACGCCGTCGCGCGAGATCATCGTCCACATCCCGGTCTCGCTTGACGACGGGCGTCTGGAAGTCTTCACCGGCTACCGGGTTCAGCATTCGATCGCCCGCGGACCCGCAAAGGGCGGCATCCGCTACGCCCCCGACGTTACCCATGACGAAGTCCGCGCGCTGGCCGCCTGGATGACATGGAAGTGCGCCGTGGTGAATATCCCGTTTGGCGGCGGCAAGGGCGGAGTCATCTGCGATCCCAGCCTGCTTTCTCCCGGAGAGCTCGAGCGCATCACGCGACGCTACACCGCGGAAATCTTCGAATTTATCGGACCGGAAAAGGACGTCCCCGCGCCGGACATGAACACCAACGAGCAGACCATGGCGTGGATCATGGACACCTACTCGATGCACGCTCGCCAGACGCAGGCCGCTGTCGTAACCGGCAAACCCATCGCGCTGGGCGGATCCAAGGGACGCGCCGAAGCCACCGGACGCGGCTGCATGATCGTCGTCGATCAAGCCCTGCGCCGTCTGGGCCTGGAGCGGTCCGCCACGCGCGTGGTGATTCAAGGATTCGGCAATGTCGGCGGCATGGCGGCGAAGCTTATGTCGCGGGCCGGATATCGGATTGTCTGCATCATCGAATGGGACACGGCGGTTTACAACGCCAAGGGTCTGGATATTCTGGCGCTGATGAAACATCGCCAGGAAACCGGTTCCATTAGCGGATTTCCCGGCGGCGAAGAGATCGATAAGACCGAGGCGATGTTCCTGGAAACCGAGGTTCTTCTGCCCGCCGCGAAAGAGAACGTGATCACGTCGCAGAACGCCCATCGCCTCCGTACGAAAATCCTCTGCGAAGGCGCCAACGGTCCCACCACCCACGTTGCCGACAGGATCCTCGCCGACAAAGGCATTTTCGTCATCCCCGATATCCTGGCCAACGCCGGGGGCGTGACCGTGTCCTATTTCGAATGGGTGCAAGACCGCCAGGGCTATTTCTGGAGCGAACAGCAAGTGAACGATCGCCTGGAAGAAATCATGGTGAACAGCTTCCAGGACGTAGTGGCGTATTCGGACCTCCACAACGCGAACAACCGCCTCGCCGCCTACATGCTCTCGCTCGACCGCGTTGCACAAGCCATCCGTCTGAGAGGCATCTACGCCTGATTCACGTTCATTAACGGCCAGCTTTCTTAAATGAGTGAGCCGTCCACGCCGCTGATGCGGCAGTACCACGGAATCAAGCAGCAATTCCCCAACGCCCTGCTCCTGTTCCGCCTGGGCGATTTCTACGAGCTGTTCTACGACGACGCAGTCACCGCCGCCCGCGAGCTCGAAATCACGCTCACCGCCCGCAATAAAGAAAAAGGCCAGCCCATTCCGATGTGCGGCGTTCCGTACCACGCCGCTGAAAACTATATCGCCCGCCTGATCCAGAAGGGCTATCGGATCGCGATCTGCGACCAGACCGAAGACCCTCGACTCGCCAAGAAATTGGTAAGACGAGAAGTCACCCGAGTCGTGACGCCCGGCACCGCGATGAACGCGGCTGTGCTTCGTTCTCACGAAAACAACTACCTCGCCGCAGTGATGCCCGATGGCGTTCGCGCCGGCCTCGCGCATGTCGATGTTTCCACGGGCGAATTCCGGGCGACGGAGCTGGATCTCTCCGAACTCACACCCGCGATCGAAACGCTGAACACTCGGGAAGTGCTGATGCCCACCGGCTCTCAGGAACGCATTCCCGCGCTCAGGACCGATATCGAGCCCTGGGTCTTCGGCGCGGATTATGCCGCCCGCAGCCTGCGCGATCATTTCCATCTGCTCGCGCTCGACGGCTGCGGACTCGAAGGCCGGCCGCTAGCAACCGGAGCCGCTGCTGCGATCCTGCATTACCTTCAGGAAACTCAGCGCACCGCGCTCGATCATTTGGAACGGCCCACTTTTTACGATCGCGCCGACGCCCTGATCCTGGACGCGACCACCATCCGCAACCTCGAACTGGTCGAGCCGCTGTTCGCCGGCGAATCCAAGGATTCGACGTTGCTCCACGTTCTCGACCGGACGCGCACGGGTATGGGCGGACGTCTGATGCGCCGCCGCCTGCTTGCGCCCTCGCTTGAGATCGCCGAAATCGAGTCCCGCCTCGATGCCGTCGAAGAACTCTATGGCAGCGCGATTCTCCGGGCCGAACTCGCGAAGGATCTCGCGTCCATCCTCGATCTCGAACGGCTGCTTTCGAAGTTGGCTCTTTCGACGGCCAGCCCGCGGGACCTGTCGGCTCTCGCGCGCTCTCTGGCGGTGGTTCCGGCGATTAAGCATCGCCTCAGCCTCGCCGATTCCGCTCGTCTCAAAGAGATCGTCTCCCGCCTGGATGAAGTTCCCGAAGTCCTCGATAAGGTTCTCTCCGCGTTGGCCGACGAACCGCCCGTCACCCTGAACGATGGCGGCGCGATCCGCGACGGCTTCCATCCGGCCCTCGACGAGTTGCGCGACATTTCCCGCAACAGCCGGACTTATTTAGCGCAAATCGAACTGCGCGAGCGCGCCCGCACGGGGATCGCGTCTTTGAAAGTCCGGTTCAACAATGTCTTCGGCTACTACATCGAAATTTCGAAAGCCAACCAGCATCTGGCGCCATCCGACTACGACCGCAAACAAACGCTGGTCAACGCCGAGCGATTCACCACGCCGGAGCTCAAGGAGCTGGAGTCTAAAATCCTTGAAGCCGAGGAAAAGATCCTCGGCATTGAGCGCGAAATCTTCGAGCAGCTTCGCGCTCACACGACTGCCCACGCCGCGCGCATCAAATCCACCGCCGCGTCGATTGCCGAACTGGACGTCACCATTGCTCTTGCCGAAGTTGCCGCTGAAAATCGCTACACGCGCCCGCGCTTCTCCTCAGACGGCGAAATGCGCGTTGCCGCCGGACGTCACCCCGTCATCGAAAAGCTCGCCGAGAAGGACGCGCAGCGATTCATCCCCAACGATCTCTACTTCCATCCCGAAACAGAGTTCATCGCCGTGATTACCGGACCGAACATGGGCGGCAAATCAACCTATCTTCGCCAGGCGGCGCTGCTTGCGATCCTCGCGCAGATGGGTTCTTTCGTTCCCGCCGAATCGGCGCTGTTGCCGGTGGTCGATCGCGTATTTACGCGCATCGGCGCCGCCGATAATCTCGCCCGCGGGCGATCCACGTTCATGGTCGAAATGACCGAAACCGCGGTGATCCTCAACACGGCTACCGCGCGAAGTCTCATCGTCCTGGACGAAATCGGACGCGGCACCGCGACCTACGATGGACTTGCCCTGGCCTGGGCTGTTGTCGAGCACATTCATCAACACATCCGGGCAAAGACTCTGTTCGCGACGCACTACCACGAGCTCACCGAGCTCGCGGAGCAACTCGAAGGCGTCCGCAATCTGCACGTCTCGGTAAAGGAATCCGGCGACCAGATTCTGTTCCTCCGTCGCGTCGAGCCCGGCGCCGCCGACCGCAGTTACGGCATCGAAGTCGCGCGTCTTGCCGCGTTGCCGATGAGCGTTATCGAGCGTGCTCGCGAGATCCTAAAGCATCACGAATCCGCCGTGACTGAAGAACTCGCGCCGCAGACCGCTCCTCTTCAGATCCGGTTATTCGAACCCGTCAATCACGAGCTTGCCGGGCGCATTCGCAATCTGAATCTCGACAATCTCCGCCCCATCGAAGCTCTTCAGCTTCTTGCCGACCTGCAACGGGAGCTGAAGAATTGAGAGTCGCGGGCATCATGAGCGGGACTTCGCTCGATGGCATCGACGTCGCCATCGTCGACATCAGCCGCAAGCGCGCGGGCGTTCGGGTGAAGCCCGTCGCGTTTCACTCGACGCACTATCCCAAGCTGGTGCGCGAAGCTCTTCTTGCCGTGTCGAATTCGATGACGCACACAGCCACCATCGCCCGCCTCAACTTCGTGCTGGGAGAGTTGTACGCCTCCGCGATCGGCGAAACATGCAAGCGCCGGCGCGTTTCCATCGACTCCATCGTCCTGGTCGGCATGCACGGCCAGACCATCTTTCATGAGGCCGAGCCGATTGAGTATCTCGGGCATCGCATCTCGAGCACGATGCAAATCGGTGAGGCTGCCATAGTCGCCGAGCGCACGGGTCTCTGGACCATCTCGAATTTCCGCGAGCGCGACATGGCTGCGGGCGGAAAAGGCGCGCCCCTGGTACCCAAGGTCGATTACCTGCTATTCCGCCACAAGACCATCGGGCGAATCGCCCTCAACATCGGGGGAATCGCCAACGTAAGCGTCCTGCCTGCCGCATGCGAGCCCGAAGATGTGATCGCATTCGACACGGGACCCGGCAACATGATTGTTGACGCGCTCGTATCGCACTATACCCAAGGCCGTCAGAACTACGATCGCGGCGGCCGTTTGGCGCGCCAGGGCAAGATCCATTCGAGGATGCTTGCTTCGATGCTCAGCGACCCGTATTTTGCGCTCGACCCGCCCAAAGCCTGCGGGCGTGAACAATTCGGACGGGAATTCGCGAACGGTTTGATCGCCACGGGCATCGCCGTACCCGACCTGATCGCGACGGCGACCGAACTCACCGCCCGGTCGATTGCCGGCGCCATCCTCCACCAGGACGGCATCCGCGAAGTGATTGCCTCAGGGGGCGGCGTACATAACCGCCAGATCATGCGCCGCCTCCGTGAGCTGCTGCCCGATCTTAAGGTCACCACGACGGCCGACCATGGCATCGATCCCGACGCCAAGGAAGCCATCGCGTTCGCGATTCTCGCCTACGAATTCGTCCACCGACGTCCCGGGAATCTTCCCTCGGCGACCGGCGCGCGACACGCGGTGCTGCTCGGCAAGGACTCGCCAGCCAGCTAGGCAGCTAACTGCTCTCCCGCTCCTCGTCCTTTTGCGCCTGATAATCGAGCTGCTTCGTGCGCTGCAGCCGGTTTTTCGACAGTACCTGATTGCTCAAATCTCCGGGTAAAGATGGCTGCGCCGGAGCGTTCAAATCGGCTGTCGCGGGGTCACCGGACGCCTTGGGAATCGGTGGGATGTAACTCTTATCCTTCTTGCCGATCAGGTCCTGCAGCATTTCACGAACGTATTTCCGCATGCCTGATGCTGCCGGCATGCATCGGCTTTTTGCGCCGAGCCCAGTCGCGAAAGTGTTGCGATGATTCGGGAAACTTTCTAGGGATTGAACGTTACCGTGAGCAGCCGGTACCACACCTGCCCGCTGGCGACATCCTTGCCGTAGAACTCGAAGAACTTCGTAACCGGGGCGACCAGACCACTGGTGTGGACCGTCGCGCTGATTTTTCCATTCGCCGGAATCTCCGACGTTCCGAAGAATGCCGGAATGCTGGCGGTGTAGTCCACGCCATCGATCTTCAATTGCGTGAGGTTCGTTGCCGCGCCGTTCGTCTCCTGCAAGAGAAGGGTCAGTTGCCAGATGCCGTCGCTGCTCGGAACCGGATTCGGATCCGCCCAGGTCACGATGTTCGACGTCTGGATGTTCATGTTGACCGATACATTCACGTACTGCGGCGGCGCCGCACCGGACAGAATGGTCACGGTCGAAGTGTAGGTGTCCGAATTAATGAAATACTGCGGATTCACAGTCACCTTGAACGTGACGGGCGAAGTGGCGGAGACTGTTCCCGAAGACGGTGTCACCTGGATCCACGGCGAATCTCCGCGGGCCGACCACGAGACGCTGGAGGCGGTCGCCACATTCAACGTCACCGTCTGTGTCGCGCTTCCGGTAATCGCGTGATTCAAACCCGTGAAAGTGAGCGCCGACGGACTTGGCTGCACCACGGAAAACGGAAAATCTTCCAGGTACGGCTGCAAGTAGCGGTACGCATTCGAAAATTTTCCATAACCGCCGATGTCGCCGGTTGAGCACAACTCCTCGCCTGGAGCGTCCGGACCGTACGTCAGCATTCCCGACACGATTCCCGGCCCGCTGAATAGCGGCGATCCCGACGATCCCGGTTCCGTGATTCCCAGCGTCCAGGCTACGTCGTGATACAGCTCCGACGGCGCCGGATCGGGCCCGACGGTCACCGTCTGGCTCTGGATCGTGTTCCCGAACGAGATGCGCTTGTAAGATCCCGTCGGATGATGTATCCCGACCACCGGCGATCCTACATCCAGATCCGCCGGATCCCATCCCGCGAACACTACGCCCGTCGGAACGTCTGGTAACAGCACCAGGCTGTAATCTCCGTTCTCGATCGTGTTCCAGGCCACCAGATGCCCACCGTTTTGCGAGTTCAACGAACCGCGCGTGGTCGGCGACCCCAGATTGCATCCCAGCGATTCGTAAGCCCAGAAGGTTTCGAGTGATCGCGCCGCAGCCTCATCGTGGATGCAGTGCCCGGCGGTCAACAGATACGGCTTGAAGCTGTTATCGCGCGTCGATACCAGCGATCCGGAACACAAGAATGTCCCCTGCTCGGTCCCTTCCGTCTCCTCAAATTGAATCTGCGCGACCGAGTGCTTGAACGGCTGCCATTCCGGGAAACAGTTGACGTCCTGTTCGCAGGATGCCGCGTTGTCCGCGAGCGGAGCAGGAGCGGCCAGCAGTCCTAAGCCTTTCGGCCGGAACTCCTGATGGGAGACGCGGTGCACATGGAACGGCGGCCGCCCAGAGGTCGTATTTCCGTCCGATTCGTATTCGATGACTGCGAACGGCCCCTCCACGGTACCGCTCCAGAACTCGCCATTACCGTACGGCCCTTTGTCCATGTACGGACCGTCGACGCTCAGGCCCGAGTGCACCCACACTCTGCCCGTGCCCGTTGAAAAATTCGAAAACTGTACGCGAATTCCAGTCGACCCTTCCGACCGGAGCGCGAGCCGCCAAACGGACCGGCCATCGGCCAACGTGGTCCAGGAGCCGCGTTCCAGCGCATTTTCCGCCAGCTCGCGATGCACGCCGATCCTCTGCTTCATTCCGACGGCCTGCAATTGCGCGCGTTCCCTGGCGGACAGGCGACCCAGCTCGATAGGCGCCGGCGTCCGCATAGCCACGGCGCGGCTGGGAGGCATCGCGCGGAGTTCCTGCGTCTGCGAACCACGGAAAACCGCCGGCATTTTTCGCTGTGAAAATCCCAGCCCCGCGGTGATCAGGAAAAGAGAAAAGGACGCGAACAGGCGCAGGAAAGGCCGTGTGGGTTTCATCCCTCGTCACATCGGGCGAAGCCCGGTACGACTTTAGCACTTAGTACTACAGCATCAAGCGGTTAAGGGAATTCTACTTAGGCGAGCGTATTCACCGAGCCACTCCGTCTGGACTCGTATGCGGAGATTGCCGGCTCCTGTTGCAAGATGTAGCCCAGCTCATCGACGCCTTCGAGCAGACAATGCCTGGAGAACGCGTCGATTGGGAATTCCAGGCGCCGTCCGTCCGCAAGCGTAAGCGTCTGTGTCGCCAGGTCGACCTGCACCACCGCTCCCGGCGAGCTCAGCAGCGCCGCATGAACGTCCGCAGGCACGACAATCGGCAGGAGGCCATTTTTCAACGAATTAGAGCGGAAAATATCCGCGAACGAGGTGCTGATTACGGCCTTGAATCCGAACTGCGTCAGAGCCCACGGCGCATGCTCACGGGAGCTTCCGCATCCGAAGTTGTCGCCGGCTACCAAAACCTGCGCACCCTTGTTCTCAGGCTTGTTCAATACGAAATCCGGATTCGGCGCGCCCGAAGCATCGTAGCGCCAGTCGTTGAAAAGCTGATCGCCGAGCCCGATCTTCGAAGTCGTCTTCAGAAAGCGCGCCGGGATGATCTGATCCGTGTCGATATTGTCGACCGGAAAAACTACGGTTCGCGATTCGAATTTCATAACAGAGTCCTCACGTCCGTAATCACGCCGGTAATCGCGGCTGCCGCGGCGGTCAGCGGACTCGCCAGGAATGTCCGCCCGCCCTTGCCTTGACGCCCTTCAAAATTACGATTGCTGGTCGAAACACTATACTCGCCCGGCTGCAACTGATCGCCATTCATGGCGATGCACATGGAGCACCCGGCCTCACGGAAATCGGCTCCGGCTTCGCGGAAAATCTTGTCCAACCCTTCGGCCTCTGCCTGAGCCTTGACCTTTTTCGACCCCGGCACCACCATGACGCGGACTTTCGGACTCACCTTGCGTCCTTTTAGAAGCCCCGCCGCTGCGCGCAGATCCGAGATGCGCGAATTGGTGCAGCTTCCGATAAACACGACGTCCACGCGATGGCCCGCCAGCGGCTTGCCCGCTGGAAGATCCATGTAGTGGAGCGCCTTGTGCAGCGTCTCGCGTTCCAGCGGATCGGCTACACTCGCTGGGTCCGGCACGTCCGCGGAAATGCCGATTCCCATGCCTGGATTCGTCCCGAACGTGATCATCGGCTCCAGCGTGTTCGCATCGATCACGATCTCGCGATCGTACGCGGCTCCCTCATCGGTCGGCAGCGTGCGCCATCGTGCAACCGCCGCATCCCAACCGGCGCCCGCAGGCGCGAACGGACGCCCGGCGATGTATTGATACGTGGTTTCATCCGGCGCGATCAAGCCCGCTCGCGCGCCGCCCTCGATCGACATGTTGCAGAC
>DATGGL010000323.1:0-97510 GCA_035308605.1 Bryobacteraceae bacterium
CCACCGGCCTCGGCATAAAACGGAGTACGATCCAGCGCGACTTCATTTTCGAGCAGCGCGACCACCTTCGCCGGCGATTCCAGCGTCTCGCGCCCCACGAATTCCGTCCGCGGAAGCGCCTGATAAACCGGATTGACTTGAGCCTTGTCCGCGCCCTTCCAACTCGCCCTGGCGCGCGTCCGCTGCTTTTCCATCTCGGTTTCGAACCCAGGCCGATCGATCGTCAGCCCCGATTCCCGAGCCATCTCCTCCTGCTCATCCAGCGCGAGCCCGTAGGTGTCATACAACTTGAACGCCGCCGCACCCGGAAGCACGCCGCCGACCGCCGACTTGGCCTCATCGTGAAAGAATTTCTCCGCCACCTGGAACGTCGTCGCGTAGCGATGCTCTTCGTCCTTCACCACGCGGGCCACGCGCTGGACGCTTTCCATCATTTCCGGATACGCATCCCGCATATGCTCGGCGACGAATCCGGTCATCTTGTACAAATACGGCTCCGCCGTCCCGATCATGCGGGCATTGCGCAGCGCGCGGCGCATAATCTTGCGCAGCACGTAGCCGCGTCCTTCATTCGATGGCAGCACACCATCGTGAATCAGAAACGCCGTCGCGCGGGCATGATCCGCGTTGATGCGCAGCACCGTATCGCTGCGTTCATCTTCCCCGTAGCTCTTGCGAAACAACTCGCCCGCCTTGTCGATGATCGGACGAATCAGATCCGTATCGTAATTCGAAAGCTTGCCCTGCAAAACCGCGGCGATGCGCTCAAGACCCATGCCCGTGTCGATCGACGGCTTGGGCAGCGGAGTCATCTTGCCGCTCGTGTCGCGATCGAACTGCATAAACACCAGATTCCAGATTTCGACAAATCGTCCGCCTGCATCGTCCGGGAACTGTTCATGCTCGCGCCCAGGCTCGGCTGCATGTGGGCCAAGATCGTAGTGAAGCTCGGAGCACGGGCCGCACGGCCCCGTATCGCCCATCTGCCAAAAATTGTCTTTCTCGTCGAGCCGGAAGATCCGGCTCTTCGGGACGCCGGTCACTTCCTGCCACAGCTTCTCCGCGTCATCATCTTCCCGGAACACCGTGAAATACAGATTCTCTTTTGGAAGTCCGTAATCCTTGGTGATCAGCTCCCACGCATAGGCAATCGCTTCTCGTTTGAAATAATCCCCAAACGAGAAATTACCCAGCATCTCGAAGAATGTATGATGCCGCCGCGTGTAGCCGACATTATCCAGATCGTTGTGCTTCCCGCCCGCCCGGACACACTTCTGCGAACTCGCCGCGCGATTGTAGTCGCGCTTCTCCTGTCCCAGGAACACGTCCTTGAACTGGTTCATGCCGGCATTGGTGAACAGCAGCGTCGGATCGTTGGCGGGTACCAGCGAGGAGCTGCGGACCACGCGATGGCCGCGCGCAGCGAAGTAATCGAGAAATTTCTGGCGGGTTTCGGAGCCTGTCATTGTCTATAACCTCATTCTTGCATGAGCACTCACCAACCCACCGGTTTCCCGCGATTCTGCTCATCCAGCCACTTCTGCAGCGGAGCGAAATAATCGCGGATCGCCGTCGCATCCATCTGCTTCTGTCCGGTCAGCGCAAACAGCGCTTCCTGCCATGGCTTACTGGTCCCCATTTCGAGCATCGCATTCAGCCTTCTTCCCGCTTCCTGATTCTGAAAAACCGAGCAGCGATTTAACGGCTCCTTGCATCCCGCGATCTGCGCGAGCGACCGGTGAAACTGGAACTGCAAAATATCAGCGAGAAAATATCGCGTATACGGCACATTGGCCGGCACGTGATACTTCGCGCCCGGATCGAAGAACCCCTCATCCCGCGTCGATGCCGGCGCGATCCCCTGGTACTTCAGCCGCAGTTGCCACCATGCCTCGTTGTACTTTTCCGGCGGCACTTCGCCCGAAAACACTTTCCAGCGCCATTGATCGATCAGCAGCCCGAACGGCAGAAACGCGATCTTCTCCAGCGCTTTATTCAGCAGCAGCCCGATATCCTTAGACGTATCCGGCTCCTTTTGAATGAACCCGAGCTTTACCAGATAATCCGGTGTGATCGACAGCGCGATCGTATCGCCGATCGCTTCATGGAACCCGTCGTTGGCGCTGTCGCGGAACAGGAACGGCTGCTTGTCATAGGCGCGCTGATAAAAATTGTGCCCCAGCTCATGATGAACCGTCATGAAATCTTCGCCCGTGATGTCGATGCACATCTTCAGCCGCAAATCCTCCACACTGTCGACATCCCACGCACTTGCGTGACACACGACATCCCGATCCCGCGGCTTCACGAACAGCGACCGTTCCCAAAACGTTTGCGGCAGCGCCGCGAACCCCAGCGACTTAAAGAAATCCTCGCCGTAACGAACCATACGCAGCGGCTCGGTATTGCGCGCCTTCAGGATCTGCGTCAAGTCATATCCCGGATCGGCATCCGCCGGCGCGACCAGTTTGTAAACATTGTTCCACTCCTGCGCCCAGATATTGCCAAGCAGATGCGCCGGAATCGGACCCTTTGGTGGAACTACATCACCGTACTTCTCGTGCAGCTTCCAGCGAACATACGCGTGCAGCGAAACATACAGCGGACGAACCTGCTCCCACAGCCGGTCCAGTTCCTTCGCGAAATCATCCGGCGGCATATCGTATTTCGCCCGCCACATCGCGCCCGTATCCTTGAAACCCAGCTCCCGCGCGCCCTTGTTGGACAGCTCAACGAACCGGACAAAATCGCGGCGCATCGGCAGCGAAATCGTATGCCACCCGGTCCAGGCGTCAAGCTGTTCCTTCGCATCCGTGCTATTGGCGAGAATCCGCGTGACTCCCTCGACATCCAGGCACGGCTTCTTGTCGTCCGGGCAGTACTTCCCCTTCCCGTACACGCCGTCGAGCTTGGCCGCCAGTTGCGTCACCTCCGCGCTTTCTTTCGGATCCGACGGAGCCGCCAGCGTCAGCCCCAGCTTCAGCAGCATCATCTTTCGCGCCATGTCCGGCGGCAACTTCAGATGATCGAAGCGCGTGGCGCCCTTGGCGAGCCGGACTCCTTCGGCGATGGCGCGTTCGTCAACGGTCGCCGAGAGGCTTTCCGTGTCATAGGTGATGAAGTTCTCACGAATCCAGTCGGCATGGCTCGCCTCAGTGCTCAGAACCAGCAGCTTGGACTCCGCTTCGTCGAGAAATGTTTTTGCGTCCTGCACCGTAGGCGGCGCGGCGAACGCCGGAAGAACGGTTACAAGCAACCACAGCTTCTTCATATCGCCCATCTTATCCCGCAAATGAATAGGGCCGTTAATTCACGTTCATTCCCGTGAATTAACGGCCCTTTGGGGTCCGAAGGGCTAGGCGGCCTTCGCCGGAACCAGGATCAGCCCCGGCAGCATCTCCGCCAGCACGTCTTCCACGCGTTCCGCGAAGATGAACTCCATCTCCTTGCGGACCTCTTCAGGAAGGTCGCGCAAGTCCTTCTGGTTGCCGCGAGGCAGAATCACCCGCTTGATCCCCGCGCGCCGCGCCGCCAGCACTTTCTCCTTCACACCGCCGATGGGCAGAACCAGACCGGTCAAAGTCACTTCGCCCGTCATCGCCGTGTCACTACGCGCGGGCTGGCCCGAGTACACCGATGCCAGCGCCGTGGTCATCGTCACGCCCGCCGACGGCCCGTCTTTCGGGATCGCGCCAGCCGGCACGTGGATGTGCAGCCCTGAGTTCAGGAATTTCGCCGGGTCGATCCCCAGCGGACGCGCATGGCTCCAAACGTAGCTGCGAGCGGTCTTGGCCGATTCCTGCATCACTTCGCCGAGCTGTCCCGTGATGGTCAACTCCTTGCCATCCGGCAACAACGTCGCTTCGATATACAGAACATCGCCGCCCGTTTCGGTCCAGGCCAGCCCCGTCGCCACACCCGCGGGCAGATCCTTGCGAGCCTGCTCCGGCGAAACCGGTTCCGGTCCCAGCAATTCAGCCAGATCCTCGACCCTTACCACCACGCGATCGGTCACGCCCTCGGCGAACTTCAGCGCGACCTTGCGAATCACGCGGCCCAGCGTCTGCTCCAGCCGGCGCACGCCGGCTTCGCGAGTATATCCGCCGATCAGCCGTTTGAGCGCCTCATCCGTCATCTCAAACTGATCCGGCTTAATCCCCGCCTGGGTAAGCTGCCGGGGCAACAGATACCGGCGCGCGATTTGAGCCTTCTCTTCCTCGCTGTATCCCGACAACCGCAGGATCTCCATACGATCCAGCAGCGGCGCCGGAATCGTGTCCAGCGTATTCGCCGTCGTCACGAACAACACCTTCGACAGATCGAACGGCAGATCCAGGTAGTTATCGCGGAACGTCTTGTTCTGTTCCGGATCCAGCACTTCCAATAGCGCCGACGCCGGATCGCCCCGGAAATCCCGGCCGAGCTTGTCGACTTCATCCAGCATCAGCACCGGATTGTTCGCGCCCGCCCGCCGCATCGCCTGGATCAGGCGGCCTGGAAGGGCGCCGATATAAGTCCGCCGATGTCCGCGCAGCTCAGCTTCATCGTGCAAGCCGCCGAGGCTCATCCGCTCGAACTTGCGCCCGATCGCCCGCGCGATCGACTGACCCAGCGAAGTTTTTCCCACGCCCGGCGCGCCCACGAAACACAGGATCGGAGCCTTCGCCTCAGGATTCAGCTTCAGCACCGCCAGGTGCTCTAAGATCCGTTCCTTCACCTTCGTGATGCCGAAGTGATCCTCATCCAGCACCTGCCGCGCCCGCGCGATCTCGAGATTATCATCGGTCCGAATGTTCCAGGGCAGCTCGATCACATATTCGAGCCACGTCCGGATCACGTTGAACTCCGGCTGCCCCGACTGCATCTTCTCCAGACGCCCAAGCTCGCGATTGGCTTCCTTCCGGACATCCTCCGGCAACTCTGCCTTGGTCAGCTTCTCACGCAGAGTCTCGACTTCGGACTGGTCCGTATTCTTCTCGCCCAGTTCCTGTTCGATCGCCCGCTTCTGCTGCCGGAGAATGTAATCCCTCTGCTCGCGCGACATCTCGTTGCGGGCATCATCCGCAATCTTGTTGCGAAGCTCCAGCACTTCCACTTCGTGTGACAGCCAGCCATGCACCAGCCGAAGAGATTCAACCCGAGTCGGCGCTTCGAGCAATGACTGTTCCCGCACCGTTTCCAGATTCATGATCGACGCGATCATGTACGCTAGCCGCAGCGGATCTTCCTGCGAAGTAAACATCCGCGCCAGATCCTGCGGAGTCTGATTCGGCGACTGCACCAGCCCGACAAACTTGGAGCCCATCTCAACAATCGCCAGCGTCAGCGCTTCGGTCTCGCGGCTCGAATCATCCGGCACCAAAAGCGAGCGTACGCGGGCCACCATGTGCCCGTTTTCGTCATCGACTTTGACGATGACCACGCGCTCCATTCCCAGCACGAGCACTTCGACCTGATCCTTCGAGCGCCCGGCTTTCTTGATCACCGCGCGCGTACCGATGGTGAACAGATCGCTCGCCGCCGGATTGTCGACCGAGGCCTCGCGCTGCGTCACTACCACGAGTTCTTTCGCTTCGCTGGCCAGCGCCTTCTCCACCGCCGCCAGGGACGCCGTCCGCCCCACGGAGAGCGGCATCAGCAGCCCCGGGAACAGCACGGAATTCTTCAACGGCAACAGCGGAAGGGTGCTAACTTTGATGTCTTTCTCTGCCATGTTTTTTCCTCTCGCGGCCCAGACAACCCGGCCCGCCCGTCATTATTAAGATGCTTCAGCCCGCGCTCGCGACTCTATCTCAAACGCCAGCTCCTTATTCTTCTCCGTTACATAGACTTTCTGTCCGTCCCGGATATCGCCGGATACCAGCTTCCGCGCCAGCGGGGTTTCAATGAATTTCTGAATCGCCCGCTTCAGCGGCCGCGCTCCGAACGCCGGATCGTACCCTACCGTCACCAGATGCCGCCGGGCGGCTTCCGATAAAGTCAGCTCGATATGCCGCTCCGCCAGCCTTGCCCGCAGACCGGAAAGCTGGATTTCGACAATTTCTTCAAGCTGCTTCTCCGTTAATCTGTGGAACGTAATGATCTCGTCCACCCGGTTCAAGAACTCGGGCCGGAACAGCCGCGGAAGCTCCTCGCGCTGCGCGTTCGACGTCATTACGACGATCGTGTTCTTGAAATCCACCGTCCGTCCCTGGCCGTCGGTCAAGCGTCCATCATCGAGAACTTGCAGCAGCACATGAAACACATCGCTGTGCGCCTTCTCGATCTCATCTAACAAGACCACCGAATACGGCCGCCGCCGGACCGCCTCCGTAAGCTGCCCGCCTTCGTCGTAACCGATATAACCCGGAGGCGCGCCGACCAGCCTCGAAACCGTGTGTTTTTCCTGGTATTCCGACATGTCGATGCGGATCATCGAATGTTCGTCGTCAAACAGATACTGCGCCAGCGCCCGAGCCAGCTCCGTCTTTCCAACGCCGGTCGGCCCCAGGAACAAAAAGCTTCCGATCGGCCGCTTGGGATCTTTCAACCCGCCGCGAGCGCGCATCACCGCGTCCGCAACCGCATCCACGGCCTCGTCTTGTCCGACGACCCGCTTGTGCAGTTCCTCGGAAAGGTGAATCAGCTTCTCGACCTCGCCTTCCATCAGCTTGGTTACCGGAACTCCGGTCCAGCGGCTGACCACCTGGGCGATGTCCTCTTCGTCGACTTCCTCTTTCAACAGCGTAGTCTCGCGCTTCTGCGCCTCGAGCTGCTTTTCGAGTGCCGTCAGCTTGCCGTATTTCAGCTCGGCCGCCTTATTCAGATCGTAGGCTCTCTCGGCCTGCTCGATCTCGACCTTCACCTGCTCAATCTCGGCCCGCATTTCCCGCTGCTTGCGCAGAGTTTCCTGATCGTTCTTCCACTGAGCCTGTAAGGACGCGGAATTGGTCTTCAGCTCCGCCAGTTCCTTCTCGATCTTCCCCAACCGTTCCCGCGAAGCCTTATCCGACTCCTTCTTCAACGCCTCGCGCTCGATCTCGAGCTGCATCTGCCGCCGCAGGATCTCGTCCAGCTCGGCTGGCATCGAGTCGATCTCGGTCCGCAGCTTCGCGGCCGCTTCATCCACCAGATCGATCGCTTTGTCCGGCAGAAACCGGTCGGAAATATACCGCTGGCTCAACACCGCCGCCGCCACCATGGCCGAATCCTTGATCCGGACGCCATGGTGCAATTCGTAGCGCTCGCGCAAGCCGCGCAGGATTGAAATCGTATCTTCCACCGACGGCTGGTCCACCAGAACCGTCTGAAAACGCCGTTCTAGCGCCGCGTCTTTTTCGATGTGTTTCCGATATTCGTCCAGCGTGGTCGCCCCGATACAGTGCAGTTCGCCGCGAGCCAGCGCCGGCTTCAGCAGGTTGCCGGCGTCCATCGCGCCCTCGGCTTTCCCCGCCCCGACCACCGTATGCAGCTCATCGATGAACAGGATTACCTGCCCTTCGGCCGCCTGGATTTCCTTCAACACCGCCTTCAGCCGTTCTTCGAACTCGCCCCGGAACTTCGCCCCCGCGATCAGCGCTCCCATATCGAGCGAAACCACCCGCTTGTTCTTCAATCCTTCGGGAACGTCGCCTCTGACAATCCTCTGTGCCAACCCTTCGACAATCGCCGTCTTTCCAACGCCAGGTTCGCCGATCAGAACCGGGTTGTTCTTGGTCCTGCGCGAAAGCACCTGGATCACGCGTCGAATCTCTTCATCCCGCCCGATCACCGGATCCAGCTTCCCGGCGGCAGCCAGCTTCGTCAGATCGCGTCCGTACTTTTCCAGGGCCTCGTAGGTTTCTTCCGGATTCTGCGAAGTCACCCGCTGCGTCCCCCGAACCTCTTGCAGCGTCCGCATCAGCCGCTCACGAGTTATCCCCAGTTCCTTGAATGACTTCTCGTCGGTAGCCGCAAGTAGCACATGCTCTACCGAAATGTACTCGTCCTTGAGCCGCTTGGCTTCGCTTTCTGCTTTAGCAAGAAGGGCTTGGAGCCTGGATGTGATGTAAATCTGCTCCAGGTTCGCCCCTTGGCCCGAAACCCGCGGCAGCTTATCCAGTTCCTGCGTCAGGCGGCGATGGAGCGCCTCCAGATTGACGTCCGCCTTCAGAAGAACCGACTGCGCCAGCCCGCCCTGCTGCTCCAACAGCGCCAGAAGCAGGTGCTCCACCTCGATCTGCTGCTGTCCCCGGCTCGCCGCCAGGGACTGAGCCGCCCGAACGCCCTCCTGGAGCTTCTCAGTAAATCGATTGAAATCCATAACGTTGTCCCGCCTCCACCACTGTATCAGTTAGTGTGTTGATGTGCAATAATCTTAGTTTGTCGTTATCAAGTTTGATGCACGGCTGCCGGGTTGGATTCAAGCACTATGAAGTCCAAACTTAACGTACAATCGAGAATTCCATGCGCATACTGGATGTCGGCTGCGGAATCAACAAGAAAGCGGGCTCGATCGGTATCGATCGCAACCCCGCCAGCCGGGCGGATGTCCTCTGCGACCTCGACCGTTTCCCCTACCCCTTCCGTGACGGGTCCTTCGACGCCCTCCAGGCAATTCATGTGATCGAGCACGTTTCCGACGTGATCCGCTCCATGGAAGAGTTTCACCGACTGGTCCGCCCCGGCGGCGAGGTTTTCATCGTCACACCTCATTACACCGATTTCAGCTCGTTCTGCGACCCCACCCACCGCTGGCACCTGAACAGCTTTTCCCTCCGCTACTTCGGCGAAAATCACGGCGGTTTCGGATATTACTCGAAAGCCAGATTCGAAGAGATTTCCGTCCGCGTCAAGCTACTAGCATTCTGGCGCTGGCTGGGTTTTGAACTGCTGGTGAACGCCTTCCCGCGTTACCGGCGATTCTGGGAACACTACCTTTGCTACGTCGTGCGCGGCAAGGTAATCGAATGGCGTTTGCGCGCTATCAAGTAATCGGGACGTTTTTCGACTGGCTCCGCGATCGAAAGCGCCGCCGCGTCTGGTCCCACGACCTGGCCGCCAGACGCCGCGGCGAGGACCTGGCCCACCGCTTTCTGCGGCGCCGCGGATTCACCATCGTCGCCCGCAACTACCGACTCGCCTCTGGGGATGCCGAAGCCGACCTGATCGCCCGCGACGGCGACGCGCTGGTCATCGTCGAAGTCAAATCGAGAGCGAGCGACGAGTATGGCCCTCCCGAACGCGCCATCGGCGAAGACAAACGCCGTCACCTGCTAAGAGTCGCCCGCGAATACTCCCGCAAGAGCGGAACGCCATGGGAAAAAGTCCGGTTTGATGTGGTCACCGTCCTGTTCACCACCCCACCGAAAATCGAACTATTTAGGGATGCCCTTTCGAAAAACTAGCGGTTGTCGAGGCCAGCCGGCCACCCGCTCGCTACCGCGCGCGGTTCTGTGTCTGCCCCCCAGCTACGAACCGCGCACGCCAGTAAGCGGGTTCGCAACTATCGTTACGGCTGATCGAACAAATCCGTCCGATCCAGCAGCTCCCCCTTGAACACGACCGTCGAAATCCGCTCCGTCGCCGAAATATCCTTCAGCGGATTCCCATCCACCAGCAGGAGGTTCGCCTCGTAGCCCTTCCGGATCAGTCCCATCCGATCATCCACGCGCAGCAGCTTCGCCCCGTTATAAGTCGCCGCGCGCAAAGCCGCCTCCGGAGGAACACCTGCCTCAACCCAAAGCTGCAATTCGCGATGAATCCCAGGGCCGTGAATCATCTGCGGATTCCCGGAATCCGTTCCGGTCACGAGCATCACTCCCGCCCGGTACGCGGCGGCCAAGCTCTGCTTACCCGTCTCGAGATGAAACGGAAAGACCCGAAAAGCCGCGCGCATCGATTCCAGTTCCTGCGACGCGATCATCTTCTTCGTAGCCGCTAGCAGCCGCGGCGGCGCAGCCTGCTGGACCATCGATCGGTCGAGCAGATCCGTCTTTCCCTCGCCGGTCGCGATGATCGCCTCCATCACCGCCAGCGTTGGATCGAACGTAACTCCGGCTTCTTTCATCCTGGCCAGGAGTTCGGCCGTCATCCCGTCACGAGGATCGTGCTCGATTCCATTCACCCCGGCGTCCAGCGCGTCGGAAACGTCGCGGCGGTCTCCAACGTGGCTAACGATCGGCAGATTGTCCGCCCGCGCTTGCCCGGCAATCGCGCGTAACAACGTGATATCCAAACGCGGAATCGGATGCGAAGGAGCGCCCGGCTCCAGAATCGTCTTGATCCCGTCCACGCCGCGCTTCTTCAACTCATCCACCTGCTGGCGCGCTTCGTCAACCGTTTTCGGAAGCCGCACAATCTGCTCCTGGAAAGCGGCCCGCACCGCCTCGGGCACGTACTTTGCGTATTCCGTACCGTGTCCGCCCGGCGCGGTAAACATCGGACCGACGGCAAACAACTCAGCGCCCAGCTTTTCACCAGATCGCAGCTCTGCCCGATGCTGCAAAACGGAATCGAGCGGATCGCCGACGCTCTTCACCGCGGTCACGCCGCTGTACAGATACGCCGCAAGTTCCCGATCAATGCTCTTATCGATATCCGAGTAGTCGGTAGCCTTCTCCCAAAACCCGCCTGACGCTCCCAAGTGGATGTGAACATCGATCAGTCCTGGAAGCAGCGTCTTTCCCGCGGCATCGACGGGCTCGGCCTTCAACGATTTCGGATCGGGCGCGGACCCAGTGTAGATTTCGGCGATTTTCCCGTGCCGGACCAGTACCGCCCCCTGCTCGATCACCGTTCCGTCGCCCAGGAACAGGCGCGCGTCGCGGATCAGCAGACTATGGTCGCGCCGCATCTGCCGGCTGAGCGCCTTCTGCTTGACCATGCTGTCCTTGGCGTGCAGTTGCCAGGAGCCCGCGAGAAGAAACGGCGTCAGCACCACCGCGATCCACAGCTTCGCCGAGGCGCGCATCTTCTCTTCTTTTTCCCATCGAAACAGCTTCAACGCGAGGAACGTCCCGATGAAGGTTGTCGCCAGCAGCACAGCGACATTCGAGAGATTGTCGAACAGCGTCTCATTTCCTTGAAGAATCCCGATCAGCCCTTCGGAAAGATATCGCGATGGGATAAACTGCGCCACCGTTTGGAGCCAGTTCGGCATCACTGAGAGCGGAAATGTCGCGCCCCCCAGGAAGAGCAGCGGAAAATACAGGAGCTGCACGATAATCTGGCTCTC
This sequence comes from Bryobacteraceae bacterium, assembly GCA_035308605.1. GTDB lineage: Bacteria > Acidobacteriota > Terriglobia > Bryobacterales > Bryobacteraceae > Palsa-187. The sequence continues at coordinate 11,195 of DATGGL010000323.1, forward strand.
CTGCATCGAATTGGCGACTGCGCCCACGATACTGCCAATCGCTCGAAATGCCGTCAGGCCCACCAGCACGAATACATAAAGAGAGATCGGATGCTCCAGCGGCGCCATTCCATAGACAACCCGGGCCAGCAGCAACGTCACGAACGTAACGGGGATAAAGTGCACCATGCCCGTAACCAACTGGGCCACCAAAAGCGGCCCCGGCGAAATCGGCGCGACTTTGAACCGCCGCAGGATATTCTGCTCGCGATCCATCACGGTGCGCATCCCCGCCCCGAACAAGCCCGACGCCAGCACGCCCAGCGACAGCGACATGTTGACAATCTGGACCACCGCCCCGCCGCGTTCGGCATGCATCAACGTGCCGAAGATGAAAAAGAAGATCAGCGGAAAAATGTAGTTGAAGAACAACACCGACCGGTCACGAAACGTCAGCCGCAGATTCATCCGGATTTGAGCGATGTAAGCTTTCATCGTCAATCCCTCAAGCGCTTTCCCGTCAGCTCGATGAACACGTCTTCCAGCGTCGGCCGTTTCAGATGAATATCGTCAAGATCGAGCCCGTTCTGGTCGATCCACTTCACCATCTCAGGCAGTGTCCGCGCCGGGCGCGTCGAATATACGGTAAGCGACCGCCGGTCATCGCTCAAGACATGCTTTTCGGATTCCTGAAACTGAGGAACGTCCACCGGCATCGGCTGCTCGGTCCGGATCTCGACCAGCGACTGGCCCAGGGTGCGCGCCTGCAACTCGCGCGGCGTTCCCATCGCGACGATCTTCCCTTCGTCGACAATCGCCACACGATCGCACAACCGTTCAGCTTCTTCGATATAGTGCGTGGTCAAGAGAATGGTCCGTTTCGCGTCCTTCAGTTCGCTGATCAGTCCGTGAATCTCAAGGCGGACCTGCGGATCCAGCCCCGTCGTCGGTTCGTCCAGAAAAATCATCTGCGGATCGTTTACCAACGCGAGCGCCAGCGCGACGCGCTGTTTCTGGCCGCCCGACAGCCGCGAATAATATTCATTGCGCTTATCCGTAAGCTGAAGCCGTTCGAGCAGCTTATCGCAATCCGTGTTGCGCGAATAGAAAGCCGAGAAAAGACCCAGCGATTCGCGAACCGTGATCTTGTCCGGCAGATTGGTCGACTGAAGGCAGACGCCGATCCGGTCCTTGATCGCCCGTGTGTCGCTGGCCGGGTCGTAGCCCAGCACTTTGACGCGGCCGGCGGTTCGAGGCCGCAGACCTTCGAGAATCTCGACCGTGGTGGTCTTGCCCGCGCCATTGGGACCCAGCAGCCCGAATACTTCCCCCTGCGCAACCTCGAAATCGATGCCGCGCACTGCTTCGAAATCGCCGTAAGACTTGCGTAGCTCCGCGACTTCGATGGCCGGCTCCATTTAAACCAGCACCGCCGCTGAAGCCAGCACACCAATTGCCTCCCGTCCGAATTGCGAGAGTTCTTCCGGACCGCGCACCGTTATCAGGTTCCCGTCAACCACCACGCCGGAATTCTCAAACTCCGCGCCCGCGTGGATCACGTCGTCCTTAATCGCGTTCGCGCTCGTCACCCGCCGGCCTCTCAGAATTCCCGCCGAGCACAACACCCACGCGCCATGCGATATCGCCGCCACCAGTTTCCTCTCCCAATCCATCTCGCACACGAACTGATTGGCTCTCACGTGGCGGCGGATATGATCGGGCGCATACCCGCCCGGAATCAGAACCCCATCGAACTCCCGCGGCGAGAGTGACCCGTAGGATACGTCGCACCGCGCCGGATATCCGAGTTCACTCCTATAGGATTTGCCCGGTTCGGCCCCGGCCAGCACGACCTCCGCCCCGGCTTCCCGGAAACGCAACACCGGGTACCACAGCTCGATGTCCTGATAAAGATCATCCACAAGAATTGCGATCTTTTTGCCCTTGAGTTCCATGCCGCTTATTGTAGCGGCAGCGATTCGGGTCCTATCCGGAAACCGGCGAGTGACGAAAAACACCGGACGAATGGCATCCGCATCAAGCCCGCTGCACGCGCCGTAATGTAAACAGTTCCGGCTTTGCCGTGCCGCTCTTTAGCTTCTTCCAATCGTCCATCACGCCGATCAGCCGGCCACTGATGTGATTGGATTGTTCCGACGCGAGAAACAGCGCCAGTTCCATCTGCTTATCGGGCGGCGTTCCGCCGGTAAGCCGCGTTTCCTGCGCATGCTCGCTCTCGCGCCAGCCGGCCCGCTCCCCTGCCGCCAGGATTTGATCCGTCATGTGCGTGTACGTATCACCAGGAGAAATGCAATTGACCTGCACATTATGATCGCGAACCTCATCGGCGACGCTTTCCACGAACCGCGCAACCGCGGATTTTGTCGCGGCGTAGATCGCGAAATTCGGCCGCGCCGTGAACGCTCCGCCGCAGGCCAGCACGATAATTTTGCCCGACCGCCGTTCGATCATGCCCGGCAGCACCGCCCGGCATGCGTTCATGACGCCAATCAGGTTGGTCTGCATCACTTCGTTCCAAACTTTGGGCGAATTCTCGACAAAGGGCCCGATCGGCCCTTGAACCGCCGCCGCGCATACCAGCACCTGAACAGGCGCGTTGAAATGGACGCGCATGCGCTCGATTCCAGCGTTCACCTGTTCGTAATCCGCGATGTCGGCGCGAATGCGCAGCGCGTTGCCACCCGCGTGCTCGATCTCCAGATGGCACAAGTCGAGTTCCGCCTTGCTGCGCGCGAGTAGCCCCACCCGCGCACCCTGCCCGGCGAATCCGATCGACAGGCGTTTCCCAATTCCTCGTCCCGCGCCGGTAACGAGTACGGGCATGCCTTTAAATGACTGCACACCATCACGTTATTACAAAATCAGCACGCCCGGTCTCCCGCCATGTCTCCTATCATGGAGAATTGCGCCCGGCCGTTACACCGAACACCCGCAACGAAGCTCTCGCCCGGCTGCGATCGGAGACCTTCGACGTCCTGATCATCGGCGGGGGCATCAACGGCGCAGGCACCGCCCGCGATCTCGCCCTGCGCGCCAAGACCGCGAACGTCCCCTTGCGGATCGCCCTGGTCGACCAGAAGCATTTCGGCTCCGGCACCAGCGGCAAGAACTCCCACCTGATTCACGGCGGCTTGCGCTATCTGAAACAATTCGACATTCATCTGGTGCGCGAAGCGCTGCGCGAGCGCACGACACTGCTTCACATCGCGCCGCATCTGGCCGAACCGTTGCCGTTTCTTCTTCCGATCGCCGGCCTGGCCCGCGAAATTTATTACCATCTCGGCCTGATCGTCTACGACGCCTTCAGCCGCGGCTTCCCTCGGCACCGCCGTTTATCCCTCCGCCAGGTCCACGATCTCGAACCCGGCCTCGCCGTTCCGGGCATGACCGCGGCGGCCGAATATTACGATGCAGAGGTCCGCAGCGCCCGCATGGTGCTCGAAAATATCTTCGAGGCGATTCGCAACGGCGCGGCATGCGCCAACTATGTGCGCGTGGAGAGCCATGTCCGCGATGGAAATTGGCGAATCCAGTTGCACGACACGATTGCGGACCAGCGATTTGAAACGCAAGCCCGGGCCGTCATCGATGCGACCGGGCCATGGGCGCAGGACCCTGCTCCCCGCCTGGTGCGCGGATCGCACATCGTATTCCCGCGTTTGAACGCGAGCGATCACGCGATCGCGTACTTCGAAGAATCCGGGCGGATTATTTTCTTTATCCCGTGGGGAGAGCAGCGTGACCGAACGCTGGTCGGCACCACCGATGTCGATCACGCCGGCTCCGCCGATCGCGTCCATATCTCCGCGGACGAAACCGCGTATCTTCGCGACATCGCCGCGCGCGTATTTCCAGACAGCGCTCGCCAGGAACCGGTCGCGACGTTCAGCTCTCTGCGTCCTCTGCTGGTTTCTTCAGGCTCGGCCACAAAGGCCACCCGCGAACACCGCATTTTTCACGACTCGAACGGAATCCTCCGCATCACCGGCGGCAAATTTACCACCTATCGCGCCATGGCCGAAGAAGCCGCCGATCTGCTCACGGCCAGCATCGCTCCGGACCTTAGGAACGTCCATCAGACCGCGAAAGTTCCCCTGAACGGCAACACCCCGGAAGCGATAAAGGCTTTACGCACCGCCGCTTCGACGATGGGAGCGAATTCCGGAGAAATAAATTACCTGATCAACCAATATGGCGTGCTCGCCTCCGCCGTACTGGAGGGTATGAGTGAAGACGCCATCAAAGAACCACCCCCTGCCGGCATGTCGAGAATCGACGCCGCGCGCCTGAAATTCGCCATCGACCACGAGATGGCACAGTATCCCAGCGACTTCCTGGAAGTCTCCACGACGCTTGCGCATGAAGGGCGTGGAAATTTATTGCCAGACGGGGTCTGGCCGCTACGGAAATCATTACAATAGTTGTTCTTCGCTCAAGGTGATTACGATGACCCGCTGCCCGGAAGGACATTTCTTCGATCCCGCCAAACACCCCGCCTGCCCCTGGTGCGCTCTGCCGGCCGATACCGGAGGATTTGAGCAGAAGACGCGTCCCGTTCGACAAGATGTTCGCCACGACATCCCGATGCCGCCGCCGCTGCCCGGTGTCGGACCCCTGCCTCCGCCCCCGCCGCTGCCTCCTCTTCCCCAAGTCCTCGGACCCTCGCCCGCCGCCACCGTTCGGGTCGGAATGGGTGGCGCGAAGATCGGAAAGAATGAGCCGGTGGTCGGATGGCTGGTCTGCATCGAAGGTCCCGATCGCGGCAAGGATTATCGCCTGCACTCGGAAAAAAACTACATCGGACGCGCCCCCACCATGGACGTCGCCATCGAAACCGACACCGCCGTTTCGCGCGAACGGCACGGCATCGTGGTGTTCGATCCCAAGAAGCAATCCTTCTGGGTGCTGCCCGGTGATTCTTCGGGCCTGGTTTATCTGAACACCGAAATGGTGAACACTCCCACGCCGTTCCATCGCGACGACGTTCTCGAAATCGGAAAATCGAAGCTGGTGCTGATCCCGTTCTGCGGCGACAAATACACCTGGGCCGAACCGGCCGGAGCGTGACGCCAGCATGCGCTATCTGCCCGGCAACGCGCAGCATATTGGAGCCCGCCATTCGCAGCAGGATTCGTTCGGTTTCGCGGACCCCGGCGATCAGGCATTTCTCGCTCACGGCGGCTTTCTAGCCATCGTTTGCGACGGTATGGGCGGCATGGAGCACGGCGACGCCGCCAGCCGCACCGCGGTCCGCGCATTTCTGGATGCCTACCGCCGCAAGCTCCCCGAGGAAAGCATTCCGGCCGCGCTCGATCGCAGCGTTCATGAGGCCAATTTCCAGGTAGTGTCGCTGGCCCGCAGCATGGGCATGTCGGAAGGCATCGGCACGACACTGGTCGCCGTGGCGATGCAGGAAACTTCGCTGTATTTCATTTCGGTCGGCGACAGCGGAATTTTTCACTGCTCCGGCGGCCAGTTCCAGATGATCAATCGCCCGCACGTGTTCGCGAATCTGCTCGACGCCGCCGTGGCTCGCGGCACGCTCTCGCAGGAAGACGCGCTGAATCATCCCGAGCGCGAATCGCTCACCAGCTTCATCGGCGCCGAGACGCTCTCCGAAATCGACCGTAATCTGGAGCCGTACCCGCTTCGTCCCGGCGATACAATCCTGCTGGCCAGCGATGGCATGTTCAAAGTTCTGAACCCCGATGAAATTCGGGCATCCCTGCAAGGTCCTGGAACATCGTGGCCTGAAGTCCTGGTCCAGCAGACCCTCGCCAAACAGCGCGAATATCAGGACAATGTCACGGTGCTATCGATTACGCTCGACGGAGCCGTCACTTTTGCGACCATGCCGGCTCGCACCGTCAAGATAGAACAGCCGTTCGCTTCCCCGCCCCCGCCACCTCCTCCGCCGATCACGGCAATTTCACCGGAACCCGCGCTCTCATGGCCCGTACCCGAGGAGTTCCAGACCGGAACACACGCGGCGCAAAGCAAGCGCAGTCCGTGGGTGCTGGTCCTGGTCCTGATCGTTCTAATCGCCGCCGCAGGCTTCGCCGGATGGCGCTGGTACACAAAATACTCCCACCCGGCGGCCTACGACGCGCCGGCTACCGATATCCCCGCCCTAACCGCGCCAGCCGAACCCAGGACGCCTCCACAATGAAACGCCTCTCGTTCTTCGCCGCCGTTGCCATTTGCCTGAACGCCCAGTCAGCCACGCAAAGGATGCTCGACATGAGCGTCGAAGTGTACGGCGCGATCCAGGACGGCGACAAGATCAAAGGTGTAACGCTCGCCGGAGGTTTCATTGTCGACGCAAAGCACGTGGTCACCAATGGAGAATACTGCTGCGGCAAAACCGACTCCGGCCAGCAGAAGATGCCGTTCGTGCACGTCGGCGACAAGGACATCAAAGCGAAGGCTGTCTGGTCCGGCGACGGCGATATGGTGATTCTCGAACTGGAGCAGGAGCTCCCAAGCAACGGCATCACCCTCGCCCCCTCGAAACTCGACCAGAAGGGTGAGCCGATATATACGGTCCAATTTCCCGATAAAGGCGATCCCACGGTCTCAGAAACCAAGCTCCAGGAAATTGTGAAGGTCGAAAAGGTTTCGATTCCGGTGATCAAAGCCAGCGCTACTTCGGAATCCGTCGAGCGCGGCAGCGCGCTTTTCGACGGATGCGGAAACGTAATCGGCGTAAATGCCCTGGTCAGTAAAGGCTCGCAGCTCGCATTCGTCATCGATCCTCTGTCCGCGGGATTGCAAAAAGTTGGCATCCAGGCTCGCGTCGCCACTGGCGCATGCACCGGCGCTGCCGAGAGCGGCGGCGGCGACGGAAAATCCGGCGGCCAGGCCCCGCCCCCTGACGACAACGGCTTGCATCTGCCAAAAGGAAAAGAATGGATCGGCTTCGCCGTCCTCGCCAGCCTGGCATTTCTGGCCTTTCGAAAAGATACGCGTCAGCAGGTCGTGCGCGCGCTGACTACGCGGCGGATGCCGGTGAATCGCCCGCCCGCGCCCGCGTATCAACCTCCGGTTCCCATCGCGACCAAGCCTGCGATGCGCGGACTCACAGGGCAATACGCCGGCACGTCGATTCCCGTTGAACTTCGCCCGACCATTCTCGGCCGCGATCAATCCGTCGCGAATCTCGTCTTCGGCGCCGGTTCCGACAGCGTTTCGAAGCGCCACTGTGCCATCCGCTGGGATGCCGCGCGCGGGACGTTCGTGCTCGAAGATCTCGGCTCGACCAACGGCACGTTCTTAGCAACCGGCGAGCGGCTCACGCCCGGGCAGCCGCGCGAGCTTCGTCCCGGCGATCGTTTCTACGTCGGCGACACGCGCAATCAGTTCGAATTCAGGATGGAGTAGGCGGAGGAACATTGGTAGAGTTTGAAACAGCATCGCTCTCCGCCACCGGCGGTCGCGAAGACAACGAAGACTGCTGCGACTTTCGAAGAGACGGACCGTCCGGCCTGTGGGTGCTCGCCGACGGCCTGGGCGGACATCGCGGCGGCGAAATCGCGTCCCAACTGGCGGTCGCATCGGCGCTTGAATCCTTCACTGCCGATTCGCCAGTCTCCGCGGAACTCCTGACAGCGCACATGGAGCGGGCGCACGCCGCGCTTCTGGAACGCCAGCGCGCCGAACCCGATCTGTCCGGCATGCGCACCACCATCGTGATGCTTCTGGCCTCGCCCGAAGCGGCATTCTGGGCCCATTCCGGCGATTCGCGCCTGTACTGGTTCCGCGCCGGCAAGCTCTGTGCCCAGACCCGCGATCACAGCGTCCCGCAGCGCCTGGCCGATGCCGGCGAAATCCGTCCGGACCAGATCCGCTTCCACGAAGATCGCAGCCGCCTGTTACGAAGTCTCGGGGCTCGCCAGGAATCCGGAGCCACCGCCGGAGCGTTGCCCGGCAAACCCGAATCTGGCGATGCCTTCCTGCTCGCGTCCGACGGTTTCTGGGAATACGTCACCGAACCCGAAATGGAAGAGGATTTGGCCGCATCCAGCGATTCTCAGAAGTGGCTCGCGCGGATGGAAGCCCGCCTTTGCCAGCGAGCCTCATCCGACAGCGACAACTATTCCGCGCTCGCCATTCGCGTCCAGGAGAACTGATCCATGAACCCGGACAAACTATGCATGGGCTGCATGGAAAACGATTCCGGGGAACCCGTCTGTCCGAAATGCGGAAGCCCTTTCAACCTGACGTCGCTCAATTCTCTGCAACTTCCGCCGCGGACTCTCTTGCATGACCAATACCTTCTGGGTCGCGCTCTGGGCCATGGCGGATTCGGCGTCACTTACCTGGCCTGGGACATCGGCCTGGCCACGCGCCTCGCCGTGAAGGAATTCATGCCCAACGGCGTCGCCGGACGCGGCGGCGGGATGACGGAAGTGATCGCCTACTCCGATCACACCCGCGCCGAATTCGAATGGGGACTCGAGCGTTTCCTCGAAGAAGCCCGCACGCTGAAAAAGTTCAAGAATTTCCCCGGCATTGTTTCCATCGATACCGCATTCCGCGACAACGGAACGGCGTATCTCGTGATGGAGTATCTCGATGGCTCAACCCTCGAGGATTTCCTGAAAAAACGCGGCGGCAAGATTCCGATTGAGACTGCGCTCGAAATCATGCTTCCGGTGATGCGCGCTTTAAGCGCCGTCCATGCCGAAGGAATCCTGCATCGCGATATCAGCCCCGACAACATCTACGTCACGCAGTCCGGCAAAGTGAAGCTGATCGATTTCGGCGCGGCCCGCAACGCCCTCGGCCAGAAGAGTCGCAATCTTTCGATCATCCTGAAAGAAGGCTTCGCGCCAGAGGAGCAATATCGCGCAAGCGGCGTGCAGGGGCCGTGGACCGACGTATACGCCACCGCCGGCACTCTGTATCACGCCCTCACGGGACGTGTTCCCCAATCCGCGCTGGACCGTCAGGTCGAAGACAAAGTCGCCCGTCCAAGCGCTCTCGGCGTCGCGATCGATCCCGGCACCGAAAACGCCTTAATGAAAGCGCTCGCCGTGAAGGCTACGGAGCGATTTCAATCCATGGAGGATTTCAAAGCCGCCCTGACGGGCACGGCCGACATTACGCCAGCCCCATCGGCGCCTGTTCAGCGTCATGACGCTCAGCCCTACGCCGCTCCACCGCCCGCTACGTTCGTACCGCCGCCCGCGCCCGCAAAGTCATCCTCGCCAAAGTGGCTGTGGCCTGGCGTGGGCGGTATCGTCGCGCTAATCGGACTGATCGCGTTCCTGGCTCGCCCCACCCCTGCTCCGACGCCCACGCCAGGCCCGGGCCCGGCGAAGCCCGCGGAATCCTCCAGCGAATACAAGACCATGATTCAGCAGGCCCTCGAGTTGGACAAGAAGCACTCCTATCCCGACGAGCTTGCTCTGCTCGACAAAGCCATCAAGCTCGACCCCAACGGCTGGGAGGCGTACGATCTCGAAGCGCAAGTTTATCTCTACAACATGAAGCGATTCCCGGAAGCTCGCAAGAATTTCGAGGCATCGCTTGCGCGCGGCGGCAACGCGACGTTCCACGTCGCCCACGACCACGGCGGCGGCAACTTCACCACTCACTGCAACGGCTGGCTGTACGTCACCAGAACCGGCGTCGAATTCAAATCCTGGGACTCGATTCACAAATTCAAAGTCACGCGATCGCAGATGTCGGATCTACGGAGCATGCGCGCCGGCGCCAAGAAGGGCCCGGCAGTCGACCGTCACGGCTTCCTGATCAAAGTTGGAAATCAGACCTACGATCTCGCCCCACTAGGCCAATTCGCCGACGATCAGCGCAGCATGATCCTCGGCATCCTCGGCGGCAACTGAGGCTAGTCTGTGTGCAGCGCAACGTGGCGCGATGCTTCGGCGCGGAGGCTTTCGATCCTGGCCATCGTCTCCCGGCACTTTCCCCATAGCGCTTGAAACTCTACCGAATTGTTTCCCGGCCGGTACTGCGCCAGCTCAATTTGAGCTTGCGCGAGTTCCTGAGACGCGTCCAGACAAAGGTTCAAAAGGCGCCAGCATTCAGCGCAACCTTGCATTAAAGACACCTATCCCTTCAGAGGCTTGATTGAGAATTGGCGATCAGACTACGGACGGGCAGATAATCGCGTACCGCACAGCGGATTATTCGGTTGTTTCCCGAGCCGAGGGCTTGCTCCCGTTTTAGCAGCTTACTGGCCAATGCTTAAATGGCAAACTCTGAAAGGCTTACGAGCCGCCGGCTAATCGACAGGTAAGAAGCTGGGTCAAATAGCGTAGCGTGATAACCCAGCCGACTACGATCTTCCTTGGTCGCGGTGGAGACGCCTACGACCGCTGGTAGTAACGCTTTCGCTCTAATAGCCTTAAAGTTTCCTAAACCCGCCGCGTCGCGACGGAAATGCGTTCTTCAAAGCAACCTATGTCTCGATTCCTTCCAATATTGCCATTCATTATCTCTCTGGCCGCTCAGACTCCGGATACTGCAACCATCCACGGCCATATCACCGATCCGAGCCATTCCGCCGTCGCCGGCGTGCAGGTGAAGCTCACAAATTCGTTGACCGGCCTGGAACGCTCCACACAGACCGACGATGCAGGCAGTTTCTCCATCGGCGGCCTCCCGGTCGCGGGCGATTATGATGTCGTCGCGACGAAAGCGGGCTTTGCCGAAGCTCGCGCGAGCCACATCACTCTGGCCGGTGGAACCACGGCCGACGTCAGTCTTCAATTGAACGTCGCCGGCGCGCAATCGCAAATTACTGTGACCGGAGCTGTGGGAGAAGTACGCATCGATTCGCCCCAGTTGGGCGATCGCCTGGATGCGAAGCAGATGGAAGAGACGCCCCTGCTAAACCGCCGCATCACGTACCTGCCGCTGCTGAACGCGGCCAACCGGCCCGCGATCAATCAGGGCGACGTGTTCATGAACGAGGATCTGTTCACCACCAACGGCGCCGGTCGAAGACAGACCTGGTTCGAAGTCGACGGCAGCACCGGCAACGATAGCTGGGGCCGCCAGACGATTTTCAGCAACATCCCGCTGAACGCCGTGCAGGAAATGACGGTACTGATCAACGGATTTTCCGCCGAATACGGCGGCAGCACGGGAAGCGCGGTGAATATCATCACCAAATCCGGCGGGAACCACTTTCACGGCGATCTTATGGAACTGTGGCGCCCCTCCGCTACCGAAGCCGCATTGTCCGGATTCACCACGGCGAACGCCGCCAGCGGTAACGATCTGACCAACGACACTCTTGGCCAGTCCGCCGCTTCACTCTCGGGCCCCATCGGAGACAAGACACAATTTTTCCTGTCCGGAGAATTCAGCCGGGAGAACAAAGCCTCGCCGGTGATCTCTCCCGTCGCGCCCGGCCTGTTTATCGGACACTACCGCGGCTGGCTCGGATTCGGCCGCATCGATCATCAGATCAACGATAAGAACAATCTGTTCTTCCGCAGCTTGTTGGACGGCTTCTACGACACCAATCCCAACGGCGCAGTCGGCGGCAACAATCTTCCTACGGTAGATCGCGTATTCCGGCGCCGGACGTATTCCGAAGAAATCGGCGAGACCGCGGTCCTGAGTCCGACGCTGCTCAACAGCGCGCGTCTTCAGTTCCAACTCGCCTCGCCGATTACCGAGTTTGATCCGGTCATCTTCAGTACGCAATTCGTCGTCCCGATTTCGGCCGGCGGAACGTTCACCACCGGCACATCGCAAGCGGCGCTCCTGATGAATCGCCAATACCAGGCGAGCGATACGCTGTCGGCCATGTGGGGGAAGCATCAAATCAAGTTCGGCGCGGACGTGATCATCGCGCACACCGGCGGCAACAGCAAGGAATTCGGCGGTCCCATTTACCTGGGATCGTTTACGTTCAAATCCTGCACCCTGACCCTGGCCGCCTGCGAGAGCCAGGCCTATCTGGGCAATCTCGCCAACGTCGCGACCTATACGCAGAGCTATGGCAACACTAGCTACACCGTAAACGATGCCCTGTGGGCACTGTTCGTCCAGGACGATTACAAAATCCGCCGCGACCTGACCATCAATCTCGGCCTGCGTTATGAGCAGCAGACGTTCACCGATTCCCGTCACGATTTCGCCCCGCGCGTCGGCTTCGCCTACAACCTGCATGGCGACGGCAAGACCGTGATCCGCGGCGGATTCGGAATCTACTATTCCCAAATCGTCGATAATTCCCAGGCCAACTACGCGCTCACCGGTCCCACGGGCGTGTTCAACTACACCGCCGCGCCGGGCCAGGTTGGATTCCCCACCAGCATCACCGCAGTGCCGCTGCCAGCATTTCCTGCTGGAGCGCAAGCGCCTCTGCGCAGCCTCTACATCCGGCCCGGCGAAAGCTCCTACCTCAATCAATTCTTCCCCACGTCGACCCTGATCGGTTATCCCAGCCAGTTGCTGAACCCATACTCCGAGCAGTGGACTTTCGGAATCGCGCGCCAGATCAAGACCAATTGGGTCCTGAGCGTGGATTACGTCGGCTCGCACACGCTTCGAATCAACCGCCCTCGCGACGTGGACCCGCCAACGTCGTTCATCCGTACGGCTCAGGGGCAGACCCGCACGCCGCAAGCCGCGAATTGCACACGCCCGTATTGGTTGTGGTGGTATCAGCAGAACGGAACGGTCTGCAATACTTCAACGGCGACCAATCCCCAGCCGCCCTACGCCGTGATCCAGAGCGACGTGAATGACGGCTACGCCTACTACAACGCCCTGGACGTCAACCTGACGCATCGTTTCAGCCAGAAGCTATCCATGCTCGCCAGCTACACCTGGTCGCACGCGATCGACAACGTCGACCCGGATATCCCCGGCCAGAATCCCAACGACGCCAACTTCACCGGCAAAGTCGAAAACGGCAACGCGATTTTCGATGAGCGCCAGCGCTTCGTCCTGAGCGGCGTCTACGTTCTGCCCCTCAAGATCAGCATCGGCGGCGTCAACACCATGGGAACCGGCCTGCCCTACAACATCACCACCGGAACCACCAATAGCGGCGACACCGGAGCCACCACCGACCGCCCCGTCATCAACGGCGTCGTAATCGGCCGCAACGCCGGCCACGGACGGCCGATCTACGACTTCTCCCCGTTCATCGAACGCCCCTTCGTCCTGTGGAGCGAACGCGCTCATCTGCTGCTGCGCGCCGAAGCCTTCAACGTGCTAAACCACGCAAACTTCGTAGGTTACAGCGGAACCTACGGGAACGGCCCAACCGCCGGAACCGGTTTCGGTACGCCCTTGGTCGGCATCACCAACCAACTTCCCGCCCGATCGATTCAATTCTCCGCAAAATTCGCTTTCTAGGGCTGGCATCATCTAGACACCACATACTGGTGGTGCTACTATAGCTGTTGAGATGCGACAGCGCCTCGTACCGTCCTATATCGAATCCCTGCGGCCCTACGAACCCGGCCGCAGCATCGACGAGGTAAAGCGAACCTACGGCCTGACCCGAGTCGCCAAGCTCGCCTCCAACGAGAATCCCCTGGGAGCTTCGCCCCGCGCCCTCCAGGCGATCGCCGCGGCGCTTCCGAGCCTCAACTACTACCCCAACGGCGGCCTCGACCTGCGCGAGCGTTTGGCCGAAGCTTACGATCTCAAAGTCGCGAACGTGATCGTCGGCAGCGGTTCGGACGGCATCATGTCGAACATCATCCGCACGTTCCTGTGCGACGACGATGAGGTGCTGACCACCGAAGCAGCATTCATCGGATTCCAGGTCCTGGCCCGCTCCCGTGGAGTCGCGTATCGAACCGTGCCCTATCGCGACTGGCATTACGATCTCACCGCCCTCGCCGAAGCCATCAACGAACAAACCAAGATCATCTATCTGGCGAATCCGAATAACCCCACCGGCGCCATCTTCACCCGTGACGAATTCGACGAATTCTATCGCCACGTGCCGGAACGAGTGCTGATCATCCTCGACGAAGCCTATTTCGAATACGCCAAGGATAACCCGCGCTATCCGGATTCGATGCACTATCGCTACGACAACGTGATCACGCTGCGGACGTTTTCGAAAGTCTACGGGCTGGCTGGCGTCCGGATCGGCTATGGATTCGCGCATGAAGAGCTGATCTCGAACCTGCTCAAAGTGAAACTCCCGTTCGAGCCGAGCGCTCTCGCGCAAGTCGCCGGCATTGCGGCCTTGGACGACCGCGACTTTGTCGAACGCTCGCTCGAACTGAACGGCCGGGGCCGCCGCTTTCTTACCCAGTCGTTACGAAATATCGGCTTCGATGTAGTTCCTTCGGAAGCCAACTTCGTGATGGTTCCGCTCGAATCCGCGGAGGCGGCGAAATCGCTGACCGAAGATCTCTTGCGTCGCGGAATCATCGTCCGCCCCTTGGGTGCGTTCGGATTGCCTCACTGCATCCGTATTTCGACGGGAACGGACCAGGACAACCAAATGCTTATTGACGCCATGGAGGCGATCCAATTGAAGGAGCCTATATGCCGCAGCTAGCCGAATATCCCACCGCAGTCGCGCAGGATTTTCTTCCACTCAACGGAACGGATTACGTCGAGTTCTATGTCGGCAACGCCCGCCAGTCGGCGCACTATTACCGCTCGGCGTTCGGAATGAAGCTGACCGGCTATAGCGGCCCGGAGACCGGTGTCCGCGATCGCGCGAGCTATGTTCTGGAACAGGAAAAGATCCGCTTCGTCCTGACCACGGCGCTGACCCCGGACCATCCCATCGCCGATCATGTGCGAACCCATGGCGACGGCGTCCGCGACATCGCCCTGACGGTCGACGACGCCGCGGCCGCCTATCGCGAAACAACACGCCGCGGCGCTCGGGGCGTGCGTGAACCGTTCACGATCCGCGACGATTCCGGCGAAGTCCGTATGGCGTCGATCGCCGCTTACGGCGATACGCTGCACACATTCGTCGAACGGCGCGGCTATCGCGGTGGATTCCTTCCAGGATTCAAGGCCGTGAATGGCCCCGACAGCGTCTCCCGCCCGACGGGGCTCAAGTACATCGATCACATGGTCGGCAACGTCGGCTGGAACCAGATGAACCAATGGGTCAAGTTTTACGAAGACGTAATGGGCTTCCGCTTGTACCAGACGTTCGACGACTCCGACATTTCCACCGAATATTCCGCTCTGATGTCGAAAGTGATGGCCAACGGCAACGGCCGCATCAAGTTCCCCATTAACGAACCCGCCGAAGGCCGCAAGAAATCGCAGATCGAAGAGTACATCGAGTTCTACCAGGGCCCCGGCGTGCAGCATATCGCCATGGGAACCGGGAACATTATCGATACCGTAACTAAACTTCGCGACCAGGGCGTCGATTTTCTGCGCGTCCCCAGTGCGTATTACCGTAAGTTGACTGATCGCGTCGGCAGGATCGACGAACCCATCGAGCAACTGGAAGAACTCGGCATTCTGGTCGACCGCGACGACGAAGGCTACATGCTGCAAATCTTCACAAAACCAGTGGAAGACAGGCCTACGCTGTTCTACGAAGTGATCCAGCGCAAGGGCAGCCGCAGCTTCGGAAAAGGCAATTTCAAGGCTCTGTTCGAGGCCATAGAACGCGAGCAGGCGTTGCGCGGAAATCTATAGTTCCTTAAGCCCCGCGTGTTAGAATCGCGAAACACGCGCCATGCTCTGGAGCAAGCTGTTCATCCCCACTCTGCGCGCAGATCCTGTGGACGATAACTCGCCCTCGCACGCGCTCATGACCCGTGCCGGTTATCTCCGTAAAGCCACGTACCTTTATCTTGGCCAGCGATCGATCACAAGAATCGCGTCATTTGTACGTGAGGAAATGAACGCCATTGGCGGTCAAGAGTTCCTCGGACCCGAAGCAATGATGGTAACTGCGTCGGAGTTGCGGAGCTATAAGCAGCTTCCCCAAATCTGGTACCGGATCGCCGATCTGATGCTGGATTCTCGTTCCTTCGAACTGGTTCGAGAAACGATGCCGATGCATTCAGACGCATTCGGCCGAATTCTTGACCGCTGCGGCGTTCAGTATTCGGCCAGCCAGACGCGCTTCGTCGCAGGTCACGACAAGCATCTCGAATCACTCGAGCCACGCCCTCCCCAGATCGACGATCCTGAGGGCGATCTGCAGCCGGAAGAATTTCACACTCCTGGACAGAGGACAATCGCGGATGTCGCTGCTTTCACCGGGCTGCCGGAGACATCCCAAATCAAAAGCCTCGTATTGGTTGGCGACGGCAAGCCGGTGTTGGTCCTGCTACGTGGCGATCACAGCCTGAGTGAACCCAAGCTCAAAGCGCACCTTTCCATAAGGAATGTTCGCGGGGCTCGGCATGAAGAAATTCGCGAATGGTTCGGCGCCGAAGCGGGTTCCCTCGGTCCTATCAACGTTAAGAACATGAACGTACTCGCCGACACCGGCCTCGAAGGCCGGCGGAACATGATTTGTGGCGCGAACCGAACGGATTATCACCTTCGGAACGTCACGCCCGGCGAGGATTTTGAAGCCGAGTGGGTTGAACTCCGAGAAACTCCGGACGAACGGGCCCTCTTGGCGAAACTGGGAACGCGTTTTTTCAGACCATCGGGGCTCCTCGTAACCGGCCAGACTGGAGAATTGCAACCGCTCATCCGCGGCTTTTTCCAGCTCTACCTCGATCGGATCTTGGATGCGTTAGTCGACCAGAATCACGACAAAGACGGCATCGCACTCCCAACCTCCATCGCGCCCTTCAACGCCATCGTCACCCCCGTCAATTTCGCCGATCCCTCACAGCAGGACGCCGCGCGCAAGTTGTACCAGGCACTTATCGACCAAGGCGTCGACGCCCTCCTCGACGATCGCGATGAACGCCCGGGAGTGAAATTTAAAGACGCCGATCTCATCGGAGTCCCCTATCGAATCACCATCGGCAAAAAACTCCCGCAAGGATTAGTCGAGCTTGTAAATCGCCGGACCCACGAATCGTCGGACATCAAAATAGAGGAGGCCGCGCCACTCATCGCGTCGCAAATCAAATGAACATCGACTGGAACGCCGTCCGCGCCGAGTTCCCTGCTCTGGCGAACTGGACCTACCTGAACTCCGCGACCTTCGGCCAGATTCCTCGCCGCGCCGTCGAGGCAACCGCCAAACACTGGGCGCATCGCGATGAACTCGCCTGCTCGGATTTTCTCGATTGGTATGACGATGCGAATCGTCTCCGCCAGTCCCTTGCCGATCTGATCAACGCAACCGCGGACGACATCGCGTTTATCCCGAATGCAGCCATCGCCCTCGGCATTGTCGCCGGCGGTTTGCAATGGAAGCACGGCGAGAACGTGGTTACGCTCGCGGATGAATTTCCCAACTATCTTTACCTGCCCGCGCTGGTCGACCGCTACGGCGTCGAATTTCGCGAAGTTCCGTGGAGCAGGTTCTACGAAGCGATCGACGAAAAGACCCGCATCGTCGCCATCAGTGAAGTGAACTATTCGAGCGGCTTCCGTCCCCCGCTGGAAGAGATTGCACGATACCTGCACGAGCGCGGCGTACTTCTCTTCGTCGACGGCACGCAAAGCGTCGGCGCTCTCCGGTTCGACGTTCAGAAGACGCAGCCCGATGCTCTGGCCGTCCACGGATACAAATGGATGTGCTCCCCTACCGGCGTCGGCTTTCTCTACGTCGCGCCACACCTGCGCAAGGATCTTCCCCCGAACGCGGTCGGCTGGCGCAGCCACAAGACTTGGCGCGAGGTCGATAATCTGCACCACGGAACGCCAGTCCTGATGGACACTGCCGAGAAGTACGAAGGTGGCGGCCTGCCGTTCCCGCTGATGTACGCGATGCAAGCCTCCGTGGATCTGATGTTCGAAATCGGACCCGACGCGATCGAGCGCCGCGTTCTCGAACTTGCGGCTTCCGCCCGCTCGCGTTTGCGAAAATTGGGCGCCGAAATCTGCGACACCGGCTCCCAGATCGTCGCTGCGAAATTCTCGGCGCATGATCCGTCGCGCCTGAGCAGTGCGCTGAAGGCGCGCCGCGTGCTTGTCGCTGCCCGGCACGGATTCGTCCGCGTCTCCCCGCATTTTTACAACAGCGAAGAAGATTTGGACAAGCTCGAAGGCGCGATGCGCGAGGTGCTTCGTGAAAGCTGATCTGGTTGTCGGCCCCATCCGCGCCGCAGCCGGGCAGATGGCCTCCGGAATCATCGACCTGGGCGAGGCCACCACTCCGATCACCATCTTCAACGGAGCCAAGGAAGGTCCCGTGCTAGCGCTGATCGCCGGGATTCACGGCTACGAGTACCCTCCCATTCTTGCTCTGCAAAAGCTGCGCCCAAAGATCAAGCCGAAGGCGCTCGCCGGCGCAGTGATCATGGTCCACGTCGCGAACATGCCATCGTTTCTGGGACGCACCGTCTATTTCAGCCCGCTCGATCAAAAGAATCTCAATCGCGTGTACCCCGGCAAGAAAGACGGCACGCCGTCGGAGCGAATCGCTCACGCGATCACCTCGGAAATTATCGACCGGTGCGACTATCTGCTCGATCTTCATTGCGGCGACGGCAACGAATCGCTCCGGCCCTACGTGTATCAGACCGTCACCGGCGAACCCGCGTTCGACGATCGAATCGCCGGGCTAGTTTCGCATTGCGGCTTCGACCATATCATCCTCGATCGCGGCCGCCCTGCCGATCCTGCCGCGTCGCTGTATTGTTCGAACACGGCAATCACCCGCGGCAAGCCCGCCGTCACCGTCGAGGCCGGCTTCCTCGGCGTTCCCGACGAAAAATCCGCGAACATGATCGCCGCTTGCGTCGAAAATGTAATGCGCTATCTGAAGCTCACAGGTGGCGCCGCGCGACGCGTGAAGAAGCCCGTGTATCTGGATCCAGCCCCGGTCCTGACCAGTCCCGAAACCGGCTTGCTCTATCCCCGCGTGAAGCGCGACCAAACGGTGAAGCGCGGCGCCGTTCTCGCATACATCACCGATTTCTTCGGCAAGAAAATCGCCGAAGTGAAATCGCCTGTCACTGGAAAGGTCTTGTACATCGTCGCGACACCGCCCATAACGAAGGGACAGCCCATAGGCTGCGTCGGCGTCGTCAATACTCGACGCTAACCAGAAACAGCCCGCGCGCCGGAGCCGTCGGACCAGCCGGAATCGCGCAGCCCGGCTGTAATCGCGCCAGGACGTCGTCGCGTTGCAGATTTCCTTTGCCAACTTCGAGCAGCACGCCCACAATGTTCCGCACCATGTGCTTCAAGAAACCGCTGCCCCTGACCCGATAAATCAGCCGGTCACCCTGACGGCACGCTAGCGAAGAAAAAATCCGCCGCACTTTCGATAAACCCAATTCGTCGCGCTCATCCGAGGCGGCAAACGCGGAAAAATCATGTTCGCCTTCAAGCAGCGGAGCAAGCTCGACCATCCCCTCTTCATCGAGAAGATACGGGTGATGGTGCACATACCGGCGCTCGAACGGCGGACAGATTTCAGCGCGGTGGATTCGGTATTCGTAGGTCTTGGCAACCGCCGCGTACCGGGGATGAAAGTCTCCGTCCGCTTCCGCTGCGTCCAAGATCCGAATATCGCGCGGCAGCAACCGGTTCATCGCTTTCCGCAAATTCTCCACCGGTATCGGATTCGCCAGCGCGAAAGCCGCCACTTGCGCGAGCGCGTGGACGCCAGCATCGGTGCGGCCTGACGCATCGACGTGCACGGCCGCGCCTTCGATCTCGGCAAGCACGTTCTCGATCGTTCCTTGGATCGTCGCGAGCCCCGGCTGCACCTGCCAGCCGTGAAAATCGGTCCCGTCATAGCTGACGGTGACGCGGACGCGCCTCATGCAGCGGCCGTGGGCCGTGAGCCGGGCTTTTCCACCGGAACTCCTTGTTTGCACAAGGGGCACTCGTCCGGCTGCCAGGACACGACGTTCAGCGTGGCCAGCGCCACACGCGGCACGCCGAGGTCCACGCGCCCACCGCTCCGGTCGATGATCGATCCGGCGCCCACCACATCCGCGCCCGCCGCGCGAAGCAGTTCGATCACCTCGCGAGTGCTGCCGCCCGTTGTAACCACATCTTCGACCACCACCACCGTTTCGCCGGGCCGGACAGAAAATCCCCGCCGCAATGTCATCTTGCCCGCGCCATCGCGCTCCGCAAAAATAAACCTCGCACCGAGGGCCCTGGCGGCTTCGTGCCCGATAATCAGCCCCCCGATCGCCGGCGACGCGACCACTTCCGCCCTGGGAAGCTGAGCCGCCATCGCGCGCCCGAGCCGCTCGGCATGCTCGGGATGCTGCAACACCAGCGCGCTTTGCAAATACTCGCTTGAGTGCAGGCCGCTCGTCAGACGGAAATGCCCCTTCAGGTACGCGCCCGTCTCGCGGAAAGTGTTCATCGTGTGTTCAGACACGAACATCACTATAACAAGCGGGCCCTTGTGGTAACATCGAGATTACCTTCCGGTAGTCTTTTCGACCAACAATTCAAATCATGCCCGAACGAAAGAAGATTCTGGCCGTGTTGGAGGACCTCTTCTTCACGGTGAAGATCAATGAGTCCGCCAAACATGCGGGCCTGCCCATTCAGTTCGTGAAGAGCGAAACCGACGTCATCGAGAATGCTAAAACCGGCTCGGCTTTGATCATCCTGGATCTGAATTTTCAAGGCATCGAACCGTTGAAACTGATCGCGAAACTGAAGTCGGACGCGGAGACGAAGTCGATCAGCCTCATCGGCTACCTTTCGCACGTCCAGGGCGAGTTAAAAATGCAGGCGCAAGAGGCCGGCTGCGACATGGTGCTGGCGCGTTCGGCGTTCTCGCAGAATCTCCCACAGATTTTAAAGCGGCATTCGGGCGTATAGATTATTTCGTTTCTGGCGCCGGACGGGCAGGCCCCTTCCGAATCCTCTCGATATCCGCCGCGAGCTGCCGCGAAATCTTATCCGCAACGTCCGCGCTCGCGCCGCGAAACTTCGCGCCGGTGCTCTCTTGCGTAGTCGACCAGATCACATCCCCGTCTTTGTTCACCAGACGCACCGTCGCCAGAGCTTCATGCCGCCGTTCTTTCGTGTTGGACGAACTTTCATCGCCCACGCCGATACTCATCGCACGGCTGCTGCGCGTGTCGAATCCCGAACCGGCGCCGTTGTACCGCGAACTGGTGCCCGAGCCCGAACTATTATTCGCCGACCCCCGAATATTGATCCCCTCGGACGAGGAAAACGCGTCGGTGAAGATAAGATCCTCCGCCGCGCCATGCAAAATCATGTCCGCGCGTTCCTGATTCTCGGTGAGAACGAAAAGCTTCGCGCCCTGCAGACTGCCGATCAGCAGATCGCGCATCTGCGCCGCCGTTTCACCGCCGGTCAACTTGTCGACGTAAACCCGTTTGATGCTCAGGAGCTGCGTGGACAGATCCTCCTGCCCCCAGGCCAGGGCATTCATCAAACCGAACAGTAAAGCGTTCTTCATCCGTGTCCAGCCTTTCGCGCTTCCTCATCCTGATACTGAATACGCACGCCGGTCCGGGCCTCCAGACTCGCCAGCGTCGCGCGGATATCGTTCTTATCAACTTGAAACACCAGCGCCTGATGATGGCCTTCTTCGTCCGTATACCCGACCGTCAGAAAATGCTTTCGCTTCTTGCTCAGCAGAAACACCGGCGAGATGACCACGGCCATTAACAACCGCCGGTCCACTTTCTGTCCGTACGCGAGCTCATTGATCCGGTCATAGGCGACGCGCACCTGCGCCTTCTTCGAATAGAAGGCGAAATAGCGCTCGTCGGTCACCTGAATCGCTCCCGAAGCGCCGCTCTCCAGTTTCGCAGCGGTCCCGCCCACGTATTCCGCCCGGCTTTGGGCATTCAGACCGGCGGACACGATCGCCGCGACCAGCAGAGAACGCATACGGACTAGTCATTTCACAGCGGCAGATTTCTCACGCGCGTACACGCTATCCTGAAAACTTAAATGCAACAGGAAGTCGTCGAAGCCCAGGGCCACCTCATCGATTCGCATCTGATGGAGCAGATCTTTGACACGGTCGTGGAAAATAACGGCCGTTTTGAGGTCGAGCAGTTTCGCATAGGGCGAACGAACGCCGAACCCTCGTATTTGCGGATGAAGGTCGAAACCCCGGAATCCTCGGATATGCAGCAGTTGCTTGCCCAATTGCTAGGGCTCGGCTGCGCCCCGGTCCACACGGGCGACGCCGCCGTAGCCACCGTAGAGCAAGACTGCTGCGCCCCGGAAGACTTCTATTCAACCACCAACTATCGCACCCTGGTACATTCGAACGGCGCGTGGCTCGACGTTGAAAATCAGCGCATGGACGCGATGGTCGTCGTCGCCAATGGCCACGCCACCTGCCGCCGTCTGCGCGATCTGCGGAAAGGCGACCAGGTGGTCGTGGGCATGCGCGGCATCCGCGTAGTCCCCGAGGCGAAAGAGCGCGATCGCCTGGCCTTCGCCTTCATGAGCAATGGCATTTCCTCGGAACGCCAGGTGGAAACCGCCGTTCGCCAGACCGCCGCCCTGATGCAACAAATCCGGGCATCCGGTCAAAAGATCATCGCAGTCTCCGGACCCGTAGTCGTCCACACCGGGGGCGTGCGGGCGCTTTCCGCGCTGATTCGCGAAGGCTGGGTGCAGGCGCTGCTCGCCGGAAACGCGCTCGGCGTCCACGATATCGAGTCCGCCCTGCTTGGAACTTCGCTCGGCGTTCGCCAAAGCGACGGCCGGCAGGAAGAGCACGGCCATCGCAACCACATGCGGGCGATCAACGCGGTATATCGCGCCGGTGGAATCGCGAAGGCGGTGGAAACCGGCGTTCTGCAAAGCGGCGTCATGTTCGAATGCGTGAAAGCCGGAATTCCGTTCGTGCTTGCCGGAAGCCTTCGCGACGACGGTCCGCTCCCCGACACCATCACCGACATGAACCAGGCGCAGGATGCCTACGCCGATCAGTTGAAAGGCGCTGGATTGGTCCTGTGCCTCGGCTCGATGCTGCATTCGATCGCGGTTGGAAACATGCTCCCAAGCTGGGTGAAAATCGTGTGCGTCGATATTAATCCCGCCGTCGCCACCAAGGTCAGCGACCGAGGCACAGGACAAGCGATCGGCGTGGTCACCGACGTCGGCCTGTTCCTGGACCTGCTCGCCCGCGAGTTGAAAGCCCTCAAGCAATGAAGCGGACCTACACGGATGAACACGCCTCCGCTGGCGTGCGCGCACCGCTGCCCGAAATCGAAACCTGGCCGAATCAATATTCGGCCGGCTACGAGATCGAAATTGTCATGCCCGAGTTCACTTCCGTGTGCCCGCGCACCGGTCTGCCCGATCACGGTAAGTTGACCTTGCGCTACGTTCCGGACAAATTGTGCCTGGAATTGAAGTCGCTGAAAATGTATACGCTCGAATACCGGAACTTGGGAATCTTTCAGGAAAACGTGGTCAACCGGATGCTCAAAGACGTGGTCAAAGCCGTCCGGCCGCGTTCGGCGACGCTGATCGGCGAATTCACCCCGCGCGGAGGCGTCTACACCAAGATCACGGCAAGCTGGAGCCAGAAACGTGCACGATGACGAGCTGACAGCGGCCATCCGCGAAGTCCGCCTTCGGGCCCGCGCCCGGAATCCCGAAACCTCGCTCGGCCTCAATGGACTATCCGTTCCAGATCTGATGCCGATCGTCCACGCTCGCGATGCCGCCGAAGCCAAGGTAGCGGCGATCGGCACGGTAAATCCCCGCCCCGGGGGACTCAAGAACTCGATCGTTCAGTCCTTCAAAAAGCTGATCGCCCGCGCACTCGCCTGGCACGTCCGCGAACAAGTAGAGTTCAATCGCGGCGTAATCGGTTGCGTCCAGACGACGCTCGATGCTCTGGCGGAGACCAATCGCTCGCTCGCTGCTCTGGCCGCGCACCAGAACAAGAGCCGGGAAGAAGCCTTGACCCAGATTCAGCAAATTCGCGAAGACGTCCTGTTCCACCTGAACCAGCTTCGCGAAGAGATGGCCGTGCTCTTGAACGAAGCTCGCGAACTGAAGGACATCCGCACCCACTGGCCCCAGTGGCGTACTGGATTCGAGCAGGATCGTACCCATCACGAAATCCGCATGCTGCGGACCATCTCCGAATTGCAGGCCGCCTTCACCCACCGCGTCACGCTGCTCGAGCAGAACATGCGTGAGCTCGCCCGCCAGCAGCACACCGATTTCGAAGGCGCGCTCGACCGCTATTCCGTCGACATTCAGCGCCGCTTGTGGCGCGATCTCGAATACATCCGCGCCGAGTACCAGAAGGTAATCCACGGTGAACTGAAAATCGTCCGCCAGAAAGCCGTCGCGCAGCGGGCCTTGGATGAGGCCATGCCGGGACCTTCCGTGCCCAAGACAATCGCCGTCGATTGGCTGCGTTTCGCCGATAATTTCCGCGGCCCCGAAGCCGACATTCGCAAGCACCAGCAGCGTTACATCGACCGGTTCAAAGGAGCAGCCAGCGTCCTGGATCTCGGCTGCGGCCGCGGCGAATTTCTGGACGCCGCCCGCGACGCCGGCATCGAGGCGCGCGGCATCGATCAGAGCGAAGAATGCGTCGGAGTATGCCTGTCGAAAGGCCTGAAAGCCGAGCGGGCCGAGCTCTTCAGTTACCTCGAAAACCTGCCGGACCTGTCTCTAGGCGGCGTCTACTGCTCCCAGGTCGTCGAGCATTTGCCTCCCGATCGATTGCCCGACCTGGTTAACCTGCTCGCGAAAAAGCTGAATCACGGCGCGCTCCTGGCCGTCGAAACGCCGAATCCCGAATGCCTGGCGATTTACGCCACCCACTTCTATCTCGACCCGACGCACACGCGCCCGGTTCCCGCGCGCCTCCTGGGTTTCTATCTCGAGGAAGCCGGATTCACGAATCTGGAAGTCGAGTGGCTTTCTCCGGCCGTCGAAAGCATGCCTGCGCTCGGAGAATTGCCGGAGGCCGTGCGCAGGCAATTTTTCGGCGCGCTCGACTACGCGATCTTTAGCCGCAAAGGCAATCCGCCCTACGCGGTGTTCAAGGAATCGTAAAGCCGCCGCTGCTGCTCGGCGATTGCATCCCAGTTGTACACGTGCTCCACGGTCCGGCGAGCGTTGTACTCAAGCGCGATCCGCTCTTCGGGATGGTCCAGCAGTTGCGTGATCCAGTGGACGATCTCGTCCGCTGAATCGGCGACAATCAGATCCTCGCCGCGTTTCAGCTCCAGCCCATGAATGCCCGCTTCCGTCGAGACAATCGCCTTACCCATGGCCATCGCTTCCATGATCTTGATATTCGTCCCGGCCGACGCAATCAGCGGCGCGATAACCAAAGTGGCGCGCCGGTAGGCAGGACGAACGTCGGAAACGAATCCCTCGACTTCCACTCCCGGCTGCTGAAGGTCCCAGAAGCGCTCATGCCGGAGACCCGCGATCACGTGGAGTTTTACGTTCACCAGCCGCGGCCACACTTCGCGCAGGAAAAATTCCAGCGCCAGTACATTAGGCCGGTGCGCGAACGATCCAATGAACAGCAGCCGCCGCGGTTCCGGCGCCGCCCGCGACGGAAGAAATCGGTCGATGTCGACCCCGTTCGGGATCGTCACCGATCCCGGGATCATGCGCCGGTCCGTCTCCGACATGACGACCACGCGATCCATATGGTGCCACGCATCGCGCTCAAACGTCGCCCATCGCTCGTATTGACGCCGCGTCTCCCACTCTTCTCCTTGAGATGCAACCCTCGCGAGCATCTGGGCGTAGAGATCGTAGGTCACGTCATGCTCCACCAGAATCGTTTTGGCGGGAACGCAATCCGTGGCGTACTGCGCCATTTGTGTAAATTCAAGCTGCGCGATTCCAGGACTCCATTTGGCTACCGTTTGGCGAAGCGCCGCGTGAAACGCCGGCGAATCGAATTCCTCCACAACTTCCGGCCGCGGCGTCGACGGCAGCGCGTGGCTCCCGGACCGGCGCACGGTAACGATCTCCACGCAAATCTCTCGCAGCTCCTGCGGAACCGGCCGCGGCTCTTCAACGAACGCCACCAGCACCTGATCGAAGTCGTGCGACGCGCGACGCATCAGATTGTAAATCCGTACCGCCGCGCCATGGGCCAGCGGAAAAGGAAGATACGGGCTCGCGACCAGCACGATCGGCTTACGCGAACGCTCCTTGCCCGGGAATACGGCGACGTCGCCGTTCGTCAAATCCAGGAACCCGGTCGGCGCATGATCCCGCGCGGCGATTTTCTGGTGCGCCGCGAACGCTAGGGCGTCCACTTTCTTCAACAGATTCAGCCGCACGACGTTCTCGCGCCACATCCGCTGGAAGGTTCCGAGGTCGGCGACAGCGCGAGCTAGAAAACGAATGTAGTTGTTTTCGAGAAACCGGTCAAGATCGGCATTCGAGAAGTATCGCGACGTAGTCGCGCGATGCAGATGCAGCACGCGCGCCTTGCGGCAATAAATGCTAGGCCAGCCGTGCTGCCATCCGCGAACCCCCAGATCCAGATCCTCGACATAAGCCGGCTCGTAAACCTCGTCGAATCCACCCAGCGCCTCTAACTTGACGGCATCGTACAGCGTGCACCCGCCGCTGCCGTACAGGACGTAACTGAGATCCTCCCCGTCAAAGGGCTCGTCGCAGCGCACCGGAAAATCGGTCAACCCGCGCACGGCCGGCATCACCGTCTTGCCCGTTTCCTCCCGCCTTCGACCTTCCGGAAAGAAAATCTGCGCCGTCGCCGAGAACAGATCCGGCACTTCATCGAATGCCTGCCGAAGCCCGATCAGAAACCCAGGCTCGGCGAGCATGTCGTTGTTCAGCACACACACGTGCGAATACTGCGACCGTTCAATCCCGCGATTCACCGCCTTCGCAAAGGAAAGCGCATCCGTGCTTCGTTCGATCAGCACCGACGGGAAATCGGACCGCAGCGCGGTGACCGTCCCGTCGTTCGAGCCATTGTCCACCACGATGATCTCGTCCGCATCGTAAATGCGCGGCAAACACCGATCCAGCAACTCCCGCCCATTCCGAGAAGGAATCACCACCGAAATTCCCTCAGGCTTGGCTCGGTGGGGCAGGCTCGCGGCCTGCCTTCGCCCCCGCCGGACGAATCTTCCCTTTAAGAGCGCCATCCGGTAAACGATCGGCCGCCGAAACTCCCGCGGATGCACAATCCGCCAGAACTGCGTATAGATCCACCCGCCCGGTTTAAGCTGCCATCGCAGAAAGTTCCCGGCCCGCCACATCCCATGACGCAGGATCGTACCCGCACTGCGCGGACGCAGCATGAAGTGCTCGCCGTTTTCGTTGAACGCGAGGAAATACCACGGCGCCAGCGCGAACCCCAGCATCCGCAGCCGCCAATAGGGCGTTCGCGGCTCGAGAATCACCGCGGCGATGCGGATCTGCCGCCCCGCCAGCTTCGCCTTGACCCACGCGCGATTCTCGCGCCAGCCGCGCTTCACGTGAAAGCGGATCCACTCGCCCTCCGGCGGCGCAAACTCCGCCACGACCACCAGGGGTAACTCGGGAAGTATCGCTTTCAGACGCTCGACCGTACGGGCGATCACCGCCTCTGAGCCGGATGCGAACAGGACTTTAACGGCGGGGTTCAAATTAACTGGTGCAGCTCAAAGCGCCATTCGCCGCGTTGATGCTGCTCCCACAGCGCGATCGCCTGGAGACAAAACGCCGTGGAAACGGGGTTCATGAAGGGTAGAAACTCGCCGCGCTTCTTCCCGAACCAGAATCCGCCACGCAGCCGGACATCGGCTGCATCCGACTGGTAGGATCGCGCCCGCTCCGCTTCCTCGCGCGCCGCGCCCTCGTTCAGCGGGACCGCCCCCAAGTGATGCGCGACCAACCGCACCCGCAAAAGCTGCGCGCACACGTCGGAGCGCTCGAACTCCGGCGCAATCTCCCGCAAAAGTTGGCCGACCCGTTCGATCCCGAACACCAGCGCGCGCCGCACATCCTCGCGCTCCGGAACAGCCAGCAGCGCCTCCAGAAAATAGCAGTAAGCATGCAGCCGGTCCATCACCTTTTCGCGATTGGTTTCGCCCGGCAAGAACCCCTCATGTGTCGCGAGCGCCCGTGCGACTGCATGTTCGAACAGCTCCGCGGCATGCTCGCCGCCGACATCGTGCCAAGCCAGAGCCGATTTCAGTTGATAGCAGCCCGGCTCGCGCGACCAGCGCGGCTCATAGTCGAGCGGCTGCTTTTCCGGCAGCGCGATCACCGGATGAAACACTCCCTCGCCGGGAAAATCAAACGCCAGCGAAAGCGCCGCCTCGCGCGCGCGATCCCGAAACTCCTCTTCCCCGCTCGATCTCCAGGCCGCCATTAAACCGCGCACGATAATCCCAACATCGAAAAAATACGCATGCGGAGATCCGGGCTCGAACGGAAACGTGCTGCTGGCCGCATCCCAGGCCTGCCGCGTCAAGTACCGAGCCGCCCGCAGCGCCGCATCCATCTGGCCCAGATAAACCAGCGCGCTCACCGCGTAACCGGTGATTTCGGTGGAAACAGCAGCGTTCCTGCCTGCGTCTGACTTGAAGTATCGGGCGACGCCGCCGCTCGGTTCCTGAATTCCAGAATGAAGAAACCAGCAGCCGGCTTGCTCGAGACCAGCTTGCTCAAGAAAGGATTCCAATTCTCGATTGTATAATCAACGAGTCATGCACTGGTGGATGGCCGCATGGCTTATGGCCGGTTCCGTCTGCCTGAAGGCCCAGGCGGTCATGCCAATCGGCATAGTGCGCGGCAGCGTCGTCGCTCTGATCGGATCGGCGCGGTCGGGCGAGCTGGAAATTCGCAGCTCCCAAAGCCTCGTTTACTCCTGCCTCTACGACGCCCGCACTTATTTCGAACGCGATCACCACGCGATCGGCGTAACCGGGCTGAGCGCCGGCGATCCGGTCGAAGTCGTGGCCGACCGCCGTCCAGGCTCAGCCGCCTGTTATACAAGAATTGTTGAAGTGGTGGAGAAAAGCGTCCGGCATGTGCCGTCAACAGAAATGCCGCCTCCGCGCGGAAATCTCACCTTCGGCGGCATCGTCGTGAACAAGAGCTCTTCAGGCATAACGATGAAGACTCGCGACGGTGAGGTCAGCCTGATCCTGCGCCGTGACACCCGCTACGTTGACGACGGCATCCGCGTCGAGAACTCCACGTCGTTAGTCAACAAACACGTATTCGTCCGCGCCGGCCGCGACGTCTACGGACACCTGGAGGCCTACCAGATCATGTGGGCCGAAGAAATGACCGGAAACTAAAAGCATCCGTCGCGGCTCCCTCGGCGCCGGCACAGAACCGCGACCAAAGGAAGCGGATTCCCGACAGCGCCTAAACGTCCACCTGCGCCGGCTCCAGCCTCGGAGCCAGCAACTGAATCACCAGCAGCGCGACCAGGTAAGCAAACCCGGCGATCATAAACACCGACACATAGCTATGCGTGAGCTCTAAAACGAACCCGGTGACTGTAGCGATCAGCATGCCCCCAATCGCGCCCACAAATCCGCCGATTCCGACCGCCGAGCCCACCGCCCGCCGCGGAAACATGTCCGACGCCAGCGTGAACAGATTGCAGGACCATCCCTGATGCGCCGCCACCGCCAGACTGATCAGCGCCACCGCGACTGTCAGGTTCGCCGCGTGCGTCGCGAAGATGATCGGCACCATCCCCAGCGCGCATACCAGCATCGATGTCTTCCGCGCCCGATTGACGGTCCACCCCATTTTGATCAGCTTCGCCGGCAGCCAACCGCCGCCGATGCTGCCAACCGTGGCTGCATTGTAAATAATCACCAGCGGCCATCCGAGCTGCGTCAGCGTCAACCCATATTGCGTGTTCAGGAACTTTGGCAGCCAGAACAGCAGAAACCACCAGATCGGATCCGTCAGAAATTTTCCGATCGCAAAAGCCCACATCTGCCGGTGCGGGAACAGACGAAGCCACGGCACCCGGGTCTCGGGGTCGGGCGGATCGCTGCGAATTAAAGCCAATTCGCTCGCCGAAACGCCGGGATGCTTTTCGGGCGGACGATACATCAGCAGCCAGGGAATAATCCAGAGAGCCCCCAGCGCGCCCGTCGCGATAAACGCCGATTGCCATCCATACTTCACCGTCAGCCAGGGAACCACGATCGGCGCAACCGTCGCGCCGATATTCGTCCCCGCGTTGAAAATTCCGGTAGCCAGCGCGCGCTCTCTCTTCGGAAACCATTCGGCGACGGTCTTGATCGCGGCCGGAAAATTTCCCGATTCGCCCAAGCCGAGAAAGAACCGCGCGAACCCAAACCCCAGCACCGTTTGAACCAGCGCATGCCCCATGGTGGCGATGCTCCACACGCCGATCGCGAAAGTATATCCGAGCCGCGTTCCGATCCGGTCCATCAGGCGGCCGGCGCCCAACAAACCGAGAGCATAGGCAGCCTGAAACGCCGCCACAATGTTGCCGTACTGGATTTCGTTCCATCCGATGACGCGCTGCAGCTCGGGCGCAAGAACGCCCAGCACCTGGCGGTCGATGTAGTTGACGGTGGTCGCGAAAAATAACAGCGCGCAGATGCGCCAACGGTAAGATGAAGTCGCAATCGCAGCGGCCGGAGCCTTGTGGAGTTCGGAAACCTGGTAGCTCGTATGAGATCCGATCTACTTCTTCATGTTCATTCGACCGGGAATCTCAGTGGACTCCGTCGGCCCTCATATATCATACTCGCGGGCTGGCGATTCTGCTGAAACCGCAGCGGCCCGCCATGGTAGCATGGCGGCTTGGTGCCGTTCTCGTTCCGCGATTCTGCACAACTCATCGCCCTCGAAGCCATCGTCGGCGTCGCCATCGGCGCAATTCTTGGGATGCTTCTGCGTCTGTCGACCCGCCGCGACCTTACAGGCGCATGGGTGGACGCAATCCTCGGCGCGATCGGTTACGCCGGTGGCGCCATCGTCACGACGGTGTCTCCCTGGCGCCTGAATACCGTGACCGAACGGGTCGGCGACACCATCGTCACCACGACGACGAAGCGTTATCCGCATCCTTACCAGATCGCGTTCATACTCGCGGTTTTCTTGCCGCTTGTATGGGAAGCCTTCTGCCTCAGAAAAAATCGGCGCAAAAGGCTCTCACAGCGGTGAATCGGGCAGAGCCATCGCGCGCCACATATGCGCCGACGGACTGTTATCGTTCCCCAGCCCCTCTTTTGGCTGCTTGAAATGGCGCCCGACGATGTCGATAAACGGATCCATCGAAACCTTGGCATTGGGATCGAACGCGTAGAGATCGTTCACCGTCACCAGCCGCGGCTCCATGTACCACTTGTGGTCTTTCACAAACTTATAGGCGGCCTGGATGTGCGGCGGAGGCTGATAATCCTCGCCAAACAGCCGCTTATAGAGATCCGGATATTCGTAACCGACCGTGTGATCCGGATAAAACCGCAGGGCCTGGTGATACCGGATCGCGAACGCGACCTTTTCTGAAACATACGGCTCGAACAACTGCGCCCCGAACCATCCGTGGTCGACTTTGATCAGCGTCTGGGAAACGTCGTGTAGCAGACACGCGAAGATGATCTCCTCCGTCATTCCCGTCTGCATGGCCCGGTTGGCGCTCTGTAGAACATGGTTGACGGCCGTGAACCGCATATTGAAGAAGTCAAGCAGCGTCGGCTTGGCCGGCATCGGCTCAATTTTTTTCACGTTTCCACGCCCCGCGAGGAACACGGCGCCGGCCCCCCTGCGATAGGGCCGTGTTTCGATCTGGGCCTCGATGTCGGCGACAGTGGGAAATTTCGGTTTGGCGTCGTCCGCGGACTCGGCGTCCAGTTGTTCGGACATGTAATCTTCGATGGCTTCCGCCCGAGCTTCGTGGTCCATGGCCGCGACGGCTACAGCGCCGCCGAGACTGGCAATAAAAAGCCTGCGATCGATCTCCATAATCCTCCGTTCCCAGCAACTATACACGGATAAACAGCCGGAGGAAACGGGTTAACGCTCACACGGAACCGCGAGCGCCAGCGAGTCGGGTGGTCGTGTGAAAGAGGGACCTGGCGCAATCCAAACGCGCCCGCGCGAAGCAAGAACAGCTAATGATGCGTCCCGTTGACCGGAAGCCTCTGCTTCCAGAACTCCCAAGCGGGCTCGTACTCGTCCGCCGAGATGGCTACGGGAGACTCCGAAGCCGCGACGTAGTTTACTTCCCCGCCCAATTGGATCGCCTGGATTTGCAGCCGCGCGTTCATGTTCATGTAATACGCCCGCGCCACTGCGCCGTGCAGCGATGGTGCAACCACGATGGCTCCCTGACCGCGCAGCAAGGCCGCCGGCTGGTCGCTGAGCGCCTCCGCCAGGATTTTGGCCGACGCACGCGTACGAACCGCTACGCCGGCGCTCATATCGGTTTTTCCGGTATCGAGAACCGGAACACCTTCGCCCAGAAAAGCAGCATTTTGGGAAACCGGGCGCAGACGGACGGAACTTGCCGTGAACGGGATAATATCCGAGGCCCGCCAGTGTACGATCGCCATCACGTCTGGCCGGGTCTTGTAGATCTCGCTGTGCAGCGAGCAATCGGGATGACCCGCGGACGAATAACCGGACACTGGAATACCGTCCAGATGATATTCGGTGACATCGGCGGCCGATACCAGATTTCCATTCACCTGCCTCGCCAGGTAAAAACGATCCGAATTCCGCTCGTCTCGAACGCTGACGCTTCCATACGCTTCCAGAACGTTTTCGTTGGCCAGGATTTTGTTCGCGGTGACCAGATCCTCGATAATCGGACGCACCAGGGCGCCCAAAGTCTTCACGCGAGTCAGCGGCTCGGATGACTGCGAGGATGCGTTCGCGCCCGCCGCAATCTGCCGCAAACCGAGCTGTCCCTGACCCGCCGGCCTATCCGCAACATTGCCACGCACTCCCGCAAAATTCATTCCGGGCGATCCCTGATTGGCGAGAAGGCATAAGAAGCAGTAAAACAGCGCGAGAATTACCAGGACGGAGACGAGCAGCGGCAGGTCTCTCTCGAACGTCAGAATACCGCCCGACAAGAAAAACACGCCGACGAACAGCGCCAGCGCGATGACAATCATCCCGGCGTCAATCCCGATGGCGAGTATGCGGCTGCCGGTTCGCTCCGTGGGAGGATCTTCGAGTGCCTGAATCATGGGCTCAGCGGGCCATTGAATGGATAGATTTTTGTCGCTTCCGAACAGCGCGGGCCTTTCGACGGGCGCAGGCAACGGCGGCGGTATCGCCGGCATCGTTGCGAGAGTTTGCACCGGATTATCGAGAGCCACGCCGTCTGGGTCCTTCTCAAGCCGACGGAGAGTCTCGAAGAGTTTGCTCATTACGTTTCTTTGCGGCGCCCCTATTGGACCGCTTCTCTAGGGCGCGTGCCTTCCCTAAGGGACCGAAGTTTCGGTTTAACTCTCGACAGCAAATTGTACACCAAACTCGTGTACTCAACTCGCTCGCGGTCAAAATTCAAACTAACAGTACTTTCCGGATGATACCCGGCGCGCAACACTTCAGTTGTACCTCCGACCGTTAAACGTAATAAAGGAAGCTACTTACTCACGGACCCTCGGCGACAGAACCTTCGGGGGATCGATCGCCGGATTGCGAATGGGTGTTGAAACTTTAGTCACCCCAGTTCCGCTCCAACCTCGCGCAATCGATTTGCCCCGTAAACCTTTGTCTACAACAAGATCCGTCGGTAAAATCGTCTTCGTACCTACTCCGGCAGGTAAGATTGGGATTGAACCCATAAACTTGGAATTTGTTCGAGAAACTAGGGTGATTGTAGACCCTCCGATCGGAGGATCTACCTAGCCCAGGCATGCCAGGAGTTGTGGTCGCAATGGGATCGATATATGCAACTCACTGCAAACACGTATCAAACTGTTCCTTGCCCACAAGGATTTGATTCGAAGGCCGTACCACCCAAGAAATCCTCAGACAACGGCAGAGCACGTGTTAATGGAGTTCCATGCTGGGTTGCTTGATCGCATGAGGTGTGTCATATGAGCATGATGCAACTGACCGAGGTTGAGCCAGGCACGTCCGCGCGACCAGCCTTTTGGACCTGGTCCTCGCCGGAAGCGCCGATCAGGATTGCCCTCGATCTCCCTATGGTTTCCAGGCTTCGAAGCGAGCTCGAGCAAAGCTCCGCCCGATCCGAGGCTGGCGGCGTTTTGCTGGGCTGCGTCAATCAGGCCGCCGGGAATCTCGAGATTCACGGCTACGTCCTGCTTCCTCCGCAGGAGGAATCCGCCGGGGACTATTCTCTCGACATTGCCCAACTGGATCGCTTGCGCCGGCAACACGCCAACCTGCGGGTGGTCGGTTACTTCAGAACCCAGTCGGAAGGGGCCCTGCACCTGCGCAGGCCTGAGAGCAACCTCATTTCGACCCGCTTTAGCGAACCCAGCGACGTTGTCCTGCTGATTCGCACTGCTCCCCGTCAGGATTTCAAAGCCGGCTTCCTGTTCTGGGATCACGACACATTCGTACCGTTTTCCGTGCTGGACTTTCCCTTCGACGCAGCGGCGCTTGCGAACCAGGAAACCGAGCCGCAGCCGATGAGTTTTTCTCCGATGGTCGAGGCGCAGATTCCGGAATTCAGACCCAGTCTGGAAACTTCATTCGCCGCCGCGCCGGCTGCGATCGTCCGGGACCGGAGGAAGCCTCAGAAGCCCCGTCCAAACTGGCTCGCCTTGGGCGCATTGGCCGCCGGGGTAGTCGGACTCGGCATATTCCTGCTGCGGAGCGATCTCCCCGAGGTATCCAAACCCGCCGAGGTTGCCGTCAGCCCGGTCGCCAAGGTCGCGCCACCCGCGACGCCGGAGCCGCCGCCCGCCGCGAAGCCCGCCGCCGCCGTGGTCC
The DNA here is from genome assembly GCA_035308605.1 of Bryobacteraceae bacterium. Lineage (GTDB taxonomy): Bacteria > Acidobacteriota > Terriglobia > Bryobacterales > Bryobacteraceae > Palsa-187. Next base: position 46,109 of record DATGGL010000323.1, read on the forward strand.
CCGCGCCGCGCCCGAAGGCTTCGGCCTCGTCCGCCCAGACACCGTCTGCCCAGACACCGTCCACTCAAGCTAAAATCCCCGCGCCCGCGCCGAAACCGAAGCCGGTTGTAACGACCCAGACCGCTGCTTCGGCTCCGCCCCCTGCACGCACATCGGCAACCCAAACGGCCATACCGCTCGCGCCGCCGCCCGATCTAACGGCCCGCGAGCAGCCTCCCGTGATTTCTACGACTACTCCTACGACCACGGCTCCCGCACCGGCAGCCGTGCCTCCTCCAGCGACAACATCGGCCTCAGTGACACCGGGTCCGGCAGCTTCCGCTCCCGCCTCCGGGTCCGCGGCGCCCGTTGCCGCCGCGCCAACCCCGCGTGAGGAAGTTGTCGCGCGCAAGACGCCCGATCCCGCGCCTAAACCGCCCCAAGGCCCCTCGCGCTTCGCCGGCGGATGGTCTTACCCGTTAACGAATGGTCTCTATCACGGCAGCCAGCCCGAGGTCGTCGAGATTGCCATCCAGGAAACGAACGGACGTTTGAGCGGGACCGCGTATGCGCGCCTCAGGTCCTCCACGAATGAGCCGGTCCGGACCCTGCGTTTTCAGTTCACCGGAGACGTCCGCCCCGGCCGGACGCAAGCCTTCAGCCTGGAAACGGTCGACGGCACAAAGGGGACCGTCGAGCTGATCCCCGGAACTTCGCCGAATCTGCTCGAAATCAATTTCCGTACTACGCCGGAAGGTGGAAACGGCCAGTCCGGCAACATGATTCTGGTGAAAAAGTAGCGGACCGGCGCCCGGTCAATTCGCGATATGCGTTTGCTCTCCGGCCACGCCCGCGCTGGCGGCCGTACCCGTATCTCTGGATTTGGTTTCCGGCTGCGCCCGTTCCAGCTCCTGAAGCAAAGAACGGACCGCCAGGTAGAACCGCAGAGCGAGGTCTTTCTTCTTGCCCGCCTCATAGGATTTGCTCGCCGCCAGAATGTCGGCCCGAACGGTTTCAAGGCGCGGATCATCCGGAACGTCGTGTGCCAACTCCTCGATCAGCGCTCCCACCAGCTTGCTCATACTATTGCGATCTCCCTGTTCTTGAACACCCATATTTTGTCCTTAACTTACGAATGAAAAGTGCACTGCAGTAACTTTAGCCCAGGAATTCATCATCTTTCCCGGAGAAATACGTTTGAAATCAAATTGATAGTAACGGTACGGCGACCCGTTGAAGTGGGATCGTCACTAAGGTCTTCGGGGGCCGCGAGGCCAGTACCCATGAATCGCGCGGACCGGGTTACGCAACAATCCAGGGAGTACAATTTTAGCGAGCAACTCATTAAGCAACCAATCAAGCAACCCAAGGAGATATGTCCGATTCCACGCCCTTCATCGTGGTCTTGATCGCGGTGGTGATCCTGATCACGGCGGCGGCTATTACTCTGCTCAACCGCGAAGAGTCACGGTACCGCAAGCTCCATATCGCGCACGAGAATCTTTCGGCCTGGGCCTATTCGCTCGAGGAATGCGTCGGCCAGGCCATGATCACTTCGGACGCGCACGGCCGGATCCACGGGTACAATACCGCCGCGCAGGAGCTGCTCGGATTCTCCATCGACCAGGTCCGCGGACACAGCATTTTTGAATTGATCCCACTGGACGGAAACGGCAAGAGTTCCCGCTTCAATCCAGCCCCCGACTCGGCGGGCCGCCAGGTTCAGGCCGTCAGGAGCGACGGATCTTCCATCCCGGTCCTGCTCAAAGTCTCGCAGACGCGGCTGGGTGACCAGAACCTGTTTCGATTTCTGATCAGCGATCTGCGTGCCGCCCAGGAGCAGGAACGATCGCAGCAGGAAAATCACATCTTTCGCACCGCGCTCGATTCGGCGGGCGTTATGGTTGCCTTATTGAGTCCGGAAGGCCGCATCATCCGCCTGAGCCGCGAGTGCGCTGACGTTCTCGAAGTTTCTCCGGCCGAGGCCGAAGGGAACCTGTTTTGGGAATATTTCCAGCGCCGGTCTGACTGGGCTTCGGCGCAGGCATATTTTGAGCGCGCAAAAGTGGGCGCTCTTCCGACCCGTCTGAAGGCTACCTGGATCACCCGCACGCATCGCCCGATCCCGCTGGAATGGCTGATCCTGAAGCCGGCCTGGGACAAGAACGGAGACCTTTCGCACATCCTCGCAATCGCAGCCCCCGCCGCGCCGCGAACCAACGAGGACAACCAGCGCGCGCTTCGATCCATCGAGCACGTCGCCGGGCGCCTGGCCGGTCACTTCGAGGATCTCTTATCCACTATTAACGGTTACAGCGAACTGGTGCTTCACGAACTGGATCCGGCGAGCCCGCTTCGGCGAGACGTCGAACAGATCGTCACCGCCAGCCAACGCGCCTGCGATACAACGCAGCAATTGATCACCTTCAGCGGCCAGCGGCTCACGCTCCTTGAGCCCGTCGATCTTCACGCCGTCCTGGGGACCAGCCCCCGGATCGCAGTCGACGCCGATCCGTTTCTTCCCGACGGCGCGCTAACCGTGCTCGGAAATCGGGAGGCGCTGGCGGAAATGCTTCAGGCCCTCAGCGAAAACGCGGAGCCTGGCGCCGACGGAACCGTCCGTCTGAAGCTCGCCCAAACCGTCATCACCGACCGGCGCACAACGCTCGCTGGCGAAATGGACCCTGGCGACTACGTGAGTCTGCGAGTCTCGCTCGGCAAAGTGATCGACCTGGAGTCCCGGGCTCATTTGTTCGAGCCATTCGGATCGTCGTCGCACGCCATGGGCCTCGCCACGGTGTACGGGCTGGTTCGGACCTGCGGCGGCGGCATTTCGGTACTCGGAACCCCGGAGACGCAGTCGGCGGTCGAAATCCTGCTTCCTCTGATCGCAAGCCCCGCCACCGGCAACCCCACACAAGTAAAGGTAAGCGCGATTTCGTAACGCCAAATAAAAAAGGCCGCGGATCCTGCTCCGCGGCCTTTTTCGTTAATGCGAATCGAAACTAGAAACGCAATCTGAGCCCGAACTCAATCCACCGCGACTGTGCGCCGTTCGGCGTGGTCGCCTGATTGTTGATTACGCCGAAGGTTGCCGGATTGCTGATCGTAAAGCTGGTTCCGGAAGCCGTCGTATTCGTGGAACCCGGATTTGCCGGCTGGAAGTGATTAAAGACGTTCACGAACTGGAACATGATGGTCGCGCCGAACCGCTCCTTCACAGCGAAATCCTTGGAGACGGTCGCGTCCACGTTCCACGTTGGGAAGCCGCGGATGGGGCCGTTCCCATTCAGGTTGAAGTCCGTACCCAGCACCGGAGGCCGGAACGAATTGTAAACCTGCTGCGGATTGGCGAACAGGTTCAGCCCGGTGTTGCCGCTGGTTCCGACACCGCCGCTTCCACCTGTGTGTTGCAGGGAATTACCGCCCTGGTAGGGAGAAGTCGAGACAGCGTTTTCGTACAGGCCGGTGTTGTTATTGCCGTAGACTTCGCCGAGCGCCTGGGCGTTTTCGTTACTGCCCGTGCCGACGTTGATTTGGAGGGGAGCACCGCTCTGCGCCGTGAGGATCGGAGCGATCGTCCAGCCGCCAAGAATATGTCCAGCGAGGCCCTTCTGGCTTCGGAAGAACGGAGGCTGATACAGCGTTAACAGGCTATAGACAACCTTGTAGTCGAAGGCCAGCGGTCCGTAACCTTCGTGCAGGTTCCACGGATCGGGAACAGTCGCGGAACTGGTCGAGGAGTTGACGCTCGCCGTGCCAAGTCCGCGGCTCCAGGTGAAGTTCGAGGAAATCGTCAGGCCGCGATAATCCTTCGTCGTGAACCGTACAAACGCGGCGTTGTAATTTCCGTAGCCGAGCGATGTGTCCAGCTCCATCGCGGTGATTTGCGAGCCGACCGTGCTGCCGCCAAGCGCCGGAGAACCGAGCAGCGTGCGGCCCAAAGTCCAGCCATTTTGATTCTGCATGCTCTGCCACAAGGAGAAGACCTGCGTCGCCTTGATGCTGGAACCGAAGCTCGAAACTACCGCTGCGGTACAACTGGCTGAGGTCGCGCAGAACGGAGACGTCTTTCCGCCAAGAGCGGCTTCAAAGAACGGCTGGGCAGTGACGTTAGAGGCATTGCCGGCGCAAGTCGGTCCGCTCAGTCCGCAATACTGCGAATAGACCGCCGAATACGCCTGGGCGAAGGATTGCCCGTTCAGCGTCGTCATATAAGGAACGGCGTCAATGTTGATCTGCTGGAAAACATTGCTGAGCTTCTTCCCTATGTAACCGACTTCCAGAACGGCTTTGTTGCTGAACGCCCGCTGGATCGTGAAATTGACTTCATCGGAGTGGTTCGGCTTGTAGTTCGGATCGAGCAACGATCCGTCGCTCGCTTGAGCGTTGCCGTTTATTCCTGGGAAATAAGGCTGTGGCAACGTCTGCGAAACCGCCGGTAGCGGCGCCGCCATGCCGTCCGTGCCGATGCGGAATGCGTTCGCTGCCGTTAGCGTTCCCGCGTTCGCGCACGTGCCGGTCATCGACGGCAAGCAAGAAACCGCTTGTAAGATCCCGGCGCCGAGCAGCGGCACCAGCACCAACTCAACACCGTTGGTCCGGCCGTAAATCCGGCTGTAACCGCCGCGTACTACGGTCTTGCCCCGGCCAAGCACTTTCCCCATGATCCCGTTGTCCGCATTCGGACTCCAGGCAAACGACACGCGCGGGCTGAAGGAGCCATAGAACGTGTTGTAAGGATACTTTTCGCCGCTGCCCACATTCGGGACGGTTGCGAACCCGACAGTCGGAGCGTAGCCCTGTCCATTCAGAGCGGCCTTCTGCCGTTGCGCCAGGAAGTCTTCGAGATTGAGGGGCGTTCCGCTCTGGCCCACCAACATGACCTGCTTTCCATTGATTTCATACGGCGGCAACGCGAGCTGCCAGGCGAGGCCGTAGGTCAAAGTCAACGAGGGCTTGATGTGCCAGGTGTCAGACCAATAAAAGTTGTAGGTCGGGATGATGCTCTGGTCAAATCCGTTCGACCCAACCGGGTTCAGCGTTAGATTAGCCCCGCTGCGCGAATACATCACCTGCGACTGGCCGACGATACCCAACACCGCCGAATAATATTGATCGAACGACGTGATCTGAGAAGCGGCCATACCCGCCGGCGTCGGATAGCCGTTGGAAGCGATACCAGTGCCGTTCGTCGCCTGATAGGTGATGAACGAATCGATTCCAACGCCATTATCGTTGCGGGCGTGGTAGTCGAAGTTACGGAGATACGATCCGCCAAACTGGAAAAGGTGGTTGCCGTGCAAGAGGTTCAGATTGTCCGAATAGAACTGATCCTGCCCGTCCCAGAACCGCTGGCGGGTGCTCTGCGAGTTCACATTCGTTGGAAGAAGCGCGTTGGTTCCGGCAGACTCGCCGAGCGGCTCGAGAGCGCCGCCCAACCCGGGAATGTTCGGCGGACCGCCCGCATCGGACCATTGCCACCAGTTGCGCAGATAGCTGACGCGCAGATCGTTGGTCAGATTCGCTGTGATCGTCGTCGTCAACCCGCCGATGATGTAGTCCGGCTTCACCGGTCTGGGCGCGGTGGCCGTGTACTGTCCGGTCGGGCTGATCGTCGTCTGATTGCTGGTCTGTTGGGAGAACCCGTAATATCGATAACTCGACATGAACTTCCACTTGTCTCCGAAGTCATGGTCCAGGCGAACAACGTAGAAGTTCGAGCTGATGGGCAGCGCCAGGCTTCCCAAATATCCCTGTGCGTTCACGCCATCCGAACCGCCCGAGGTGTAGCTCGGATCGTTGGGCAGCGGCATCTGCTTCCAGAGCTGCGCGACCTGCTGGTTGAGTCCGATATTGCGCGGATCGCAAGGTCCGCTCGCTCCGTTAAAGGCGCACTGGGCAGGTTGATAGGTGGTACCGTTCACCGTAACGGCGAACGGATTCAAATTGTACGGCGTGTATACACCCGAAGTATTTTGGAACTGCACGACGCCGGCCTTCAGCAGCGCCGTCGGAACCGCGCGTTCAAAAGTGACGCCGTTCGGATAGCGCATGCCTTCGTAGTTGGCGAAGAAATATGTCTTGCCGCCCCAGAATCTCGGGGTCAGCGGCCCGCCGACCGCGCCGCCGAAACGGTTGCGGTGCGTGGCCGGAAGCGGAGTATACGGCGTTCCGTATTGCGCGCTCGGCGTGTGATTGTTCTTCCACAGATTCGCTGCGCCGACGTTGTTCGCGAAGTAAAATTCGTACAGCGCGCCGTGGAACTGATTCGTGCCGCGCTTGGTCACCATCTGCACCTGGCTGCCACCGGCGCTATTGAAATCCGCCGTCTGGTTGCTGCTTCCAACTTTGATTTCTTCGATGCTCTCGATCGGCGTCGGGATCACACCGGACGGCGTGCCGCCCGACGAACCCGAACCGATATATCCATTGCCAGGAACATAGCCCGTGTTATTTCCAGCCATGTCATCGCTATTGTTGCCGCCATCGAGCTGGAACGAATTCTGATCCGTTCCCGCGCCGCCGACGTTGCCGGTCGGCGTCACGCCGACTTGCAGGACCGAAAGCGTGGACGCGTCGCGCCCCAGGTTCGGCATCAGGTTCAGCGACTCATTCGTGATGGTCGCGCCAACCGTCGCGTTCAAGGTTTGCAACTCCGCGCCCGCAGTGGCTTGAACCTCGACCGTAGTCGTCGTCACACCGACCTGAAGGGGGATGTCCAAGGTCAGCACGCCGCCGACTTCCAGGTGCTGGGCGGTCATCTTCGCGGCGGTAAATCCGGTCTTGGTAACGGTGATGTCGTAGTTACCGACCGGAAGGCTCGAGAAAGTGTAGCGGCCAACCTCGTTTGAAGTTGTGGTTCGCGTGCTGCTTGTGGAAACTTCAACCGCTTTAACCTCAGCCCCGGCGATCACAGCGCCTTGCGCGTCCGTAATCTGCCCGGATATGGTTCCAGCAGCCGCCTGCGCCATTGCGGGTGTCGCGGTCAAGTTGAAAAGGACGCCAACGCAAGCGACGGTTGCCAGGCTCCAGAGTAATGTCGTAAACCACGCATGACTGAGCTTTGCGCTCAAACGCATGTCCCTACCCCCTTTTTCCTAACCTGAAAAATTAGCTCCCAACAACAGCCGCGACGCTGCGGCGTGCTTCAAAACCCACTGTGGAGCAAGCAGACTAATTTGATGGGAAAACCGCTTGAGACCGCTGCTGGCGTCTATTCCGAAGGCTTGGCCTGATCGACGTGACAGGCTTGACTGACCCAGCCGCTCAGGCTCATGCTCCGTTTCTGAACGGTTTTCCTAACGCGTAGAACAACAACCCAACAAACACTTCACAGCTACAACACAACTGAATGAAAATAACCCTTTGAGCCATTATGCATAAAGCCGAGGCAGTGTCAAGACCTTCGATGGGGGTTTCGGGCAGTTAAGCCACAATGTTTTCAATAAGACAGGTGGATTAGGCCGATCCGGGCTAACATTATCGCAACTAATGTTAACGGGCTCTTGCCTTGAACTTTCGCCTTGTTTACGGTTTCTTTCGTCGCGAAGGTGGAGCGCTCTCCGTCTAAGTTGTAGATGTGGGTGGAGAAGCTTTTTCCTAAACGCTTGGAGCTGGGCCGGCGGTGGCGTTATTTCCTGCTAGGGCTGATGGCCTGTGTAGGCACAATGGCAGATGGCGATCAAGTTCCGCATGATCCGCGCATCGACAAGCTCAAGACGTTTTTCGCGTCATACGGATGCCCGACGCCGCACCATGCCCTCGATTACGTCCAGGCCGCCGATGTTTTCCAGGTGGATTATCGATTGCTCCCCGCCATTTCACTTCTGGAAAGCACCTGCGGAACCAACGGACGCTCGAACAATTACTGGGGATGGAACAGCGCTCAAAGCGCGTTCGACTCGGTTCCCGCCGGAATCGCCTTCGTCACCAGCCAGCTTGCCGCGGGCCACCCGTATCGAAACAAGACGCTGGAACAAAAGCTGTTCACATACAACCCCGTGGGATCGTACGGTCGTAAAGTGAAGCATCTCATGAAGGAGATCGACAAGGAGCCGCCCGCTTCACCCGAACCTGCGCCCAGCGGCGAACTTTCACCCGGCCCCAATTACTGAAGCGCTTTAGCGGATCGTCGGATACTTGATTCCGAGCTGCTCCAGATATGTGTCGTACTTCGAAGGATCGTAGTAAAACTGCTTCATCCTCGGACGGTACGTCTCCATGATCTTCTCGTTGAGCCAGATCGCCGGCTTGTCGTCCGGGCGAAGGAAGCTCTTGTACTTCACGTCCTTGGTCTGAACATTGTTGAAATACTGCCAGGCATTTTGAACCAGTTCCGGATGCAGCAGAATATCCAGAACCGTCATCGCCTGCACCTTCGCGCCCGCCACAACGCCCTTGTGCGCAATCGGCGTAGCCATGGAAATCGCATTCGCCCAGTTATGCCCCGGCCCCGCTTGAATGTTCGATGGAAATCGCAGGACCACCGTGGGAACATTCCACGAAATATCGCCGATATCGTCCGACCCGCCGCCCGTCGGCCCCACTCCGCCCTCGCCGCCCGCCGCTTCGTCGGGTTGCTCGCGCGGCGGCCGCAATTCCTGGATCTTGGTTGCCATTCCGCGAATCGGAACCTTCAATTCCTTTTGTAACGCCTTCGCCAGCGTCTGATCCGCCTCGGACCACTCCGGCAGCCCGACTTTCTTGATGTTCTCGTACATGTCTTCCGCGATCGGCTTGTTCCCATACGGCGACCACGCGCTGCCCAGCAGGCGGGACGTATACGTCGTATCCGTCATCAAACCCGCCGCGGTCGCCATGTTGTCCGCGATGTGCCACAGATCCATCACGTGCGGATGATCCGCCTCGCGCAGGTAATACCAGACCGTCGCGTTCGGAGGAACCACGTTTGGCTGATCGCCGCCATTGGTGATCACATAATGCGATCGCTGCGCCAGACGAAGATGCTCGCGGCGGAAATTCCAGCCGACATCCATCAACTCAACCGCGTCCAAGGCGCTCCTCCCGCGCCACGGCGCAGCCGCGGCATGGGCGCTCTCGCCTTTGAACATGTACTCGATCGAAATCATCGCGTTACTTCCGCTTGGCCCATAGTTCACGCCCAGGTTCGTCCCGACGTGCGTGAACAGGCACACGTCAACGTCTTTAAACAAACCGGCGCGAACGTAATGTGCCTTGGTCCCGTCTTCTTCTTCCGCCACACCCGGCCATAGACGCAAAGTGCCGCGCAGATGCTCCCGCTCCATTACTTTCTTCACCGCGATCGCCGCCAGAATGTTCAACGGCACGCCCGAGTTGTGCCCCTCGCCGTGCCCCGGCGCGCCTTCGATGATCGGATCGTGCCAGGCAACGCCCGGCTTGTTCGACGCCTGCGGAATATCATCGATATCCGAGCCCAGTGAGATCACCGGCTTCCCTTCGCCCCAGCTCGCAACCCAGGCCGTCGGAATCCTCGCGACGCCGCGCTCGACTTTGAAACCTTCCTTTTCGAGAATCGCCGTCAGATATTTTGACGTCTCGAATTCCTGAAATCCGAGTTCTCCAAAACTGAAGACGCTGTCCACCATCACCTGCGCCTGCTTTTTCATTGCATCGATCTGGCCAGCCAGATCGGCCTTCATCCCCGCTTCGCGCTCCGGCGAAACCTTACTTTGGGCGCACAGCAGTAGAGGGCACAGCATCAAGATGTAACGGTTCACGGACGGCCTCCTCTGAGCAAGATGCTACGTTGGAAGTGTGACGCGACCAACGCGGCTGACGACACGATGCTTCGCGTTCATGGCGGCTGCGGCGCTGATGACGGTCTGCCGCGCGCAGGTGTCCTCAATAGTATCCCTCAGCAGCGGCATTCAATTGGAGATCAAAGCCGATTTCGGCCAGCCCACCGGCGAGCAAAAGCTAACGGTCGAAATGGCGCGCGCCTCAGGCGATAGCTTCTATCGCATCTTTTATGACCAGAACAAACTGGTCGTCTTCGCTTACGAATTGGCCGTCGAACGCGCAGCGGCCGATCCGAACGCCCTGCATCTGACCGCGAAACCCACCGAAACCGAATTTGCCTCCCGCTATCCTAACGCCGACGCCGGCAAACCCGTGCCGTCCTTGTCCTCCGATCACGAATTCGGGCCTCTGATCTCCGGAAAGTCCGCCGATCTCGGACTCTTCGAAATCCCTGGCATGGGAACGAAAGTGAGTGAGACCATCAAGGTCACCACGAATCAAGGCAGAAACACCGCCGGTCCATTGCGCCTTTCCGACCTGCATTGCTCGGTCGACCGTTCGGCTGTCGCTGGTCCGCCTCCGCCGACCGCCGTATCCGGCCGCTTTGTGATGTTCTACCTTCCCGGCAAAGGCGGATATTTCTTCGCGTCGGAACCCGTCGCCGGAAAACCATTCGTGAACGCCGGCACCATCGACCGCAATCATATGCGCTTCAATGTCGAAAACGAAGACTACGACTGCACCACGAACGCCGCGGTCCTGACGCACGCCGACTCAGGCGAACTTTGGGTTTATCACGACCCGTCCTACAAACCGTCCGGAAACTGGACCCTCGCCCCAGAGCGTCTGACGCGATCCTCCGCGGATGAAGTTTTTACGGCTGCGTCGGATTCGTTGAGCTGGTGGCTCCGCTAGCGTCGTTTCCCGATCGCATACAGCGCCTGCGCCGTCCTCAAGAAGAGCTGCCCTGCCGAGACCGAAATCGTGCTCAAACAATAATCGTTCACGTCGTTCTCCGCCAGAACCTCGAACTGCGGCCCGGCTTTCAGCACGCTGGTCAGCCCGTCCTCATTGGTGATGTAGATCTTGCCGTCAGCCAAAATCGGCGACGCGGAATATGTACCCGGCTTGATCCGCTTCGCCCCGTAAACCGGCGTCCCGGTTTTCGAATCCAGGCAGTACACGATACCGCGATCGTTGATCGAATAAAAGTACTTCCCGTCGACCACCGGCGTCGGCACATCCGGACCATTATTGAACTGCCACAACAGATTCGATTTCGTAATATCGCCCCGCCCGCCGATCTTGAATGCCTGTACCGGCCGCTCCCGGGACGGCGCGAAGACGATTCCCTCCTGAAATGACGCCGACGCGACCGTGCGATAGCTCCCGTCATTAGACGGATTGAATCCCTTCATCCGCCACAACTCTTCGCCCGTTTTCAAATCGTGTCCCGTGACCACATCGCCCCCGAGCACGATAAGCTGCGTCTCGTTTCCCGTCCTGGCGACGATCGGCGTCGAATACGAGTCGGGCGATTCAAACGTGGCAGGGGTGTGGCGTTCGATGCGCCACAGCGTCTTGCCGGTCTTCTTGTCGATGCGCAAGAGATAAGAGGGATCGCGCGTCCGCATCCCATGCAGCACCTGCACGTACAAAGAATCTTCGTGAAGCAGCGGGCTTGATGCATAGCCCCAATTGAGCCCAAAGCGCCCGTAGTCGCTCTGAATGTTGCGGCCCCACACTTCGTTGCCGCCAAAATCGAAAGCCTTCAACACGCCCGTCCCCGTCATGGCCCAGACGTTCTTACCGTCTGTCACCGGCGAGGGCGAGGACATGTTCTGCTTCATCTGCTTGTGATCGCCGTCGCCGAGAAGCTTTTTCCACGCGACCGTCGGCCCGCGGCGGTCCACGCACCAGAGATACAGACTCCCGCGCTCGGCGACGCTCAGAAACACCAGATCCTCCCAGACGATAGGAGTCGCGCCGCTCCAAGCCGGCAGCGGAAGTTTCCAGGCGATATTCTCCTTGGCCGACCACTTCACCGGCAGCCCGGTTTCCCCGCTGGTGGAATTGAGATTCGGCCCGCGCCACTGCGGCCAGTTCTCCGCATTTGCAGCGAAGAGCGCGACCAGAAACAGCAGCCCCGGCTTCATACTCAGCAGCATACACTCAGTCCGCGCGAAGCGTCTCCAGCAGCGGCGCGCGCGTTACCGCTCGAACCGCCGCTAGCGACGCAATCATCCCCGCCACCGGCGTCGCCAGCAGCAGCAGCGCGAGCGATGGATTCGGCAAATGTCCTCCGCGCGCAAAAAACGCCGGCGCAATTGCGACAAACGCGCACACGGCTCCGATCGCGGTGCCCACGATCAAAAGAAATCCGTTCTCGGCAATCACGATGGTCCGTAGATGCTCCGGCCGATACCCCACGGCCCGCAGCAGCGCCAGTTCCTTCCTCCGCTCCATCACGTTGCGCAGCAGCACCGCGCCGAGTCCCAGCGTTCCCAGCAATAACCCCAGCCCGCCGAGCGCTTGAAACGTCGACAGATACGTGTTCTCCACGCGATGAAACGCGGCCAGGCGCTGCTCGGTCGAAATCACATCGAATCCGTAATCGGAAAGCGCCTCTTCGATCTGCGCCCCGATTGCAGCCGGCCCGTCGATCAGGAAATAGCGAAAGCCCTGCTCCTCAGGAAAAGCCCGCGTGAACCGGCTCTCGGAGATAATCAACTCACTCTGAAAGATGCTGTCGTCGAGCGCCGCTACCAGCCTCAGCTTTCGTCCATCGACATCGACCGTATCGCCAAGTTTCTTATGCAGCACATACTCGATCGAATTCGCATCCGCGATCGCCGGAATCGCCCCGTCAGCCTGATCCTTCTCCAATAGCGTCCACGGATTCTGCGTCTTCTTAATCGACTCCGCGAAGGAAAACCGCGCCAGATCGATAAACTCCCGCCGTGCCCCCAGCACTCGCGGATTCCGCGGCTCGTAAAGATTCAAACAGCTCGAATCCTCACCCGGCCGCAATCGAAACGCATAAAAATGAGCGCCCGTAACGTTCCCCATATTCAGGTTGTCGCGCCCCGCCGCCGTATTGGGATCCCAGAACAACGGCAACTGGGCCTCCGCGACCAGCGGAAATCCGCCCGCCCCCGACTTCGGATCCGAAACCGCCACCGGAGGCCGCCGAAACGCGTCCAGCGCCACCACAAGAAAAACCGCCGACGCAATCAACGCGATCGACAGAACACTGCGCCCCGGCTTGTGTCCCGCGTTCCGGAATCCCAGCCGGACCACTCCATCCACCACGCCGCGCTGATCCCGCAGCCGGGCCCACTCGAAACAGATCGCCGCGACCAGCAGCAAGGTCCCCGCTCCGAAAAATCCTGCCGCATCCGGAATCGCATGCGCGAACGCGCCCGCAACCAGCGCAATCCCGCCCACTCCGGCAATCCCCGCGACCCATCGCAGCCGCTTCGATCCGCGAGCCGGTTCCGGCGAGACTCCGCGCGTCCCGCCCAGCAGATCCCGCGGACTCGCCCGCCGCAAACTCCGCAGCGTCGCCAGGACGCACAACAATGCGATCACCACGCCGCCAATCCCGCCCCCCATCAGCGAACCCGCGGAAATGTGAAGCTCCAGCAACCCGGTTCCGACCGCCCCACGCCAGAACGTCCTCAGCCCATACAGCAGGAACGCCGCGTACGCGACCGCTCCCAGTGTCCCGACCACCGTCCCGGCAATCGATAACGCCAGCCCTTCCACGACGAACATCCGCCGAATCCGCGAACTCGAAAATCCGATCGCCCGCAGCGTGCCGATCTCACGCAGCCGCTGTTCGATTCCCAGTTGAAAGAACAATCCCGTCAACAGCAGCGCCGAAACCACCAGGAAGAAGCTGAAATAAGTGAAGTACTCGCCGAAATCGGTCGACCCCTGTGCCGCGCCCAGCGCCTGCGCCCGCGGCTGATAAACCGCCATTCCCAGCTTCTCCGGATCGATTCTCTCCCGCAATTTCGCCGCGAGCGCAGCCGCGTCGCTGGTCCCTTCGACTCGGATCGAAGTCGCATTGCCGAACCGCGATCCCCACAACTTCTGCCCTGCCGCGAGCCCGATAAATGCCTTCGGAGCCGTACGATATTTCTTCCAATACTCCTCATCCCGCGGCCGCACACGCTTCAAATCAATCGGAAACGGCGGATCCCACGATCCGATCGAATCTGCCTCCGTGATGCCCGGATACTCCGGAGTCAGATCCCGATCGAGAGCGATTCCCGTCATCGGCAAGACCGACGCCAGCCGAAACGTCGCCGTACGGGTCACCAGACTCCCCGACGGTTCCCAATAGTAATATTCGATCGTCACAGGATCGCCGGGTTTCGCTCCCAAATCGCGCGCCGCCCAGTCATCCACGTAAATCGCATCCGCCGGCCAATCCCGATCCACCGCCGCCACCAGCGAATACGGAACTTCCTTCCCCCCGACCCGAATCGCATTCGCCAGATAACTGAATACCGGATGTGCGCTAGCACCCGCGACTTCTTTCACCTTCTCCACCAGCGCATCGCTCAACACTGCGCTATCGGCCTCGACCGACAGTTCGTCATGGTCCGGCAGCGCCCGCACTTTGACACCGAGATCCTCGAGCGTCACCTTGTCTTTCGGAAACGCGGTCGACGCCAGCAACAGCGTGTTGACTCGATTCGGCTGCACCAGATCGCGCTGCAACCTCCGCAGCGGAACGAAGACCGCGAAAACATCCCCCTGCGTCGGCCGCAACGAAAACTCCCCGAGCTGTTTTTGGTCGAGCGCGGACCCGACGTTAAAGCGGATCGTCCGCCCCGGATCATCCTTCCTCCCATGCAGCGACTCAAGCGGAATTGCCGAAGGCTTCTCCACCCGTACCAAAATCGCGTCGCCCGCCCGTGCGCCCAGTTCACGCGCCAGCGCGTCACTCACATACGCCTCAGCGCCGCCGTGCGCCGCGACCCCGTGAAACTGCCAGAACCGGTCATCGACGCCATAAATCGCGACATTCGCCGCCCGCCGCCGATCCCGCTCGTGCGTGACCATCCCCTGCAAAACGATCAACGGGGCAGAACCCGGAACGTCGCGCGACAACTGCTCGCGAAAAAACTGGGCGCTTGAAACAACTGCCTCAGTCTTCCCCAGCCGCGCCAGCACCAGATCGCGCAAGCTCGCGCGCACCGAATCCCCCACCAGCAGCGCTCCCGAAAGCACCGCGACCGCCGTCGCCACTCCCAGGATCACGGCAAGGTTGGTCCGCCAATAATACGCGAGACTGCGTTTGACCAATGAAAACATCTGCGTAAATCAGCGTGAATCAGCGGCCATTCAATAAACTTCCCAGCACCCCGGCGTGATCAACTCCACCAGATGCCCGTCGGGATCTCGAAAATACAAGCTCGTCCCACCCAGCGGCCAATGCACCGTGCTCTCGACCGGAATCTTCCGCTCGGCCAGTTCGCGCTGACACGCCTCGAGCGAATCCGCCGAAATCTTGAACGCGAAGTGCATTCGCCCGGATCCGTCATGCGGCGGAATGACGCCGCCCGGAATCACCACCGGCTCCAGCGTCCCGCCCCGTTTGAAGAGCAGCAGCACGGCATTCCCCGGCACCGCGAACGCGCAAAACCGGGCGTCGCCGCCCAGCCGCCTCAATCCAAACAGGCCTTCGTAAAACTCTGCCGACCGCGCGACGTCCTCCACGTGCAGCGCTGTCTCGACGATGCCGTCAATCTTCATGACGTTCCCTGGATCGTTGGTTCAACCGCCCCTCGATCATCTCGAACGACTTTGAAAATCGCCCCGCCAGCTCCGCGCTGTGCGTCACGACCACCAGAATCGTGTTCAATGACCGGTTCATCTCCAGCAGCAGTTCCGCGACATGGGACGCAGTCTCGTGGTCCAGATTTCCCGTCGGCTCATCGCACAGCAGCAACTTCGGCCCGCGGATCAGCGCTCGCGCGATCGCCACGCGCTGCTTTTCGCCGCCCGAAAGCTCCGCCGGCCGATGATCCAGCCGCTCGGAAAGCCCGACTTGCTCCAGCAACCCGCGCGCCCGCCCAGCGCCATCGCCGCCGCCGACCATTGTCGGGATCAGCACATTCTCCAACACCGAACACTGCGGCAACAGGCAATGATCCTGAAAAACAAATCCGACCTCTTTGTTTCGGAACGCCGACAGCTCTTTGTCGCCCAGCGTGAACGGATTCCGCCCATCCAGCGTCACCGTTCCCGAAGTGGGCGGCTCCAGCGCGCCCAGAATATAGAGCAGCGTGCTCTTTCCCGTACCCGACGGCCCGACAATCGAGATCGCTTCCCCTTGTTCCAGCGATAGCGAAACATCCGTAAGAATCGTCAGCGGACCACGCGGGGTCGGATACGATTTCGAAACGTCGCGAACTTCGAGCATTACGAAACGGCCGCGACGCCCTGCCGGGAAAACGCCGCAAGAGTCTGCTCCGCCATCTGATTCACGGTGTAACTGGTGCGGACGCCCGCATGCGCCTTTCCGGCAAGTTCCGCACGCAGGTCGCCATCGCGGATCAACTTCAGCAGCCCCTGCGCGAGGCTCTCTGGATTCTCCGGTTCCACCAGAATCCCGCCGCCCGTCCGCTCCGACATTTCTCGAAACGACCCATGATGCGGCTGGACGAATGGCACACCCGCGGCCATCCCCTCCAATACAAAAATCCCCTTCGGGTCGGCGTACACCGTCGGCGCAGACAGAATGTCAAGGCTTTCCAAAAACGCAATCTTCTGCTCGCGGTCCAGCACGCCGTGATAGGTGAACGGCACATCCCACTCCCGCATTTGCCGTTCGATCCCATCCAGATACGACCGGTGTTCCGCCGCCATGTATCCGGCCGCCTCCAGAACACAATTGGGTTCTTCGCGCCTGACGATCCGGTACGCGTCCGCCAGCACGTGCAGTCCCTTTTCGGGCGCAATTCGCGCGAAATACCCGATGCGGATCTCGCCAGACGCCGCTTTCGGCGGCGGCAAATCCGTCCGGTACCCGTCCGTATTTACGCCCAGCCGCGCCACTTCCATCTTGTGCTCCGGAATTCCCAGGTAGCGGCACATGAACTCGGCATAGTAATCGCTGACTGCCAAAAAACAATCGACATGCGGAATGTTCTGCCGGATCAGATCCAGCGCCCGCGTGCGATACGGCTCATTCAGCCCTTCCAGAAACAGATCCTCGCCCTGCAGCGTGCAGCAGACCGGCGCTTCCAGCGATTTCTTCAGGGGCGCAGCCAGCCCGATAAGCAGCGTATACGGCAGATTGATCACATCCGGCCGCGGCTCCGATTCGAGCCACTGGAGCATCTTTTGCAGCTCCTTTTTAAGCCGCCCATTCTCCACTTCCAGCATCGAAACCGTCATCGCGCCCAGAAAATGCGGGTCCACAGGAATGGTCCGTTTCGCTGCGGCCTTCAGCGCGACTTTCGAATCCCACAACCGGTCCAGCAGCCACGGAGTCTTGCGGAACAGCGCCCAATTCTGCTCGAGATACACACTGATCCCGCCGAAGAAAATCTTGTCGCCGCTGACATTCCGCTCATCCGTCAGCGTCGGCGTATACAGCGGCATCAGCGTGACGTCGTGACCCAGCCTGATCAACTCCGTCGCCAGCGCGTTATCGCGCAGACAGGTCCCGCAATACATGCCGGCCGCACCCGCTGTGAGCTGCAAAATCCGCACAAATGCCCTTGACTGGAGGATATCAGACGTTCAAGACCGGCTCACTCTCGTTCGCGGTTCCGATAACAATCCTCGACACCGAACCGCGCGCGCCAGCAAGCGGAAGCCGCTAATGCGTCATCGCATACATCACGTCGTTAACCCCAATCCGGATCGCCAGTCCCGAGAACTTCTCCGGATAGTACGGATCGTCCGCATATTCCCACGCGTCCCCCAGATCCGAGTTGTAGGAAATCGCCACCATGATCCGGCCCTTGTCATCTTTAATCCCGCGCCAGTGCGCGCCGATCCCGTTGTTCTTATACCCCAATCGCAAATGCGCCTGGCCGGGCACCTGAACCTTATCGCTCAGATCGTAAACCGTGTGAAAAACCGGATCGTCGTCCGCCAATTCTTCAATCGGCCGTTCCGGAAATACAAACTTGATCCGTTTCTCAAACTCATTCCATTCATCGATGCCATGGAAATCGTCGGCCATGAAAAACCCGCCGCGCAGCAGATACTCGCGCATGATGCGCGCCTCGTCTTCGTTCAGGCCCCACTCCCCGACTTGCACCGCGTACAACCAGGGCCAGTTGAAAGTCTCTTCCCCGTCTTCGAGCATCACCGGCTGCTCCACCGATCGCACGGTCAGCCGGGTAAGCCTCCGCACGGCGAGCGAAAAATGACGGTCCGCGCGCGGATAATCCTGGGTCCACAGCGATAGTCCCCGCCGCCAGTCGCCTTGAAATCGAGGCCGGTAGCCATCCAGCGGCCCGGGCGGGAACATCAGCCGGGCAAAGGTCCATTCGCCGGGCTGTTCGTAGTCCGGCGGGACCTCGAACTCAAAATATTCGACGCCTGGGAATTGGTGGAAGGGACGCTGGAACGCGTAAAGGGCGGTGACAAAAACCAAGCCGCAGCCAATGCGCCACAGTGCCGTCCGGGAACTCATGTAAAGCGGCTCTGCCCCGAGCATACCACCAGAGCCTCGGACGGCGCGTCAAACTGGGCGTCGAACTTCATAGATTTGACTTCGCATCGCGTGCTAGATTCGGGCGTGCGGAAAGCGCTCAAGGCGGCGGCCTTCGTCCTTTATAACGTCGTCATCGTGTGCGCGATCTTCGCGATAGCGGAGTATGCGGCCCGCTGGTACGTCTCCGCAAAACGCGGACGCGGACGCGAACAGGCCGAGGAAATCATCGACCGGTGGTCAGCGTTTCGCACCACGCCAAACTTCGATCGTCTGGGCGTCCACCACAACGCGCAAGGATTCCGCCGCGACACGGACATCCCGCTGGAAAAGCCGAGCGGCACGACGCGCATTTTCATCCTTGGCGGCTCCGTCGCCTACGGCGCCGAGACCGTTTATCCCGAAATCGACTCGCGATGGAAAATCAGTAATCACGAAACCATCGATTACTACCTCGAGCAGCGCCTGAACGCCGCGTTTCCCGCAACCCGTTGGGAGGTGATCAACGCAGCCGTGAGCGGATTCCAGCTCCATGAAGATCTCGCCCGGATCTTATCCCTCCTATTGCGCTACAAGCCAGACCAGGTGATCCTGCTCGACGGCGTCAATGACCTGAGCCAGCTCGTTCGCTCCGGTGCGGATTTCGACGCCTACGCCCAGACCGCCCTCGCCGAACAGTTCAACGATCTCACCGATCCCCACGGCCTGCCCGCTCTGGAAACGATGATCTCGACATGGCTTGTAAGAAACAGCGTCCTGTTTCGCGCCCTTCACGACCGCGCGGAGCACCGGTCACATCTGCGCTACCGCCGCGAACGCATCGCCGGACCGGTTCCGGTGGGCATAAGACTTACCGATCTCTCGGCCGCCGATCAGCAACGCTATCAGGCGATCGCGTCGCAAGCAGGCTACTACCGGCACGCAGTCCGCCAGATTCATCGCGTCCTGGCCTTGGACGGAATCGACGACTTCTTCCTGCTGCAGCCGACCCTCCGCCTGACTCGTAAGCCTCTGACCGAAGTGGAATCCCGCCTGGCTGCCTACGACCGCTCCGTGGCCGGCCGGTTGGAAATGTACTCCTATGAAACGCTCTATCCCGTAATCGCCGCCCAACTCGCGGACGATTCGCGCACCGAAGGCTTCCACTTTGAAGATCTGACCAACGTCTTCGACCAAACCACCGTCCAAACCTTCACCGACTATTGTCATCTCACGCCGGCCGGTAACCGCACCCTCGCCGATGCCATCTTCGGGATCATTTCACGCCGGCGCTAGCACGCTATTCTGGCAGTTGTAGCCGATGGCATTGCTGACAATCTCCGGCGAGCCGGCCTCGCGATGGGAAGAGGTCGCCCACGGCGCCGCCCAACTCCTGCGTTTCGAACTGGTCACCGAAACCCGGCTCCAGCAATGGATGATCGAAGAATTCGGCGAAACCCCCATCCCCGATCGAGCCTGGAAACCCGCCGTCGTCTCGATCCTCGCCCGCATTGCCGCCCAGCATCATCTGGTAGTCGCCCTTCCCGGCGCCGAAGCTCTATTCACTCCGTTCCCGATGCTCCTCAGGGCCGGCGTCGTCGCCCCGGAAGCCCGCCGCATCGGAAACGTGATGCTCGATCAGCGCCTGGAACGCCCCGCCGCCCGGGAACTCCTCGCGGAGCAGGACCTGGAAAGCCGCCGCCTTCGCCGCACGCGCTTCGGCCGCTCCCGCCCCCAGCCCGAATCCCTCGATATCATCCTCAACGCCGAATACATGGATGCCAGTCAGATGGCCGAGGTCCTGCGCGCCGCCGTCACGGCCCGCGCGCTCCCCGAACACGGACTTCTGTCAGCCGCAGCCGAGGCCCAGCTCCAGTTCAGAACCCGCTTCGATCTCGCCCGCCACGGCATCGTTCCTGCCGGCCGCGCCAGCCTGAAGGTTGCCTCCTTCGGCCATCCCAGCGAAGAGCTGTTCGCCAATCTTCTCGACTTCTACCGCATCCAATGGGATTACGAGCCCCGCAGTTTCGCCCTTCAATGGGACAAGGACGGCAATGTAACCGAAGCCTTCACGCCCGACTTCTATTTGCACGAATTCGACCTCTACGTCGAGCTGACCACCATGAAGCAAACTCTCGTGACTCGCAAAAACCGTAAAATAAAGCTGCTGCGCGCCATTTACCCGCACATCAATATCCAGGTCTTTTATCAGAAGGATTTTCAGGATCTGATCTTCAAGTACGGCCTGAAAGCGGCGGCGTTGTGATCGAGCGCATCCTGTTCACCGAAGAACAAGTCTCCACTCGAATCCGCGAAGTCGCCGGCGAAATTACCGAAAGATATCGCGGCCGCGATTTGAAGCTGATCTGCGTCCTGAAAGGCGCCGTTTTCTTCCTGACAGCCCTCGCCCGCGCCATCGAAATTCCGGTAAAAATCGATTTCCTCGCCATCTCCAGTTTCAGCGGCGCCGCCCCCGGCATGGTCCGCATCGCCAAGGATCTGGACGATCCCATTCAGGACGAAGATGTCCTCCTGATTGAAGACATTGTCGACACCGGCTTCACTACGCGTTTCCTGCTCCAGACGCTGGCGGGCCGCGCGCCCCGTTCCATCGCGATCTGCACGCTGCTCGACCGCACCGTCCGGCGCATCGTTCAGGTTCCTGTCGATTTCCGCTGTTTTGAGATTCCCGACCGTTTTGTCGTCGGCTGCGGCCTCGATTATAAGCAACTGTATCGTAATCTGGGTTACATCGCCGTCATGAATCCGGATAAACAGTAGCGTCTCCAAGCAGTTGAAACTTTTAAGCGGGCGTCGTCATCAACTGTGTATCTCAAGAAAAAGGAGACAAACATGAGCACCCCAGCAGCTACCGGAACGGTGGTCTACCAGATCGATCCCCAGCATTCGGCCGCGATGTTCAAGGTCCGCCACCTGATGATCTCGAACGTCAAGGGCGAATTCACCAAGGTCAGCGGTACCGTCACCCTGGACCCCACCCACGAATTATCGGCCGTCGAGATCACCATCGATGCCACCAGCATCAACACGCGCGAGCCGGATCGCGACACGCATCTAAAGAGCGCGGATTTCCTGGATGTGGAAAAGTTCCCCACCATCACTTTCCGTTCGAAGAAAATCAAGCCCGAGGGCAAGGACGAATTCAAAGTCATCGGCGATCTGACCATCCACGGCGTTACGAAAGAAGTGACGCTTGAAGTCGACTCCTTGACGCCGGAAGCCAAGGACCCGTGGGGCTTTTACCGGCGCGGCGCTTCCGCCAGCACCACGATCAATCGCAAGGACTTCGGCCTGGTCTGGAACATGGCGCTGGAAACCGGCGGCGTGGTGGTCGGCGAGGACGTCCATATCACCATCGACGCCGAGTTCGCGCGCAAAGCATAATTAGTGAATGCACCAGACCCTCGAATTTCTGTTGCGCCACGGTTACTGGGTGTTGTTCGCCTGGGTGCTGGCGGAACAGTTGGGGGCGCCGGTGCCTTCGGTTCCGATCCTGCTTGCCATGGGCGCGCTCATTGGCCTGGGCCGTACGTCGTTAGGCCCGGCCCTCGGCATCGCATTCGTGGCCGCGCTAATCGCCGATGGCGCGTGGTATGTTCTGGGCCGCCAGAAAGGCGCGTCGGTTCTAAAGTTACTCTGCCGTATCTCCCTGGAACCCGATTCGTGCGTCAGCAGCACCCGCTCCTGGTTCAAGAAACTGGGCGGCTGGGCATTGGTCGTCGCGAAATTCGTCCCCGGGCTGAGCACCATCGCGCCGCCGATGGCCGGCCTATCGCGCATGCCCGCCTGGATGTTTCTATCCACCGATGGCGCCGGCGTCCTTCTCTGGGCCGGCGCCTATATGGGCCTGGGATACATCTTTCGCGAACAGCTCGAAGACGTCGGCCAGTTTGCATTCCGCCTTGGCGGCTGGCTGCTCGCGGTGGTAAGCGCGATCCTCGCCGTCTGGATCGGATGGAAATATTGGCAGCGCAAGCGATTCATGCACAGCCTGCGCATCGCACGCGTCACCCCGGAAGAAGTATTCGAACGCTTGTCCGATTTCGTGATCCTCGATCTGCGTTCGTCCACCGAAGTCGAGTTCGACGGAATGAAGCTGCCGGGCGCGCTATGGTTCGATCGAAAGGAATTGGAGCAGCGTCACGCCGAGATCCCGCGCGACCGCGACATTCTGCTCTACTGCACTTGACCAAACGAAGCCACTAGCGCCCGTGTGGCGCTACAACTCAAGAAACTTGGCCTAACCCGCGTTCGCCCTCTCGAAGGCGGCTACACCGCATGGCGGGAACTCGGCTATCCCATCGAACCCGCGACTACACCAGTCACGTCGGCCTAAAATTGGTCCAGATCTGCGTCAATCTGCGTCCATCTGCGGCCAGAAATCGACCCCTACCGATCCCCCCTCGCCAGCCCCAACGCCCGAATCCGCTTGTGCAAATTCGTCCGCTCCATCCCCAACACCCGGGCCGCGCTCGACACATTCCACTTGCTCTCCTCCAGCGCCCGCAGGATGTGCTCCCTTTCCGCCGTTTCCTTCGCCTCGCGTAGATTCCCTCGCCCGCCCGACGATCGCGCGATCCGGATCTCCACCGGCACCGATTCCGCCTGCAGCACGTCGCCCCGCGTCAGAATCGCCATCCGTTCCACCGTGTTCCGTAATTCGCGAATGTTCCCCGGCCATCCATAATCTTCGAGCGCCTCGAACACGACCGGATCGAACGCCTTCGGCTTGAAATTATTCCGCGCGCAAAATTCCCCCAGAAAATACTCCGCCAGCGGACGAATATCCTCCCGCCGCTCCCGGAGCGACGGCACCCGCACCGGCACGACGCACAACCGGTAATACAGATCCTCGCGAAATTTCTGCTGCCCGACCATCTCCGTCAAATCCCGATTCGTCGCCGCAATCACGCGCACGCTTACGCGAATCGACTGCTCGCCTCCAACCCGGTGAAACTCGCCTTCCTGCAAGACCCGCAGCAGCTTCGCTTGTGACGACCCATGCAGATCCCCGACCTCGTCCAGGAACAGCGTCCCGCCATCCGCCAACTCGAACTTTCCTCTTCGGGCCGACGTAGCTCCCGTAAACGCGCCCTTCTCATGCCCGAACAATTCGCTCTCGATCAGCTCCGTAGGAATCGCCGCGCAGTTCACTTTGACGAACGGCCCTCCCGCGAACGGACTCTCGGCATGAATATGCGCCGCCAGCAATTCCTTCCCCGTCCCCGATTCGCCGTCAAGCAGAACCCGCGCATCGCTTCGAGCCGCCATCGTCGCCTGTTCCAGCACCCGCTCGAACGAAGGACTCGATCCGATCATCCGCGCCCCGCCCACCAATTCGCGCAGCCGCCGGTTCTCTTCTCGCAGATTGGTCTGATCCAGCGCGTGCCGCAACGACAACAGGACTTTTTCGCGGCTCAGCGGCTTCTCGAGAAAATCGAATGCGCCCGCCCGCGTCGCCTCCACGGCATCGGCAATCGTCCCATGCCCCGAAATCATCAGCATCGGCGATTCGATATCGTTCGATTTCATCCATCGAACCAGATCGATCCCGCTTCCGTCCGGCAATTTCACATCGATCAAGTAAGCATCCGCCCGCTGCGATTGCGCTTTCGCCTCGGCGACGCTGACGCAGGAGCTGACGGCGTATCCTTCACGCTCCAGAATCAGCCGCAAGCTCCGGCCGATGTTCTCCTCGTCGTCAACGATCAATACCCGGCTTTGCCCCATCGTACGCCCCATTCGAATTCCTGGCTCCTGTCGTCCCGCCGCCTGCGTCCAACACAACCCGGAACGCCGCGCCTCCCAATTCGCCGTCCACTGTCTCGATATCGCCGCCGCACAGCAGCGCGCTGCGCCGTGCGATCGATAATCCCAGCCCCATTCCGCCTTTCTTGAACGAAATCGTCGGCTCGAACAAGCTCGATCGCGCCTGCACGCTCAGCCCCGGTCCGGAATCGTGAATCTCGATCGACAGCCGCGACCCCGACACCACCGTCGCCGCCAGAACCGTGCCATCGGGCTGCGCCGCCTGCGCCGCATTTTCCAGCAGATTCGTCAGCGCGCCCTTGATCAGGTCCGGATCTGCCACCGCCGTCGGATGCTCCGGCGAAAGCCGGACCCGATACGTCACCTCCGGGTGCGCCGTCCTTAGAAACGCAATCCGTTCCTCCACCAGCGCATTCACGTCCACTTCCCGCGGCAGCACCGGCGGCTCCGATGCAAACTCGGAAAACGCCCGCACCCGCTTTTCGAGCGTATTCACCTCGTCCGCCACAATCTGCGCCGCCTGTTCCAGAAACATGCGCCCCGGCTCACCCCGCCGGCTGATGATCTCCTCCATCGTCAAACGAATCGGCGTCAACGAATTCTTCACCTCGTGTGCCATCTTGCGCGCCACCGCCTGCCAGCTCGCCAGGCGTGTGACATGGATCAATCGCTCCCGGGCATGCTGAAGCTGACCCGCCATGTGATTGAACGCGTCCACCGCCGCGCCGATTTCGTCCGCCTTAACCGGTTCCACGCGCGCCGACAGATCGCCTTTCGCCACGCGATCCAATCCCTGCGTCAACTGCTGCACCGGCCGGCTGATTCGCGATGCCAGGTAGATCAGCCCCCCGAGCGCCGCCAGCCACAGAGCCGAGGCGACCAATAGCAGCGGCCCTCCGAATCCGCGCCGCAAATCCCGCACGGAGGATTTATCCAGCGACTGCCGCGCCTCCGCAATCTCCCGCGTCAGCTTTCCCATAGGCACCGGCATGGGCCGCGAGTACACCCAGACCTCCTCTCCATGCCGGACCAAATAATCCAGCCGGTCTTTTTGCTCGCCTCCCAACTCGAACTGCTCCGCGACGCCGCTATCCCAAAACGCCTGCGCCTCCGCAGGGTTCAGATGCCTCGCCGGAGCGCGCCCCTCCGCCGCATCCCGCGCCAGCGCCTCTTTCGATGCTTTATACAGCTCGCGCCCGGTCGTCTCCAGCGATTTCGAAACCGCGTCTAATTCAGCGAACGGCGCCAGGCCCAGGCTGAGATTTAAGAGGCTGAGTGTGGTCCAAAGAGTAAGCCCCAGGGGCAGAATCGTAGCCGCGACGAATACGAAAATCAGGCGGTTGCGCAGCCGGTTCATGAGTGGCTAATAACCACTCTACGACCCTCTGCGCACGCTCCGCTTCAATTCATCCAGCGTAAACGGCCCGACGTCGAACGGCCCCCAATGCGACTGCTGCGCCGGCGGCCGGCTGAACAGTTCGATCAGTCTTGCCAGGCTCACTCCCGAATCGTTGATGCTTCCTCCGAACAGTGGACCGTCCTTGGCGTCTTCCGCGCGAATCTCAAACCGCGTCCACAACGGCTCCGATGCGCCGACTCCGTTCACGTCCATCGACATCTGCTGCCAGCACCACTTTTCCGCGTCCACCGCGCTCAAATGTTCGATGCGCCGCACCGGAGATTGCGTCTTGATCACCCGGAATTTTTCTTCCCACAGGTCGTAGCTGATCACGAACCGGTCGGTAAGCTTCTGAAACACATGCGTCCGGCTTCCCGACCACAGCGTCACCTGAAAATCGAACGGCACCGGAGCGGCATTGTGCAACAGTTCCAGCGGGCGTCCTCCCAGAAAGTGCACACGTGGAGCGGAGAACTCCAACCGGTTGTCGCGCCAGTTGAGGATCATCTCCTCGGCCATCATCGCCAGCGCGAAGCCCGACAGGAACGCGAGAATCAACCACCATGATTTGATGGTTCGCACGTATTTACCAGACTAGAATTTCATACCCGCATAAAAAATCGGAGTGGCCCGTCCCGACCGCAGCGGGAACGCCACGGCCAGTTGGAAACACTCTTTCTTAAAACCTACGCCCGCCGATTGTTTCGGCTCGCGGTCCTGAACACGGTCCCAGACTGCGCCCGCGTCATAGAACACCTGCAAAAATCGATACCCATAATCGATCGATCCGTGAATCACATGCGATCCGCCCAGCGGATCGAGATCGAATTTGTTCCAGCCTCGCAGCGTCGTCGAATCGCCCAATGCAAAGCGCTGGTACAGCGGAGCGTTTCCATGCAGCACGCCCGACAGGAATCCGACTTCCACAGTGTTCCGCGCGTGACGATTCTTATAGCGTCCGCGCAGCAGATGCCGCGTAAATACCTGGTCCGTGTCGAGAAGATTCGATCCCGCCTCGATTCCATACGAAGCGTTCACTTCCTGCTGTTCCTGCCCATGTTCCGATCCCCAACGCTGGTGGTAGCGCAGAGTACTGACCACCGCGTTGGAGGACTCGGTTTTCGCCGCCGCAGCCCCTCCGCCCTCCGTTTGAATAGGAGCGGAAAAAGGAACCCGTAAGCGCGCGAAGCTGACGCCGAAGTCCAGCTCGAGCGGTTGGAAAATCACAACCGTCGCCATCGGCGAATAAACCTGTCGTGTGCGATAAATCTCTCCCGGCTGCGCCGCGTCCAGCGTCGCCAGGTTCCATTGTTCGTGATAGCTTTCAAACTCGAACCGCAGATGCAGCCGGTCCGTTCCGACGTTCTTCCGCTCGAATTTCGCGCGGATGCCGGCATAGCGTTCCAGCATCGAATCGCCGTCGCTGAGTAATCCAAACGTGATTCCGTTTCCGTGGACGTTGACCGTGGCGCCGCCTTCCCCGCTCCAGCCTTCTTTGGAGGCATACAGAGATCGCCCCATCAGAAGATCGAAGGTTTGCGGCTTCACCTGAAACTCGACGCTGACGTGTTCGGGATCGGAGCCGCGCGTCACGCTGATCTTCACATCGGTAACGTGCAAATCGGCCCGCAGGCGATCGGCCACCTTGTCCAGAGCCGAGCGATCGAACTTCTCGCCCACAAAACTGTTGATCAAGATGCGCAGCGGTTCCGGCAGCCTGAAATTTCCGCCGTTGACGTGGACGCTCTCCACCGTATAGCGCGAATTGACGTTCAGTTCCCCAGTGCCCTTCTCGTCGTCATCCAGCGGTCCGCAGCCTGCCAGCGGAGCTGCCAGAATCAACGTCAGGCACCACAACGTTTTCATACGTGATTCTGTTAGACGCACGAAACTGGCCAAGGCGTTGCATGTTTCTTTGCAACAACTTACAACGCGAGTGGGTGTGCGCCCCATTCACAGGTGGCGCACACTCGCGGAATTTACTTGGCCACGTATCCGGCCGGCAAAACCTTGTGAGGGTCAACCCTGACAACCAGATACACGATCTGGTCGGTGGCAATCTCGCTGAACCAGTGCGGCGTATTCGGGGGAATCACCACCACGTCACCCGCGACCACTTTGCGGCTGACCCCGCCTTTGATCGCCCCGCCTCCCGTGCTCGGTCCGTTCAAAACCTTGACCACTGGACTGTCAGGCGACGATTCCCTGGGGTTCTCAATCGTGCCGCCCGTCATCAGCGTCGCGTTCCCGGAAATGATGTGGTACACCTCCGTGATCTGGCTGTGTTCGATCCCGTTTCCCGGCGACCCCGGCTCCGTCTTCGCGCGATGGACGACGCCCACGCCAACGTTGTACTCGCCGTTGATGCTGACCACGCGAATCTGCTGGTCGCTGACCTTCGCGGCAGCCGTCTTTTGCACGATGGCCTGAATCTCAGCGTTGCTCACATCGGTGGCTGTCCCGCGTGGAAGATGCTCGTCGCCCGCCAGATTATCCGGTAAAGAGAGAGCGAACAGGATCGCAGTGACACTCACAGTGATGGCTTTCATAGATCTCCTTTTGATCAGCGCCCGCCCGTATCGTCCGAATCCGGCAGCGCGAACGCGAGATATTCACCCGCGTAGTTTCCGCCGCTGACCGCGATGATAATGTACTGCTTCCCCTGCCACATGTACGTCATCGGCGAACCACTTTGCGGAGCCGGCATCCAGACTGCGCCAACTTCCTTGCCGGTAGCCTTGTCGTACGCGCGCAGCATCGCCCCACGCGGATGAGTCACGGAAGTAGTCTGGCTGTCGCCCAAAATCACAAGGGTCTTGGTGACCAATAACCCAACGCTCCCGTTCATCCCGGTATTCGGGATATTCATCCCTTTCAATGCCGGGCTCATGCGGACGTTATCCGGAGTCTCGCCGTAGGGCACTTGCCACTGCAATTCCCCGCGATCCAGATTCACCGCCGAAATCACTCCGTAAGGCGGTTTCACGATCGGCAGCCCCTGCACCAGCAGCCCACCCCCGCCTCCGCCCGCGGCCGGCGCCGCACCGCGACCTCCACCCGCCGCCGCTGGCGCTTCCGCGCCCCGACCGCCCCGGCCCCTCGCCGGTTGCGGAGCATCCGCCGCCATGCCGAATCCCGGACCCTCGGAAACACGCCACGGCAGATCGTTTCTGCCCGACACGTACTTGATATCGGAGAAGCCTTCCGGCGGCGTCCGCAGTGAAATCGGAGTCACATACGCCTGCGCCGCCTGCGCATACACGATGTGCGTCTCCGGATCGTATCCTGCCCCTGGCCAATTCGTGCCGCCGCTCGCATTGCCCAGGTTGATTCCCCCGAGCCACTTGCCCTTCGGATCGCCGATTACCGGCGGCGTGAACATACCTTCCACCCGATAGCTCTTCATCCGGTCAATCGCGTCTGCCCGCATTTCCGGCGTGAAATCGATCAAATCATCCGGAATTTTGATGTAATTTCGACCGTAAGCCGGCGGCTTCGTCGGAAACGGCTGAGTGGGCCACGTCTTTTCCCCCGGCACGTCGGATTGCGCCACCGGACGCTCTTCAATCGGCCACACCGGCTCTCCCGTGACCCGATCGAAAACATAGAGAAACGATTCTTTGCTCGGCAGCGCGACCGCCTTGATCGCTTTTCCGCCGACATTAATGTTGGCGAGAATCGGCGCCGACGACAGATCGTAATCCCAGACCGGATGATGCGCGATCTGGAAATACCATTTCATCTTCCCCGTCTTCAGTTCGACGCACACCAGGCTCTCGCCATACAGATTCTTGCCGGGCCGCTCGCCGCCGTAATAATCTGAAGTCGGCGACTCGACCGGCAGATATACCAACCCCAACTCCGGATCGACAGTAAACTGCGTCCACACACCCGTATTCCCGTTCGTATCCGCCGACCCGTTCTCCCATGTCTCGTATCCTGGCTCGCCCTTCTTTGGAATCGTGTGGAATGTCCACAGCAGCTTCCCGCTATGAATGTCATAAGCGCGCACCAGGCCCTTAGTGTTGTTGTGCGTGATCACCGTCATGCCTTCCTTGAAAGCCGACCCGACCATCACCACATCGCCAACAATAATCGGCGTCGAATGCAGCCCCGCTTCGCCGGTTTCCAGATCGATCTGTTGCCCCGTCCCTGTATACATCCCGACTTTAAGATCGACCACCCCCTTTTCCCCAAAACTCGGAATCGGCTGCCCGGTCTTCGCATTCAGCGACATCAAACGATACCCGGTGGTCACATAAACCACGCGATCGTCGCCCCTTCCGTCGCTCCAATACGCCAGGCCGCGCCCCGAAAGCTGCCGCGGAGAAATCGCCGCGCGATTGCCTTCGCGCACGCTGTGCATCCAGATCATCTCGCCGGTCTTGGCTTCGAGCGCCACCACCGCGCGCCGCGTTCCCGCCGTCGCGTAAATCACGCCGTTTATCATCAGCGGCGTGCCTTCGAGCTTATACTCCGGACGAGTCCCCAGACTGTCGGTCCGGAATCGCCACGCGACCTCCAGTTTGCTGAAATTGGAAGCATTGATCTGGTCGAGCGGACGATACTTGGTTCCCGAAAGATCCGCCGTGTAAGTTGGCCACTCGGTGTCCTTGGCTTTCCACTGGGCTGATCCCGTAACCGCGAGGCCGGCCAGCATGAGCGCCAATTTCAGATATTGTTTTCGATACATAGACTTATCCCCCTCAGGGTTGCGAACAGAGCAAGCGGCAGTCAGCATAATTCACCCGGCATTGAAATGCAAGCGCGAAATGCAAGCGGGAAATGCAAGCGCGAATATTCAATCGAGGTAACAAAGGGAAAACGCCGAAACGCCGATCAATGGTGTATTGACCCTTGTGCTACAGACCAACGCACTTCAGGCGAACGTGATACCCTTGGAAATCGACGATCGCAGCCCGTTCCCTCGCTGCCAAATCGTCTGGATGCAATTGGAAAAGAACGACTTCCACGGATGCAGTCGACCCAATAGATCGACCGCCGCCCAATGCTGACCCAAAAACCGCGGATCCCCATCCGCCCGCTTCTCCTGCACGGCTGGTGGCCGGGATTCCTCAAGATTTTCTGGTATCGGCTGAAGGGCTACCGGATCGGAAAGGGCGTGTCGATCGGTCTGGGCTCCGTGATTTGCGGCGAGCAGGTCGACATCGGCGACCACACTTCCGTCGGATTCCTCACTGTCATTCGCGGAAAGAAAATCGTGATCGGACCGCATGTGCAAATCGGCTCGACCACCTTCCTGGATACGCCGCACATGGAAATCGGCGAAGGAACGAAAATTAACGAGCAGGTATTCGTCGGCGGCCTGCAAGGGCCGGATTCAAAGTTCATCGTGGGACGCAACTGCCTGATCATGCAGATGTCGTTTATCAACCCCGCCCGCTCCATCGTCATCGGCGACGATTCCGGAATCGGCGGCCATTGCCTGATCTTCGGCCATTCCTCGTTCCTGAACCAGTTTGAAGGCTACCCCGCGGACTTCGCGCCGATTGAAATCGGCAACAGCGTAGGACTCGCGTGGAGAGTATTTGTGTTGCCTGGAACCAAGATCGGCGACGGCTCCATGGTAGGAGCCGGTTCGGTTGTGTCCGGCACGATTCCCCCCTGTTCACTCGCCGTAGGCTACCCCGCCCGTATCGTTGGAAAGCCGCCGGTCTTTCCGAAGGCAGTCTCCGACGACGAAAAAGTCGAGATGTTTCGAAAGATCACCGCGGAGATGATCGAATTCCTCGTCGGATTCGGTTTCGATGCCAGGGGAGACGGCAGATGCTACGAGATCCAGCGGAAAAAGGGGAGAAAATGGGGCCTGGAAGTGGTGGATAGCGATCCCCGGGAAGCCGTCAAGACCCTGGGCGCACCCGACGTATTTCTCAGCCTTCTCGAGATTCCAACGGATTTGAGAGATGCCCTTACGGCCCGGAACATCGTTTGGATCGACGTCACGCGGAAGGAACAGCCCCGTATTTCGAACGACCTCGGCGACGAGGTCCTGGATTTTCTCAAACGATATGGAGTGCGAACCCTGCGCTATCCGCCCGCGAAGCCCTCAAATTGACTGGATCGCGAAACAGGGTGCTTACTCAGCGCGTTCTCGTAGAACCTGACAAATTCTCCCACCGTCACCGGAAAACTGTCCTCGGACGCCCCAAGCGGATCGACCCCCAGCGTATCTTCCAGCCGCGCGACGATGACCGCCAGGCAAAGCGAGTCCAATCCTGAGTTGAGAAGAGGCAGATCGTCGCCTAGCGGAGCCAGGCACCGGTTTTGCTCCTCGGCAACCTGCGTGAATTGATTCAGAATCTCGGATTTAACAGACATCTCGGTTCGATGGTCTCCAACTGCACCGGCATTAGTTATGCACGTAATAAGCCAAGTTGTTTGCCTTTAAACTCATCGGCTGAATCGCTTCCGGCGGGTCAGTTTGTCGCATCGGGTCAAACTGCCCGTCCATTCGCCGCGCCGTTTACTTAGGACGAGGTTAACTTCCGTCTACCGAGACGTTTGAAGCCGGCAACACCGTTGGAAAACCCCTAAGATGTTGCAGTCGTTCACAAATTGTTAGACGAGTAACCCGTTTGGAGGCTTACGTCAGTCAGGCAAAACGCTACCCTGAGGCCAATTTCAATATTTTTGGGGCTAAGTTCAAGTATTGTTCACCAGTGTGGACTAAGGGAAACCGCCTAGCCAACGGAAAAGTGTCAAAGAATCATTAGTATACACGAATTTCTGACTCTGGCAGCCGACTTGCTTCCCGCTTACCCGAACGTAAAAGTAGACCCGGCTTTTCCGGGAAAACCTGCTCTTCCTAAGAACGATGGATGCATCATGCGAACGAACGGTGGAAGTCTACACCGAGATTTCACGGAGCGATTCCGCTTCCCGCGGGCGATCTTCATGGGCAAGCATTATCTGGGACGCAGTTAATTTGACATCAGAGATAGAAAACCAATGACTTCAACTTTTTCCGATCTGCCGAGCCAATTGCAAGTAGCCCCGATTCAAGAGCGTTTAGAGTCTGGCATCGAAGACCTATTACGCTCATTACCGGACGCCGAGAATCTCTCGGCCGAGCAGCGCCGCGGCATCATTGCCCGTTATAGCGCGGTGCTGGAAGGTAACTTTATTTACTGGATGACTGCTGCCCTGCTTTCCGTCAAATCGGAAGAGGCGCGCGAGATTATCATCGAAAACCTGACGGAAGAGGTGCGTGACTCTCATCCGGAAATGCTGCGGAGATTCACCATCGCCGCTCACGCCCATCCCACGCAGACCGATGCGATGACCGTATATCGGGACCTGACCCGCGTGCGCCTTTTCATGGGCCGCATGTCCGGCGTCCAGATCCTGATCACCATGGGTTTCTTCGAAGGCTGGATTCAGAAGTTCATGGCCTACCTGGCCGACCTCGCCGAGCGCCAGGGCTCCTCGGAAATGGAATACACCGACGTGCACGGCGTCTGCGACATCACCCACACGGCCGAGCTGTTCCGCGCGCTTTCAATCGAAATGGCGCTGGATCCGCCGGACGCCGACACCAACCTGTTTGAAGGTGTCGACCTGCTTCGCAGCCTGCTTCAAAAAGTCATTGAGGGTCCCGCGGAGGCGTAAACGATTATCGCTCGTTGCCCGTTGTTTTTTTGTCCGAGGAATTTGCCGGCCGGTCGGCTGGGGTCCGTCCCGTAAGGAAGGACCCCGGTCGATGCGGCTTCACTTCAGCTCAGACAACTTCGGGTGGACAGGCGAATTCGGTGAAGCGGGGATATGGGGGTGCAGACTCAACGCGGCATTGACAATCCTGTGGAACAGGCCGGTTACTTCGAAGTCCCCGGCGAGCACCTGTATACCGTTCTGCACGCAGTCAAAGATCCCATCGCCCGCGTCTTGCTGGTAGGGCCGTTCGCGCCGGAGCGGCATCTGTCTTACCTGCCATGGATTCGTTGGGCCCGATACCTCGCGGCCCGGCGCGTCGAATGTCTCCGTTACGATTATCGCGGCGTCGGCGAAAGCACTGGCAGCTTCGAGGGCATGACGTTTTCAGACTGGCTGGAAGACGTCGAGCTTCTTTCCCGATGGCTTCGGCAGCGCTCGCCCGAAGTACCGCTTGTCCTGCACGGCCTTGAAATGGGTGGAATTCTCGCCGCCCTGGCATTCGAAAAGGATTTGGCCGACGCATTGGTCCTCTGGTCGCCGCCGACGAACTGCAATCAGGCGATTCGCTCGTGTCTTTTGCCGCGCATCGCAGCGGAACAGCTTTTCAAGTACGGGGACGACCGCAAACCGGCATCGGATTATTTGCGGCGGCTGGATGAAGGCGAAGTCCTCGAAATGGCCGGCTATCGATGGTCGGGCAGACTCTGGCACGATTCGTTCAAGTTCGGACTTCCGGAGTGCATGCGCGACGAAGCGAGCGCAGCATCCGTTCTCAAGCGGCCCGTCAGAATTCTCAAGCTCGACAAGAATTCGGTGCCTCTGATCAAAGGTTCTTCGATTGGATACGAGGGAATCAACAAAGATTTCGCGGAGTTGTTCGCCGACAATTTCCAATGGATTACCACGGCTCTAAACGCGCCAGTAGTGAGACCGCCCGGAGTGAGGGAGCAGTGAAAGAAGCCATCGAGACCCGCGAACTGATCACGGTGTCCGTCGACGGCGTGCGCCTTCGCGGTACCTGCCACCGCACCCGTCAGGAGCGCGTGTCTAGAGACAGCCGCCCCGGAGTTTTCTTTTTCAATCCCGGATTCCTTCCCAGAGCCGGCACCGGCGATTCGGCTGTCGATTTCGCCGAAACCCTGGCCAAGAGCGGCTATCGATGCTTCCGCTTCGATGTGCCAGGCCTGGGAGACTCGGATGGCGAACCACCCGAAGACGTTCTCGATTTCATCAACACCGGCAAATATGCCCCGGTCTTATCCGCCGCCGTGAAGGAACTCGTCGCCCGGTACAGCCTCCCGGGAATGGTCATCGTAGGCCACTGCGCGGGCGGCGTATCCGCATTGTTCACGGCCGCAATCACCAAAGATTGCCGGGGTCTCGTTTTGATGGATCCCTATTTTCACCTGCCCAAGGCCAGGCCGAAACTGCGCAACGAGCTAAGCACCTGGGCCGGAACTAGCTGGGTTGGAGGCCTCTTCAGTAAGGCGTTCAACTTAGCGAAAAAGGTCAAAGGTGTGGTTTCGGCGCGCAAGTTGCCAGCCAACGCGAATTTGCCTCTTCTTCGCTGCTGGAAGCAGGTGGCCAGCGCTGGAACGCCGATTCTTATCCTGAAAGCGACCTCTCGCGAGTCCCCGGGCTTCAAACCAAGGCCCGGCGAGTTCGACTATTTCGCGCACATCCTGAATCTCGCGGGCCGTCATCGCCGCGTCGCCATGGAACTGGTCGAGGGGAGTAACCATTCCCTGGCGGATAGTAAGGGAAAAGCGGCGGTTCAAGGGTCCGCGCAGCAGTGGCTGAACGCGAACTTCCCGCCGATGGTAAGTGAGGAATCCGCCGGACGCGAAGGAACCGGGAAGTTGGAAAACGTGGCAGTAGATGTGTAAGGAAGCTGTTTAATCTGTCGGGGGAATAAAACGAAGCATGTCAGTTCGTACTGAGATTTTAAGTCAATTCGATCAGGTCGCCAAGGAGCAGGACAAGCGGTTAGCTCCGCTTACCGACGATCTGCCGCTGTTGGAATCCGGCCTCGATTCGCTGTGTTTCGCGATCGTCGTCGTTCGCATCGCGGACGCGCTCGGGGTGGACCCGTTCAGCGACTCCGAGGATGCCCAACTGCCGGTCACCGTGGGCGAATTTATCAAGTTCTATGAAACCTCCGCAGCACAAGCCACACAATAAGCGGTCGTCGCTTTGGACCGAGGCAAGCGCCGCCGGGAATCTTTCCGGACGCTTTCTTTGCGGTCCCAATGTGACGGTCGCTTTGAGTGAGCTGGTCCATGGATCGGTCCTCAACGGCCGCGCCGCCGAGCTGCGCGGGCGCTCCGTGCTGGTAGCGACGGCGGACCAACTCACGGCCGCTTTAGCCCTGATCGAACTCGATGGCATCGCCAGCCGGCTCGTCCTTTATCCAGGCGACCTGCCGGCGGAGCATGTTCCGTTCATCGTCGAAACCGTGCCCGTGGATGCCATCGTCTCCGATCGTCCCGGTTTGGGCGCAGGCACTTCCGCGGAACATTTCGTCACATCCGGGTCGAAGCTTCTGCGCGACGAAACCGACCGCACGGCCCGGCATGAGACCGAATGGATTCTGCTCACGTCCGGTACAACCGGACGCCCGAAGCTGGTGGTTCACACTCTCGAAAGCCTGGCCGGCGGCATCATCGAAAGCGCCCTGGCCGGCGGATTCGTCTGGAGCACTTTCTACGACATCCGGCGCTATGGCGGTCTTCAGATCTTTCTGCGAGCCATCCTCACCGGCGGATCGCTGGTTCTATCGAGCCCCGACGAATCGATCGCGGATTTCATGACCCGCGTGGGTTCCCACGGCGTGACGCATATTTCCGGAACGCCGTCCCATTGGCGCAAAGCTCTGATGAGCCCCGCCGCGGACAAGATGTCGCCCAAGTACGTCCGCTTGTCCGGCGAGATCTCGGACCAGGCAATCCTGGATAATCTCCAATCCTTCTATCCGCAGGCCGGCGTCGCGCACGCCTTTGCCTCCACCGAAGCAGGCCTCGCCTTCGACGTCCGCGACGGACTCGCCGGATTCCCGGCCAACCTGGTTGGCGCCACGAACGGCGATGTCGAAATGAAAATCGTGGACGATGCGCTCCAGATCCGCTCCTCGCGGACCGCGGAGCGTTACCTCGGTCCGCAAACGCTGAAGGACGCCGATGGCTTCGTCAACACCGGCGACATGCTCGAATTGCGAGGCGACCGTTACCATTTCGTCGGCCGCCGCGACGGCGTTATCAACGTCGGCGGATTGAAAGTTCATCCGGAAGAAGTTGAGGCGGTGATCAACCGCCATCCCAAAGTCCGGATCTCCGTCGTACGCACGCGCAAGAGCCCCATCACGGGCGCGCTAGTGGTCGCCGACGTCGTTCTGAGCGCTCCTGCCAACGGCCAGGCGCGTCAGCTCGAAACCGAAATTCTCGATCTCTGCCGCGGAGAACTGGCCCGGCATAAAGTTCCCGCGTCGATCCGCTTCGTCACCGATTTGCCGGTTGCGGCGACCGGCAAAGTCGCCCGTTCAGAGAATGCCCGGTGAACCCACAATGACCATGCGCAACGTCATCGTCACCGGCGGAACCCGCGGCCTCGGCCTGGGAATCGCGACCAAACTCGCGAGCGAGGGATATCAAGCCATCGCCGTCGCGCGAAAAGAAACCGATCAGATCACGGCGGCGATCGCCGAAACCGAACGCCAGAAACGCGGATCTCTGAAGTTCGTCCCGTTCGATTTATCGAATATCGAAGGCCTTGGTGAGTTCGTCAAAGGAGTTCGCAAAGAATTCGGCGCGATCTACGGCCTGGTGAACAACGCCGGCATCAGCTTCGATGGCGCGCTCTCTCTGATGCCGAATTCGCAGATCGAGCAGCTGGTGCGTCTGAACACCTTGTCTCCCATGATCCTGACGAAGTATGTCGTGAAGTTCATGATGGCCGACGGCGGCGGTCGCATCGTGAACATCTCCTCCATCATGGGGTTCACCGGATACAGCGGACTTTCGGTCTACGGCGCCACCAAGGCATCTCTCATGGGATTCACCAAATCGCTGGCGCGCGAAGTCGGCCGCATGGGCATCAACGTCAACGCCGTCGCCCCCGGATTCGTCGACACAGAACTGACCCACGGCCTCAAGGACGAACAGCGCGAACAGATTGCCCGGCGCAGCGCGCTCAAGCGCATGACGCAGGTCGAGGACGTCGCCAACGCGGTCGAGTTCCTGCTCAGTTGCAAATCGAAAAACATCACTGGCACGACCATGACCGTCGACGCAGGCAGCACGGCATGACGACAAGCCCCACCAACACGAGCAAGAGCAGCCCGGCGCAAGCCTGGGTGCGCGCGCTCGAGCTGACAGCGGGGATCGCCAAGCGTCCGGAACGCATTTTCCCGGCCGTGATCGGAGAACGCGCCGCGCAGCTCGGCGACGCCCCCGCTCTCGTTTCCGATCGCGAGAGCCTCAGCTATCGCGGACTGGTTGAGCGCGCAAATCAATATTCCCGATGGGCGCTCGCTCAGGGAATCGCCAAAGGCGAATGCGTCGGCCTGTTCATGCAGAATCGGCCTGAGTTCATGGCCGTCTGGCTCGGCATCACGCAAGTCGGGGGCGTGGTCTCGCTATTGAATACAAATCTGACGGGAACGTCGCTGGCCCATTGCATCAACATCGTTGCCCCGAAACATCTGATCGTCGCGGCAGAGCTGCTCGACGCGATGAGCACCGCTCTTCCGGAGCTGTCCACAGTCGCGACCATCTGGGTTCATGGCGTAACCGGTAGCCCCTATCGAAGACTCGATTCCGAAATCGAAAGTTACGCGACGGAGCCGCTCAACGAAACCGAACGCCGTCCCGTCACCATCGAGGATCGCGCCCTGTACATTTACACATCCGGCACCACGGGTCTGCCTAAAGCCGCGGGCGTCGGCCATGGCCGCGTGATGCAGTGGACTCACTGGTTCGCCGGCCTCATGGACACCCAAGCCACCGACCGCATGTACGACTGCCTGCCGATGTATCACAGCGTCGGCGGCGTGCAGGCCCCCGGAGCCGTCCTGGTCGGCGGCGGATCAGTAGTCGTCCGCGAAAAATTCTCCGCCAGCAAGTTCTGGAGCGACATCGTCCGCTGGGATTGCACGCTGTTCCAGTACATCGGCGAGCTGTGCCGCTACCTGGTGCACACCGAATTCAGCGCGCAGGAAACCGGGCACCGCATTCGCATGGCCTGCGGCAACGGCCTGCGTCCCGACATTTGGGAGGAGTTCAAGACCCGCTTCCAAATCCCTCAGATCCTGGAATTCTACGCCGCCACGGAAGGCAACGTATCGCTGTTCAATGTCGAAGGCGTACCCGGCGCCATCGGCCGCATCCCGTCATTCCTGGCTCATCGTTTTCCGGCTGCGCTGGTGAAGTTCAACGTCGAAACCAGCGAACCCATCCGCGACGAACAAGGATTCTGCATCAAGTGCGCGCCGAACGAAACCGGCGAAGCCATTGGTCCGATCCTCAAAGACTCGTCCAATATGGGCGGCCGCTTCGAAGGCTACACGAGCAAGGAAGCGTCGGAAAAGAAAATCCTCCGCGATGTCTTCAAGCCCGGCGACGCGTGGTTTCGCACCGGCGACCTGATGCGCAAAGACGAAAAAGGCTTCTTCTATTTCGTCGACCGCATCGGCGACACCTTCCGCTGGAAGGGCGAAAACGTCGCCACGTCCGAAGTCTCTGAAGCCATCTGCGAATTTCCCGGAATCCAGCAGGCCAATGTCTACGGCGTCGCGATTCCGGGCACCGAAGGCCGCGCCGGAATGGCGACCCTTGTCACAGAAAACCTGGATCTCGCCGCGTTCCGCGCACATCTGGTCAAGCGCCTCCCGGAATACGCCCGCCCGCTGTTCCTGCGGATTCAGACCTCGATGCACGTGACGTCGACCTTCAAGTTCACCAAGACCGATCTCGTTCGCCAGGGCTACGATCCCAGCGCAACCACGGATTCAATTTACGTGAACGATTCCGCGCAGGAAGCTTTCATCGAGCTCGACCAGGCCCGTTATGACCGCATTCAGTCCGGCCAGTTCTACCAGCGCGCGCCGCGACCCGCGCAGGTCTTAAGCTCGCCCGAACCCGCCGAGGTGAACGCCGATGCTGTCTGACGCGCTTCGCAGCGAAGCCACGCGAGTCGAATCGACCATCGCCGACGGTCCGATTATCCACGGCGGCGTCACGCCACAGGAAATCCGCGCGCATCTCTCGCAATACGATTTTTCGCAGCCCCGGACACTCGAAGAAGTCTGCACGGACGTTGAAGGGATGCTCCAGAAGTGGCAGGTCCACGTGACGCATCCCCGTTACTTCGGCCTCTTCAATCCGAGCGTCACCTTCGCGTCCGTCGTCGCCGACACGCTGGCGGCGATGTACAACCCGCAACTCGCCACCTGGCGGACTTCCCCCGCCGCGATCGAGATCGAAAAGCACACGCTCGCCTGGCTCGCCGGAAAATTCGGTCTTCCCCGGGATACCAGCGCGACGTTCACCACCGGCGGCGCCGAAGCCAACCAATCCGCCGTCATCGTCGCTTTGACCAAGGCTTTCCCCGAATACGGCGATCGCGGCCTTCGCTCCCTCGCCGCGACCCCGACGATTTATCTGTCCGGCGAAGCGCATCACTCCTTCAGCAAGATCGCGCACATGACCGGCCTCGGCCGCGAATCGCTGCGCCCGGTCGCGACCGATAGCAATCTGAAGCTCGATCTCAACCATCTCGCCCGGCGGGTAGCCGAGGATCGGAAAACCGGATTCGCCCCGCTGATGGTGGTCGGAACCGGCGGCACCACCGGAGCCGGCGTCATCGATCCTCTGCCTGATCTCGCCAGTTTCTGCAAAGCCGAGAACCTGTGGTTTCACGTCGACGCGGCATGGGGCGGCGCGGCCGCCATCTCGCCGAAACTTCGCCATCACCTCGCCGGAATCGAGCTGGCAGATTCAATCACCTGCGACGCCCACAAATGGTTTTCCGTGCCGATGGGCGCTGGAATGTTCTTCTGCCGCCATACCGACGCCGTTGGCGAAGCATTCCGCGTCGAGACGTCTTATATGCCGCCGAAACTCGGCACGGTTCCGGACCCATATACCAGTTCGATCCAATGGTCACGGAGATTTATCGGTCTGAAGCTGTTCCTCGCGCTCGCCGAGCAAGGCGAGTCCGGTTACGCCGGCGTGATCGAGCACCAGACCCGCATGGGCGAAGTCTTACGCGAAGCGTTGCGGCAGGCCGGATGGCGCATCGTCAACGCGACGCCATTCCCGCTGATCAACTTCACTCGCGACGGGCTCGACACCACCGCGTTTCTATCGATTCTGCATCAGCGCCAGATCGCCTGGATGTCGGAAGTTCGCCTGGCCGGCGGCGCGCCGGTGCTGCGCGCTTGCGTTACAAGTTTTCGAACCACGGAACCGGAGATCCAGTGGGTGGTGAGCGAAATGAGCAAGGTATTTGAAATGAGCAAGGTATTTCATGAAACGGAGGCCCGCCGGGGATCGAAAGAAGATCTACAAACTCCGGCGGTGAGGTAAATACATGCGCAGGGAAACCATTGCAATTCACGCCGGCTATCAGACGGACCCGACGACCAAATCCGTCGCCGTTCCGATCTACCAGACCGTCTCGCACGAATTCGACAGCGCCGACCATGGCGCGGCGCTCTTCAATCTCGAAGTCGAGGGCTACCGCTACGCCCGCATCAGCAACCCGACCACGGCCGTGCTTGAGAAGCGCGTCGCCGCGCTCGAAGGCGGCCTCGAAGCCATGTGCGTCAGCTCCGGCCAGGCCGCGCTCAACTACGCGGTTCTGAACGTCACCGAACTCGGGACCAACATCGTCTCCGTTCCGCAGCTCTACGGAACCACCTACACTCTGTTCGCGCACACGCTCCCCAGCCAGGGCGTGGGCGTCCGTTTCGCGGAATCCGATCACCCGGACGCCATCGAACGCCTGATCGATGAGGGAACCCGCGCGGTCTACTGCGAATCGGTCGGCAATCCCGCCGGCAACATCTGCGATATCGAAGCGCTCGCCCGCGTCGCGCATCGCCACGGCATTCCGCTGATCGTCGATAACACCGTCGCCTCGCCAATTCTGCTCCGCCCCATCGAATTCGGCGCCGACATCGTGCTGCACTCTTTAACCAAGTTCCTGGGCGGACACGGCACCACGCTCGGGGGATGCATCGTCGATAGCGGCAAGTTCCCATGGAAGGAGCACGCCGGAAAATTTCCTATGTTCAGCCAGCCGGATGCGTCCTATCACGGCCTGGTTTACACCGACCATTTTAAGGACGCGGCTTACATCGCGCGCTGCCGCAGCATGTACCTGCGAACCACCGGCTCAGTTCTTGCGCCCCTCAGCGCATTCCTCCTCCTGCAAGGCGTCGAAACCGTTGCGCTGCGCGTCGAGCGTCACGTGCAAAACGGCCGCGACGTCGCGCGCTTCCTGCGCCAGCATCCGCAGGTCGCCTGGGTCAACTACGCCGGCTTCCCGGAGAACCCCTATCACGCGCTTGCCGAAAAGTATCTCAACGGCAACGCATGTTCCCTGATGACCTTCGGCGTCAAGGGCGGATTCGAAGCCGCCAAGCATTTCTACGACGCGCTCAAGCTCGTCAAGCGACTGGTGAATCTCGGTGACGCGAAATCGTTATCCTGCCATCCGGCGTCGACCACGCATCGTCAGATGTCCGCCGAAGAGCAGCAGCGCGCCGGCGTGACACCTGAAATGATTCGCCTCAGCATCGGCATTGAGCACGTCGACGATCTGATCGCCGATCTCGATCAGGCGCTCGAGGCCACCAAATCGTTCGAGCCCGTTCCCGCCAATGCCTCGATGGAGGAACGCTGATGCCTGTCTATCTGGATCGAGTTCCACCCAACCGCGAGCGGCTGAGCCACCCCATGGTGCTCCACGGGTCGCCCGCCGACTGTATCGAGATCGGCGTCATCAATAACATGCCCGATGGAGCGCTCCAATCGACCGAGCGCCAATTCCTCGCGCTGCTCGATTCCGCCTCCCAAGACGTAGCCGTCCGCGTGACCTTCTACGCCCTGTCCGACGTTCCACGGTCCGAAGCCGGCCGCCGTCATCTCAATCGCTTTTACACCGGCGTCGAGGACCTCTGGGACCGCCAGTTCGACGCGTTGATCGTCACCGGCAACGAACCGAAGACCGCCAATCTCGCCGATGAGCCCTACTGGGGAACGTTCACCCGCGTCGTCGAGTGGGCCGAGGAAAATACGAGCTCCGCCGTCTGGTCCTGCCTGGCCGCGCACGCCGCGGTTCTGCACATCGATGGCATCGGCCGCCGCCGTCTCGACGACAAGCGTTTCGGCCTGTTCGATTGCGCCCGCGTCTCCGACCATCCTCTGATGGCCGGCATGCCTCCGCGGACTCCGCGACCCCATTCGCGCTGGAATGATCTCGCGGAGACCGATCTCACGGCCTCCGGCTACCGTGTCCTCACCCGATCCGAACACGCCGGCGTCGACGCGTTCGTAAAACAGCGCAAGAGCCTGTTCGTCTTTTTCCAGGGACATCCGGAATACGAGGCCGATTCGCTGGCACTCGAATATCGCCGCGACGTCGCCCGCTATCAGCGCCGCGAACGCGACACGTATCCGTCGATGCCGCACGCGTACTTCGACGCGCAGACCGCCGCCGCGCTAACCGCTTACCGGAAAAAAACCGAAGGCGACCCACGCGAGGAATGGATCGCCCAGTTCCCCGCCCTGACCGAAGCAGCGCTCGAAAACCGCTGGCACGCCTCCGCCGCGCGCTTCTACGGCAACTGGCTTTCGCAGTTGCGCGAACTCAAGGAGAGCCGTAGCGAAGCAATGCACATCATGCCGGTACGCCCGGCAGCCGCCGCCGCAACCGGCGTTGAAGCCGGCGCAGACTAGCGGTCCGGATCCACGCTCGCCGCGGGTGCGGCCGTATTGCCAAATCAACCGCGCGCCGATCGCGAGCGGATGCTACTTCATTCGCTCAAACGCCGCTTTCATCTCTTCATCGATCCGGATATCCAATCCGTCGGGATACGTCTTGTATTTCTGGTACAAATTCATGTGATCGCGCCCTGGCACGATTTCACAAACATCCTCGCGACCCTTCGATTTCAAGAAATCGCAGAACATAATCGCGGCTTCTTCGAGATGGAACGTATCCTCCGAGCCGACCACCAAATGGAGCTTCCCCAATAATTTCGGCCCAAGCGTCGCCCAGTTCCCCTCGACAATCCGCCGGATGTCGTACTTCTGCCACGCCTGTTCCACAAATGGATCCACATCGCCGGTATCGCGATTGAACAGCTCCATCGGCCGTCCGTCGATGCCGCGCGGGCTCCAAACCCAATCGAAGCTCGCGAACTGGCCGCCGAATTCTCCTTGCACACGCTCCGCTCTCGCGAACTGCTCAATGGACGCTATGTCCTTCCCGTTCATCCGCACCAGATTCCGCGGACGGCCATCCTTCGTGCGATATGCGTTCTCCGTTGACCCCGGCGTAACGTCGATTCCGGTGAAGCTGTGCAGATCCACCGGATCGGGCGAAGTCGACCACGTGCCGCCAAACACAT
This sequence comes from Bryobacteraceae bacterium, assembly GCA_035308605.1. GTDB lineage: Bacteria > Acidobacteriota > Terriglobia > Bryobacterales > Bryobacteraceae > Palsa-187. The sequence goes on from DATGGL010000323.1 coordinate 89,987, forward strand.
CGGGATAATTCACTTCCAGCCACATCGTGCTCCATCCGCCCGAGGAGTGCCCCGTCAAAAACCGGGCCCCCGGCTTGGCGATCAACGGGAACTTCTTTTCCAGATACGGAATGAATTCCTGCGTCAGCGCTTTGCCCCACGGCCCGTTGTTCAGCGAATCCGCGAACACATGATGGCCGGTCGGGAACGATCCGTTCAGAAACACGTGCACCATCGGAAATCGCTTTCCCGACGCCATGTCTTTCACCAGACCCGGCCCCGCTCGCCACGCTGTCGTATGATCGCCGCCGAATCCATGCACGTTATACGCGGTCGGAAAACGCTTCGACGGATCGCGCGCATACTCCGGCGGCAGCACCACACCCGCCTGCATCACGATCGGCCGGCCCCAGAACGCGCTGAGCATGGGACTCTCGAACTCGACGAGTTTAATATTTTCCGTATCCTTCAGCTTGGGACGCGCCGGAGTGATCTTATCGAGCGTAAGTTTCACCGGTCCGGCGTTTGCGGGATCAAAATCGCGAATCGTCATTACCGCGCTATAAAGATCGCCTTCGTTCTGCGCCGTCAGCGCGTAGCTATGATCCGGATCCAGCAGCGCCATCACCTCGTAATCGCCACGCGCGGCCTCGGAGAACGGTTTCGGATAGGCGAGTACATCCGGATCGAACATCACCTTCGCGCCAGGCCCGATATGCTCGAACTCCTGCGCAGCCATCCAGGTTTCGCCCGGGACAAATCCGCCCGATAATCTCTCGCGTGGTTTCGATGCATCCGCAAGAAACAAAATCATGCGCCCGGAGGATCCCTTGGGCGCAACCGACGCATCCAGCGTAATCTCGAACCGCAGCGGCGCGGCCATCGCCGCAAATGCCGCAATCAGCAGCAAAACAACTCTCAAGAACGCCTCCTGAAATCGAGCAGCCTTTGCCGCGTCGCGCGCAGACCCGCCAGAAGCTGATCGCGCTTCAACTTTACCGACGGCTCATGCGCCAGATTTGTCAACTCAAAAGCATCATCGGCCAGATTATAAAGATGGGTCACATCCCCGTTAACATCCACCACGATTTTGTCCGCTCCCTGCACCAACATCCGCCATTCGTCCTTCTCGCCGAGTTGGCCCTCCGCGAACACCGACTCCGGACGATCGCCCTTCTGTCCCAGCAGCAACGCCGAAAGATCATGTCCCTGAAGCCCTTCAAATGCCGGCTCGCCGCACAGGGCCAGCAGCGTCGGCACGATATCGACGTGAGATGCCACCACGTCGCTGGCAAAGGGTTGCGCCCGCGGATGCCGTATCGCCAGCGGCACGCGCACGGATTCCTCGAACCACACCCCGTCGCCCTCCAGTCCATGCGATCCGATCTGCTCGCCCCGGTCCGCGGTAAATACGACCACCGTATTCTGCGCCAACTTCTTTCGGTCCAGCGCCGCCAGCGCCGCTCCGAGTTGTTCATCCATGGCCGCGTACGCGCCGTATCGCCTGGCCAGTTCCTCGCGCACACTTGCGTCCGCGCCCGCGGGAACGTTATCGCGCACGTGCAAGTTTGACGCGTCCGCCGGCTGCGAAACTCTCGGCGGCTCAAGCGTCAGATTCAGGAAAAACGGCCCGCCCGGCTTGCTGTCCAGCCATTCCACGCGATCGCCAACCGCATAGCCCGCGACCTTCAAAATCGCATCGAGCGTCACTTCCTCTGTCCGCAAGGGAGCGCCGTCGCCCGTCACGCCATTCGCATGCGGATAACGGCCGGTGAGAATTCCGGCGCGCCCCGGATCGGCCTGCGGATCGCACGCATAGGCGCGCGGAAAAACCACGGCGTTTTTCCCGAATTGTTCAAGATTCGGCGCCTTTAAATCCGCTTCTCCAGCCCACGGGGTCGCGAGTCCGCGCCATCCGCGCGCGACGATCAGCACTACGTTTAGCCTGGCTTCAGCCGCCTTGAGCCGGAATTCCGCCGCCAGCAAAGCCGCGGGCGTCAGCAAAAATGCGCGCCGGGAGATCAAACATCCATGATAAGCCAGCGCAGCGCCTATGGCCGCGGCTCCGGCTTGCCCGCGTCGAGATGATTCCAGTTGAGGATCGTGTTGAATCCCAGGAAATAGGTGCCCTGTGTTTGCCAGCGCCAGAAAGGCCGCAGAGCGAACATGACGATGTGCCCTTTGCCGAGTTCCACGTCGAGCGCCAGTGGGCGATTCACGATCGTCTGGCCGCCGGCGAGTGTTCCAGAGAGCAGCATGTCATTCGCGTTGGCCGGGAATTGCATGACCACGCGAGGACGCGCGCCTTCCACGAATCCGAACGCGCGAAGTTGTTGCCGCATGGCCGCAGCCTCGTCGGCTTGCGACGGCGTCGGCGGAGCCGCGGGACTGTTTTCGTCGTAGCCCGAAATGTGAACCGGCACGGCATTCGGCGTTACGTTTTGGCCCAGCGGCGAACCTCCGCCTTGAAAACCGCCGCCGAATCCAACGGGACCCGCGCTGGCGTTAAACACCGGATCCTGATTGAAATACACCGGCAGATCCTTTCCGTCGTAGCCGTAGGTAATCGGGCTCTTCCGGTCCGTGATCATTCCACGCAGAATGGATCCGCGCGCGAATAAAGCCGCTGGATGATCCACGCTGACGCCACTGGCGAGTCCGTAATCCGCCAGGAACGCTGCCGACGAACCTTCGGCGATCAGCGTGCCGCCGTCCTGGACAAACTTCGCCAGTTCGGCGAGCCCGTCCATCCCCATCCCTCCGCGAATATCGTCGCTCTGATCGAGCGCGCCAAGATTGGGCGTCAGATCCGACTTTTTGTACGGGACCGGATCGGGGCCGATCTTAGGAATTCCAGTCAAATGCGATTGGGAATTTCCTCCGACATGCGGATAAATGATCACGTCGTACTTTGCCCGCAGATTTCCGTCGCGCAGACGTTGATCGGAGAAATAAGCGTACGGGACACCGTAGGTGTCGAGCGCCGCGCGGACCCAACCCTCATCCTGCGTGCGCTGCCAGGCGTGAACATAGCCGATCCGCGGGATCTCCATTTCGTGCGTCTTCACAGAGGGGGCCGCGCCGGCAGCCCAGGCGGATAGTCCCAACGCCTGAATCGACGGCCGCAACGCCGCGGCGTCGGCGTTGGGGATTACAAAGGCTCCGGCGCGAAATTTATGGCCATTCAGATCGAAATCGTCTTCCGCCGCGAACATTTTAACAGCAGGATGCTTGAAACGAAACGCCATCAATGCGTTGTCCGTAGTGTGATCAATCACCAGCGTCGTGCCGCTTCCCTCCAGGCGGCCGCGAACCTTTACGTCGGAATCGATCATCGCCATCGGCTCATCCAGCACGGAACGATTGTTTACCGTCACAAGCTTGATGTTGCGCATGTACTGCATGGTCCAACCCGTGTCGTCGTACGGCCGCGGATTCGCCGGAGGATAATTCTGCACGCTGAAGTACATGTCGGCGAGCGTTCGATACGGCTGGTCGGCTCGGACGATGTAATCTCCAGCCGCGACTTCGGCGTTTCCCGCCTTGAACGCCGACCCCGCCACATGCACCTCGACGCCCTGCGCTCGCAGGGCATTCACCATATCGGCCGCGTCCACCCTGCGGCGCTGCGCCGCCGGAATCACCCAGGCATACGTCGGACCTTCGCGGCCCTTTTCCACCGACCGCTTGTTTTTCATCCAATAGTTCTCGAGATACAGTTCCTTGTTCTGCGCGACCTGATGCATCGCGAACAACAACGTCGACTCCTGGATATTGGTATTGTTCCGCGGACCCCATTTAATCGAGGACAGCGGCGGATTGGGACGATACCATTCGCGGCTGGTTACCGTCTGCTGGAGCCTTAGATTCTCGTTGATATCCGGCCCGTAGCTCTGGACCTCATAAAATCGGCCGAAGGAATTATGGGTGATGGCGATCCAGAAGAGATAATTCGGGACCCAACCATCATAAAACCCGTACGTCCACACGCCGGGCACGTTGCGCTTGGCCATTTCCATGACCTCGGTTTCAGCCAGAAGCCACCATTCGTTCACTTGAATCGGATCAAGTGAGTTATTGTATGGTCCCGTCCCGGTGGAAACGTACAAATACGACTGCGCCTCGTGCAGATCGTGAAACACCGTCGGATGCCAGTCAAGCACGCCTTTGGTGATGTTCTGCGTCAGCTTCAAGTACTGGCCCATACCGTCGCGATTATTGTCGTGCGCCACATATTTGCCCCAGTACATCAACGGAGGCCTTTGTTTGCCGGTCTTCTTGCCGTAGTAGTACGTGTCCACCTGCTTCTCGCGGCCATCCACCTCGATCACCGGCGTGATCAGGAAAATCATGTTGTTCCGGATCGATTGAATAAACGGCGTCTCTTCGACGATCATCCGGTACGCGAGCTCAATCAGCATTTCCGGGCCGCCGGTCTCGGGCGAATGAATGCCGCTGTTCGCCCAATAGATCGGTTTGCCGGTTTTGATAATCTGCTGCGCCTGCAGTTCGGTGGTACGGCGCGGATCGGTGAGCGCCGCCAGCATCCCCTTGTACTTGTCCAGATCTTTGATGGTGGCTTCATCGGCAATCGCCAGCAGAACCTGGTCGCGGCCTTCTTCCGTCTGGCCCAGTTTCCAGAATTTGGCGCGAGGCGAAGCCGCGGCAAGAGCTTCGTAATAGCGATTGATGTCTTTCGCGTAAGTCAGTTCGCCCGGAGTGCCGGGAATTCTCCCGAAGAACTTCAACGGCGATGGGACTGTATCGGACGCGGGCATGTGGTCGACAAGTTCCGTCGTGATGCGCGAGTCCTGCAAATACTGCCGGATCAGCCGCGTGTATTCGACATCCATTTTCTGCGGACCGCCCGCGGAAACCGCCGTCGCTGTTTTCCCGCTGGCTTTCTTGCTCTGCGCCCGTGTAAGGGGAGCCATCGAAAGTAAAAGACTGAGCGAAAGAGTGAGAAAGCCCGGCCAAAGTTTCATACGCACGATGATACTGAAACTTCTCTCTTGACAGTGTATCACTACACTAGTACACTATTCATATAGATGACGAGGACGGATATCTTCCACTTCCGCCTGGACGCCCATAGCGGCGTACCCGTCTACCGCCAGCTCATCGATCAGGTGCAAGCCGGCATCGCCTCCGGCGCGCTGGCGAGCGGACATCAGCTTCCCACGGTCCGGCAGGTGGCCGTCGATCTGGCAATCAATCCGAACACCGTGCTGCGCGCCTATCGCGAGCTGGAAATTCGCGGAGTGCTGGACACGCAGCAAGGTACCGGCACATTCATTTCAGACCGGAAGATTGAGCCGGACAAGCGCGAGCGCGAACGGCTGCTCGAACAGTTGGTCGGAGAATTCGTCGCGCGCGCCGGGGCCGGCGGCTTTACGGTCCAGCAGCTTATTGAGTCGCTTTCAGAACGACTAACAGAAAAGAGGAAACGATAATGTCTCCGACAATGTCTCAGATGACGCCCCGTGCGCGCATCGAACGAAAGCAGATTTCCGGGCCGGGTTTTGCGGTCTTCGTCGTGTGCCTGGTGGCCGGGCTCGCCGTATCGCAACTGCTGGGCAATCGTCCCGAACCCATCGCCAGCGGCGCGATCATCGGGCTCTATTTTCTATTCGCGATCAAAGTCGTCAATCAATGGGAGAAGGTCGCGGTGCTGCGGCTCGGGCGCTATCTCGGCTTGCGTGGCCCGGGGATGGTCTTTATCATCCCCGTGGTCGACACGCTGAGCCAGTTCGTCGATCAGCGCGTCCGCGTGACCAGCGTCAGCGCTGAATCCTCGCTTACGAGCGACACGGTCCCGGTGAACGTCGACGCGATCATCTTCTGGGTCGTGTGGAATGCCGAGAAATCGATTCTGGAAGTCGAAAACTTCATCGAAGCCATCACGCTGAGCGCGCAAACCGCGCTACGCGAGACCATCGGACGGCATCAGTTGGCCGACTTGGTTACCGAGCGCGAGACGATGGGCCACGGCCTGCAACAGTTGCTGGACGAGAAAACCAATCCGTGGGGAATCACGGTGCAGTCGGTCGAAATTCGCGACGTTCGGATTCCCGGCCCCCTCGAAGACGCGATGTCGCGGCAGGCGCAAGCCGAGCGCGAGCGGCAGGCCCGCATTATCCTGGGCGACGCGGAAACCCAGATCTCAGGCAAGTTCGCGGAAGCCGCCAAGGTTTACCAGGAAAACCCCGTCGCCCTGCATCTGCGCGCCATGAACATGTTGTACGAGGCGATCAAGGAAAAGGGATCGATGGTCATCGTCCCGTCATCCGCGGTGGAGACGATGGGGCTTGGAGGGATGCTGGCGACGGCGTCGCTGGGGAAGGGCCAGTAGCGCAGGTCGCCGGCCTGCGGCGTGTTAAGGCGCTACTTTTGGATTCACGATGTTGATCGGGGCGCCGGCAGCGTACGCCACGATCTGGTCGAAAATATCCGCGAACTGCAATTCGTATTCTTCACGCGCAACGTAGCCGATATGCGGCGTACATACAACGTTGTCCATCGCGAGCAGCGGATTTGCGGCGCCTACGGAAGGCTCTACCTCGTAAACATCCACGGCGGCCATTCCAGGGCGTCCGGCGCGTAGAGCGCTCACCAGCGCGCCCGGTTCGATCAAGCCGGCGCGGCTGGTATTCACGAGCAGCGCCGTCGGTTTCATCAGAGCAAGATCCCGGAGCTTGACGATTCCTCGAGTCCCGTCGACCAGACGCATCTGCAGTGAGATAACATCGCAGGTTTCGAAGAACGCGTCCTTGCTGGGCGACGCTTCATAGCCATCGGCCCGGGCTCTGGCGAGCGAATTTTCGCGAGCCCACACGCAAACCTTCATCCCGAAAGTCTTGCCGTAGTTGGCAATCACCTGCCCAATCCGGCCATAGCCGTAGATGCCGAGAGTTTTCCCGCGCACCATGCTTCCGACGCCGGTCTGCCATGTTCCATTTTTAAGCGCTGCGACCTGCTGCGGAATCTGCCGCATGGCGGCCAGCACCAGTCCCCACGTCAACTCGGCAGTCGCGTAAGATGGCGTGTCCATGTGCAGGTTCGAACAGACCATGATCCCAAGCCGCGTGCAGGCATCGATGTCGATGTGCGGATAGACACTGCGCAGGCTGATGAGTTTCAGGTTCGGTAGCCGTTCAAGCAGCGGCGCGCGAATTTGCGTTCGCTCCCGGATCAGAACCAGAGCCTCGGTTTCCCGAAGCCGGTCGGCCAGGGCGTCCGCCTCCTGGACATGGTCGTTCCAGACCGTTACCTCGTGGCCCGCGAGCTTGCGGAAGCACGCCAGCGTGCGCAGGGTATCGAAATAGTCGTCGAGAATCGAGATTTTCAATTAGCTGCGGCGGCCGCCGCCGAACAGGCGCAGCAGGATGTTCAAAGTCGCGACAAACACGTTGAATACGCCGGCGAACAGCATCAGCGCGCCGGGGATGGGACTATCGGCATCCGGAGTATTCAGCACCGTGCTGGTGGAAAACACCAGGACAAACACGCCAAATGCGCCGACTGCGAAGCTGATCAGGATTCCCA
>DATGGL010000324.1:0-19427 GCA_035308605.1 Bryobacteraceae bacterium
CGCAAGTTCCGTTGTCGTGGCTTGACGGCGGTAGGCATCGAATGGACTCTGGCCACCACCGCCTACAATCTAACCCGACTGTTCAGCGGTCAGCGCCCCAGCTAACCCGTTTCCCGCTCGATACACCCTAACCCAAGTCCCCGATGCTGGTTAACAAGCATCCGAAACATACACGTGCCCGGCAAGCACGCCCAACGCTTGCCCTCCTCCCCGGGTGGAATCGCGTTCTCACACGGACTCGCTAGCGAGCGGTTCCGCGTGGCCGAAAGAAACCCCGCTTACTTCGTGCGCGGCTCAGAGTCGGCGATGGATAACGCAACGCCGACACAGAGCCGCGCGCGCCAGCGAGCGGGTCCGCGTGGTCGAAAGAAACCCCGCTTACTTCGTGCGCGGCTCAGTGCAGCGATGGATAAGGCAACACCGACTCCGAGCCGCGCGCGCGAACGAGCGGGTCTGCGGTCGGAAGAAACCCCGCTTACTTCGTGCGCGGCTCGGTGCGGCGATAGATAACGCAACATCGACACCGAACCGCGCGCGCCAGCGAGCGGGGCCGCGGGGCGGAAGAAGCCCGGCGATGGATAACACAACCGCACAGAACCGCCCTCAACCACCTTTTAGACGCTTACTTCGATCCGAACCGGAACACAACGCCAGCCGAGTAGCGGAAGTTGTTTTGCGCGTAGTTCAGATTGTTCGCGCCGGTCGGAACCTGAGCGGTCAGGTATTCGATCTGGATCGGCTTCACAGCGATATGATTCGAAATCGCGATATCCAGACCGCCGCCGAACGCAGCCGCGAAATTGTTCTGGCTGGTGCCGAGGCTCGGATTCGCCGCGTTTGGATTGTACGCGTTCGAATAACGTTCGCCGCCGAAGAGAGCTTGCACGTACGGCGTGTAGCGCGAATGACGCCAGTTAAACCGCGGTCCAAAGAGATATTCGAAGCTCGTGTTATTGACCTGGAATCCATTCGCATCACCGACGCGATTTCCACCCAGATCGGCAACCAGGCCGAAGACCTTGTTGAAGTTGTACTCGACGTAACCGGACCCGCCGTTGGCGTTGTACGACCCCAGCGTTCCGCCCGGATTCACGCGTGTGTACGTGTAGTTCAGGCCGACCTCATACTTCGGTGTCGGCGGATTTTCCTGTGCACTTGCCACCACTCCGAGAGTCAGCAGCGCCCCTAATACAGTTAGTTTAGTTTTCATTTTTTTCCTTTCGCCAGTCTCTTTTCCCGCAAGGCTTCATCGTTCCGGCGTCCGGACACACTTGTATCCACTTCGGCTTACACGAAAAACCGGATGCGCGCATCTGGCAACGCTCGAACGAGAGACCTGCCGGTTCCGCCGCCACGCTGCCAAATCTTATTGACTAACCTTGCACTGTTGTAGACGTAGACCCAATGCGAGTGGATTCACCGAAAACATCAAAGTCTGGCGCTTCAATTTTTGGAAGTTTTAAAAACCATCGCTTCCGTTAAACGAAAGCGGCATCTAAGATGTGTTGGATCAGCGTGTCATAGGTGACACCCGCTTCCGCGGCTGCGCTGGCGAAATCCTCGTCCTGCGCTAGCGATGGATTTGGATTCGCTTCGATCACAAACACTTCCCCCTTCGGTGTGAGGCGGACGTCAATTCTCCCGAATCCGCGGATCTTAAGCCACCGATAAATTTTCCGCGCCAATTTACCCAGTTCTTCCGGCATGTCGTCGGGAAGGGGCCCCGCGGCCGCATTCTTGATGCCCCACTTCTTGCGATACGAATCGTTCCACTTGGCATGGAAGGTGGCGAACTTGGGAGCGTCGTCGGGCATTTGCTCGAAGAAAATCTCACGCGGAGGGAATACGCTCAGGCGCTTATTCCCGAGCACGCTCAGATACAGCTCACGGCCTTCAATGTACTCTTCGATCAGCGCGTCGCACTCGAACTTCTGATGAATGAAACGGGCGCGCTCAATGGCTTCGCTCTCGGTGCGCGCGAAGGACGCCTGGCTGATGCCGTCCGAGGATTCTTCGTTCAAAGGCTTGACGAACGCGGGATAAATAAATCGCCGCAGCCTTCGCAGCGGACGCGCGCGATCGGAAACCACGAAGTGCGGGAACCGCACGTGATGATAGCTGAGTACTTTCTTGACCAGAGCCTTGTCTTTGCAAAGTAGCAGCGCGTCCGGACCGGAGCCGGTGTACGGCACTTTCATCAGCTCGAGCAGCGCTGGAATGTTGGGTTCGTGCGCGCGGTCGTGATGAAAGGACTCGGACAAATTGAAAACAATATCCGGCGCGAACACCTTGAGCTTCTCGACAATGGCGAACACGTTGTCGTAGACAGCGAGTGTCTCCACATCGTGGCCGAGGCGTTTCAAGCATCCGAGAACGTCCGCCTCCGTCGGCTTATCTTCCTGCTTAAGCAGCGTTTCTGAAAACGTCTCGTCGGGATTGGTGCGCCGCGCGACGTCGAAGAGGATCAGGATCTTCATGCTAAACCGACCTCTTGAAGCGGCCGGTGTGCAGGTGATTGGTCACCAGCGCCGCCAGGTACGCAGCCAGCTCGAAGTGCAGGCGCACGGAATCGCGAGGCGCCGGCAGATTCAAGTCCTGGCAGCGCCGGATGAGCTTGCGCACCAGCATGCTCACCGTGTATTTGCGCTGACCGGTCCACTGCACAATCGATCGAATCAACGCGGCTCGATTCTTGCGCATCAGCCGCGCAGCGGATTCCCCGGAAGGCTCGCCCGTGCCGAAAAGCGCTCGGAGATCGGCATCATAGAAATCGGGAAAATCTTCGGCGTAGAGTTTTCGCCGCGTTGCGTAATAGCGGCCGAGGGTTTTGCGAAGATGGCTCGCTTCCGATATGCGGCGGCGCTTCTTGATCGGTGGGGTGGTCTTCGCCTCCTGCATCAACGTGTTTACGTAGTCCAGTTTTTCGATTGCTTTCCAGCCGCGATAACGCTCCCGCCATTCTTCCGGGGGCGAAGCCAGCCATACGGCGAAAGTTTCGGCGAAGTCTTCGTCCGGATGCGCCTGCGCGTACCAGTTCGGCAGATGGCGGACGAAGCTCTTGCTGTAGGGATGCGGGCGATACGTTTCCGGCGTGTACTCGGCTTCGGGACTTCCGAAAATCTCGTGCCAGCGGGGCACCGAGGAAAACTTGTAGGCGTGATCGATGGCATGGCCGCACTCGTGCCTAAGCAGACGCTGGCACCAATCGGCCGTGCCTCCTTCTACTTCCAGCATCTGATGCGATTCCAGATTCTTCAGGCGGGGATGCGCGAGATAAAACGGAATCGCGATGGCGGGAATGCCTTCAGGGGAGAACCATTCGTCGCCCAGGTAGCAATCCGGCCGGAGTTCGACGCCCCGTGCGGACAGTTCCTGATAGAGTTGTCCGATTCTCGGCTCCAATTCACTCGCTTCGATGCGGACCCCCAAATCGCAGATCCGCAGCGCGAGCATTTCATCGTCCTTGAGCCCCACCCAGGATGGCTCTGCCGTGGTCTCCATCTAGTCATCCTAACGCGGGCCGGTCATCCGGCCGTGCCTCAGGTGAAATACTTGGGAATATCCTGGATTTATTACCGGTTCCGAGCTATCCTACGCCGGCCTGCGACGCTAAACTGAAGTCAGATCGCAATGCAGTTATCCGACGCATTCATCCAAGAGCAGATCAGCAAACACGTAGAAGCCGGGGAGCGTAGAAGCCACCCGCGTTTCGCCTGCGATCATCCCGCCTACGTGACCAGCTCGATCAGCCCGGAACCGGCGCCGGTCCGCATTCGCAATATTTCCAAAGGCGGGCTGGGGCTGCGCGTGCCGTCGTTTCTTCCGCTTTCCACCGACGTCGACGTTCATCTGAAACAATCGGTGGCTCACGGCGTGGTGCGATATTGCGTGCGAGTCGGGTCTGAGTTTCATGCGGGAGTCGAAGTCAGAAACATCGAGCCGAAGTCGTAGGACTTATCGCAGTCAGCCGCAGCGTCGTCCGACGTTTGCCCTTACTAGAGCATTCAGCCACAATGTATCGGGAGGCGGCCTTGAAAATTTATCTCTCTGCTGCTGTCGCATTATATGCATCCATCGCTGTCGGACAGAGTTTGAATTGCGATCTGCGCGAATACAAGTCGATCGATGGGTTGCGCGCGGAGCTGCGGAATGGCGCCTTAGAGCTGTCCTGGGCCGGTGCGCGAGGGCAGGAACTTCGCGCGGCCTTCCGGATTCAGAAAGGCCAGCCCACGGTCGCGGAACTTGCCGCGCGAAAGAGCGGCGGGCAATGGATCATTCTGGGGCGCAATCTCGTCCCCGAATATGAGGTGACCAGCGGCAAACGGCGTCTCTCGGAGCAGCAGATGGCGCCGCTGAGGAAGCTCGGCGTCCAGTTCACGCCCGAGGTCGTCGAGCGCGAAAAATGGTTCGCCTTCTGGGATGCGCCGCTGATGGTTCCCGGCGCTCCCAATACAAACATGGATCTGCCGCGCAAGCCGGAAGAGATTCGTCATGCGAAGGCTACATTTCAGGCCGCGAATTGTTCCGTGAAGACCGATGGTGCGCGGGTCGAAGTCGAATTCCCGGGTCTGAGCATGGGGATTTTTTCCGGGAGCCTGCGATACACCGTATATAAGGGAACCAATCTGCTGCGGCAGGAAGCGATCGCCAAGACGGAAGAGCCTTCGGTAGCGTACAAGTACGTAGGCGGCGTGAAGGGGCTGGCGATTGGAAACGATACGCGCGTGGTCTGGCGCGATGTCGCGCGCGAGTGGCAGCAGTATGCATTCGGTGGCAGCCTTAACAGCGACCCGGTCGGCCTGAAAGCTCGCAATCGGCTGGCAATCGTGGAGACCGGCGGCGGATCGCTCGCCTTCTTCCCGCCGTCGCACAAGTTCTTTTTCGCGCGCGAAATCGAGACCAATTTAGGGTTTGTGTATTACCGGAAGGATACCGAGAACTCGTTCGCGGTCGGCGTCCGGCAAGCCGATCGCGAAGAGCCGTATAAGCCGTACGGCGTCTCCGACGAAGTGTGGAACCGGCGCGCGAATGAGGCCCGGCACGACACCAACAACTTCGCGCTGTATAACGCGCCGCCGGGAACGTGGCAGCGAATGCCTGTGTACTTTTATCTGAGTCCGGAAGATAGCCGCGCCACGCAGGAAGCGGTGCTCGCGTTCACGCATGACGATCGCTATAAGAGCATGCCGGGATATCAGGTCCTGGTCAGCCATTTCCACATGCATTTCAACGAAGCGTTGACCGACGCGGGCACCATGGACATGCAGCCGAGCTGGCTCCAGGTGTTTCGTGGGCTTGGAATCAACATGGCGATCCTGGCCGATTTTCATTCCGATTCGCATCCCACCGATCCGGGCCCCGTCCGGTTCAAAGAGCAAAAAGTCTATTTCGATGGCTGCCGGCGTTTTTCCGATCGCGGTTTTCTTCTGATACCCGGAGAAGAGCCGGATAACACGTTCGGAGGCCACTACATCAGCTTCATGCCGCATCCGGTGTATTGGTCGCTGACGCGCACCAAGGATCAGCAGGCGACCGAGAACGATCCGACCTATGGCAAGGTCTATCACGTCGGATCGGCGGCCGAGGAACTGGAAATGCTGCGCCGCGAAAATGGATTGATGTGGCAGGCACATCCGCGAACCAAAGGTTCGGCAGGGTATCCGGATGCCGTTCGTGATTCAGCGCACTTCTTGAGCGACCGCTTTCTGGGAGGGTCGTATCAATCGCTGCCGGTGGACCAGTCGGAAAAGCGGCTGTGCGAGGCGCGCTGCATGGGCGTGCTGGACGATATGAACAATTGGGGCGCCGGGCCGAAGTACATGATCGCGGAAGGCGACACGTACATGAAGTATCCGGACGATGAGACATTTCCGCAGTTGATCGTGAACTATGTGAAGCTGCCCGCCGTTCCTCGGTTCGATGAAGACTGGTCGCCGCTGGTTCGCGCGATGCGCGCGGGCGATTATTTCGTATCCAGCGGCGAGGTGCTGCTAAGAAATTCCAGTATCGAAGGCTCCGGGGATAAACGGACCTACTCGGCTGAGGTCGAATGGACATTCCCGTTGGAATTCGTCGAGCTGGTATGGGGCGACGGTCATACAACCGGCCGGAAAATCATTTCCGCGACGGATCTCCCACCCTTCGGAAGCCATCGCTTTCAGATCCCGTTCGATGCAGCAGGCAAGAAATGGGTCCGCATGGCGGCGTGGGATTCGGCGGGAAATGGCGCGTTCACACAGCCCGTTCATTTGAAATAACCGGATAAAGCGACGAATTTTGTAATTTAATTGCCGGGCCATTTCTTCCGCCGCGCCCTGCGCTATTTGGCGCACGCCCCGTGGCCGGGTTTCCACGTCCGCTTTTCATTAACCCCATTGACAGATTTGTAATCCTGGAGTACGATTCATCCAAATCTGTCGCAGGTGAAAGCGACAGTTTCGCTCCTGCAAGTCGCCAACGTCGGGTGTATTAGGGGGGGTGAGTATGAGGATTTAGTTCGGTCGGACCACGCGGTCCGCCGCGAGGTTCCTTCCGGCCGCGAGACCGTTGACTCCGTTCTCGCGCAATCAACCACATTCATAACGGGCTGTAGGATCGGCTTCATTGCTGGGCTTATAGGTTTGGGTCATGCTTCGCCGACGGGTGATTTTTGCGGCGGAGATGAGTGCCGTCCATTCCGGCGGCAAGAGTGAGATTAAAGGGGTGAGTATGAGGACAATTGTACGGAGCAGGGTATCAGTGTGCGCGCTCGCAGCGAGCTTTTTCTTCGCGGGCATCTTCTTCGCGAGCATCTTCTTCTTCTTCGCGGGCGCCGCGCGAGCGCAGGTGAATACCGCCGATATTCTCGGGACAGTGACGGACGCGGGCGCCGCGGTCATCGCCAATGCGAGAGTCACCGTGGTCAACACAGCTACGAACGACGTCAAAGTGGCAACGACGAACGGTTCAGGCGATTTCGTTTTTAACCTCTTGCAACCCGGGCCTTATACAATTTCGGTCGAAGCGCCCAGCTTCAAGAAATCCACAGTGACTTTGTCCGTGTCGGCCGGTGACCGCGCACGCGCCAATGTGCAATTGCAGGTCGGCGACGTGACGCAGGTGGTGGAAGTCGCCGCCCAAAGTCCGGCTTTGCAAACCGACTCGGCCACGTTGTCGACCGTCGTGAGCGCGCAGTCCGTGCAGGACCTGCCGCTGAACGGCCGCAATTTCGTCACCTTGGTCCAGAGCACGGTGGGCGTGGCTGCGGGACCGTCGAATTCCATTCTGAGCGGCACTCGGCCTGACGAACGCCGGCAAACGGCCAACGTGATTGCCAACGGGCAGAATGAAGTGTTCAACAACAATCTGATCGATGGGATGGACAACAACGAACGCGAGCAATTCACCATTCTCATGCGCCCGTCGATCGACATGATCCAGGAAGTGAAGGTCGACACCAACAGCTATCCGGCCGAAGTAGGACGGGCCGGCGGCGCCGTGGTCAATTTGCTGACGAAATCGGGAAGCAACGAATTCCACGGCGGTGTCTACGAGTACTTGCGCAACGACAAGCTGAATGCGAACGATTTCTTTTCCAATCTCAGCGGCGTTCCTCGCCCCGCGTACCGGCAGAACCAGTTTGGCGGCTCTCTCGGCGGCCGGATCAAGAAAGACAAAACGTTTTTCTTCGGCGACGTGGAGGCTTTGAGAATCCGCCAGGGCGTGCCCACCGGCCTGATCTTTACGCCGACCGCTTTTGAATTGGCGAATCCTGGAAACTTCAGCGACCAGCCGGGCGGCATCGTCATTCCGCCGACGCAGCTCGATCCGGTTGCCCTGAAATACTGGAAGCTGTGGCCGCAGCCGAATGCCGGACCTCCCGGGTTCCTGGGCGCTAACTACAACAACAACGTCAACAAAGCCTACAACAGCACGACCTACGATTTTCGCCTGGATCACCGCATAAGCGATCGGGACAGCCTGTTCGGGCGATTCTCTTACAATCCCACGTACAACTCGCAACCAGCCCTGTTCCCGACCGTGAATGTCGACGGGCAAAATATCAGCGCGGGCGGTGGAATCTACCCAGGCCCTTCAGAAGCCGACTCGCAGGGCTACATGGTCGACTATGTTCACATCTTCAGCCCGACTCTGGTGATGGAGTTGAAAGCCGCCTACACCAGACTGTGGCTGTACACATCCGGGACGAATCAGGGCACTAACGCCAGCCAGAAATTCGGGATGCCGAACACGGATGTCAGCGACCAGATTTCCGGCCTGGCGACCATCGACATCGTGCCAATGCGCGCCGTCGGCAGCAGCTTCACGCTCGGCGACGACCGGTACGTTCCCATCTTCGACGTCAACAACGTGTTCCAGGAACAGGGTTCGCTCGCCTGGACCAGAGGAACTCACAACATCAAGTTCGGGGCCAGCGTGATTCGGCGCCAGGTCAATTATTACCAGAATACGTTCGGGTTGGCCTACTTCCGATTCACCCAGACCGAGCTTCTCGATCTGGAGAACTTCATTCAGGGCAAGCCGGACGAGATTCAAAGGCAGGTAAATCCCAAGCGTCAGTACTTCCGCTTCTGGGAGCCCGCCGTCTATGTGCAGGACGACTGGCATGCACTGCCGTGGCTCACTCTTAATTTAGGCCTGCGCTGGGATTATTTCAGCCCCATCACGGCGGCCCAGGGCGAGCGCTCTAACTTCGATCCGGTCGCCGCCGCTGCCTGTACTGCCACCACCTGCAATCCGTTTATCGTAGGCGCGCAAGCCGGAGTGAAGTCCTACCATACAAACTTCGAACCCCGCCTGGGCTTTGCCGTGACGCCGCGCAAAGGGTTTGTGGTTCGCGGCGGATTCGGCATGAGCCGTTACGCGCAGGACTACGCCTCCGGGTCGATGAATCTGTACAATCCGCCGTTCATTCCTTTGAATCTCGACTGCTTCCCGCAGACCGGGACCGGCGCGTCGGCTTGCCCGGCCGGCACGGGAAGACTCTCGCAAGGAGCTCCGCCGGTTACGATCCCTCCGCTCAATAACCAGCTCCCCGGCACCGTCGGCGCTCACGCGGTTGATTACCCGCAAGCCTACATCATGCAGTGGAACCTGACTTTCCAGAAGCAGTTCGGCGCGAACGTTGTCAGCGTCGGATACGTAGGTCAGGTGGCGCGTCACCTGCAGTACGCTCCGAACATCAACATTCCGCCGCCGAGTCAATTGGGTCTGGGAAATTACCTCCCGCGCGTTTACCAGGGCGTCATGCCGCAACTGGCTTCGATCAACTACTACACGGCGACCGGCGCCGCGGAATACAACGCGGCCCAGTTCAGCTTCGAGCGCCGCTACGCAAAGGGCCTCACGGCCAATGTGAATTACACTTTCGCGCGAAATTTAACCAACATTTCCGATGGCGGGGCTACCGGAGCCGCAACCGTGGGCGCGATTCTGCCGTTTAACCGCAGCTACGATTGGGGCAATTCGGACATCGGCATCAAGAACCGCTTGTCTTACCGCGTGAATTACGAACTTCCGTTCGGACGATCGGCTAGCCGCTTGAAGAAACTTGCCATCGCTGGTTGGCAGGCCAACCTGCTGGCATTCTGGCAATCCGGTGTGCCGTTCACCGTTCTGGATGGCGTGGCTCCCGTTCCCTCAAACGTGAGCAACCTCGTAACCGCGGATCGTCCTAATGTGATTGCGGGCCAACCGTATGCCCCGCCGGGCCAGAACTTTAACAACTGGATCAATGTGAACGCATTCACTCCGCAGGCAGTGGGAACGGTTGGAAACGAATCGCGTACCCAGTTGTACGGGCCTCACCAAAGGGCAGCGGACTTCTCACTCTTCAAGGATTTCGAGATCCGCGAAAGGATGAAGCTGCAATTCCGGGCGGAAGTTTACAACATTACCAACTCGGAAAACTTCGGCCAGCCCAACATCACTATCACCAAGTGGAGTGCGACCCTTCCGGGCTTTAATACCGGTGCGCCGGGTGCGATCCCGGTTCTGGGCGCAGGCGGATTCGGACAGATCACCGGGTCGAACCTGGCATTGAATCCGCGGCAGTATCAATTCGCGATGAAGCTTATTTTCTAGGAATCACGCTGCGGGAAATGATCGCCAGTTGGTGAAGGCGGTCGTTTCCCGCGGCTTTTCTTGACCGATTGGACAAAGCCCGCGTAAATATTTTCCACTTCCGTCACACCCCATTGACAGATTTGTAAACCTAGGGTACGATTTCTCAAAATCGCCGCCAACGTTGCCTGCGGCGAGGCTGAGAGTTTCGCTCCTGAAGTCTCTCGACTTCGGGTGTTCGGGAGGGTTGTGAAGACAGGGTGTGCTTTCGCGCAGACCTTGTGGTCTCCGGCCACGCGTCGTTCGCTGACGAAACCCGGTTTCGCCGCGCTCCCGTCCGCAGCTCTTCCCGCTTCCCAACGCTGCTCGAGAATTAGGGCCAATCGTCATCCTCACACGCTGGTCACCACCTCGAAAATGGTGACATCTACACACGCACATACTCACGTTCCAACTCGCATCGTTCATTCTCACGTCAGATCTCAAACTCACCGTCAGAGGGAATATGTTGCCTATTTCGCTACCCACTTCCACATTGAATGGGATATTTCAAAGAAAAGCTTCGCGAATACATCTTGGCCTGATGGTCTGGATTGCCTTCGCCATCCTATTCTCCTTAATTAACAGCGCTTTCGCGCAAGTAAACACCGCCGACATTCTGGGGACGATTACCGACGCCGGCGGCGCTGTCATGCCGGGCGTCCGGGTGACGGCCCAGAACCTGGCCACCAATGAAACGAAAGCCGCGACTTCGAACGCCGCCGGCGACTATATTTTCAACCTGATGCCGCCCGGCCAATACACCTTGACGGTGGAAGCGCCGAGCTTCAAGAAATCCACCATCAGCCTTGCGCTCCAGGCGGGTGATCGGGCGCGCGCCAATGTGCAATTGCAAGTGGGCGACGTCACTCAGACCGTCGAGGTCGCCGCGCAGAGTCCGTCCTTGCAGACCGATAGCGCCGCGCTTTCGACGGTTGTCGGCGAGCAAGCGGTGCAGGATCTGCCCTTGAACGGCCGAAACTTCGTCACGCTGGTGCAGAGCACAGTGGGTGTGGCGATCGGGCCGTCGAATTCCATTTTGAGCGGCACGCGCCCGGATGAGCGCCGCCAGACCTCCAACATCTCGGCCAATGGTCAGAACGAAGTCTTCAACAATCAAATGATCGATGGGATGGACAACAATGAACGCGAGCAGTTCACCATTTTGATGCGGCCGTCGATCGACATGATCTCGGAAGTGAAAGTCGAAACCAACGCCTACAGCGCGGAAATCGGCCGGGCAGGCGGCGCCGTGGTCAACCTGTTGACTAAGTCTGGAACCAACGAGTGGCACGGCGGCGCGTACGAATATTTTCGCAACGATGTGCTCAACGCCAACGATTTCTTTTCGAATTTAGCCGGCACGCCGCGCCCGGAGTATCGCCAGAACCAGTTCGGCGGGTCCTTCGGAGGCGCGATCAAAAAGAACAAGACGTTTTTCTTTGTCGACACCGAAGCCCTGAGAATTATTCAAGGCGTCCCTACGGGCCTTTTGTCGACGCCAACGCTGTTTGAAGAAAAGAATCCTGGAAACTTCACCGACCAGCCTGGCGGAATTATCATTCCGCCGACTCAGATCGATCCGGTTGGCCTGAAGTATTGGGCGTTGTGGCCGGCTCCGAACGTGGGAAGCGCGACCGCGATCGCGTCGAACTACAACAACAACGTCGACAAGACCTATAACAGCACCACCTACGACGCACGCGTCGATCATCGCTTCTCCGATTCGGACAGCTTCTTCGCGCGCTTCTCTTACAACCCCACCTACAATTCGCAGCCGTCGCTGTTCCCGCCCGTGAATGGCGTGACTGCCGGCGGCGGAATCTATCCGGGTCCCTCGAATGCCGATTCGCAAGGCTACATGGCCGATTACGTTCACATCATCAGCCCGACTTTGGTGATGGAGTTGAAGGCTGGTTACACGCGGCTGAATCTGGCGACTACGTCTCCCAGCCAGGGCACCAATCAGAGCCAGAAATTTGGGATGCCGAACACTGACGTGAACGCCCAGATCTCTGGTTTGGCGACGATGTATCTGACCGGATTCGTCGGCACCGGCAGCGACTTCACGCTCGGTGACGACCGCTATGTGCCGATCTACGACATCAACAACGTTTTTCAGTACAACGGCGCCCTGACCTGGACCAAGGGCGGCCACAACATCAAGATGGGCGCCGGCGTAATCCGGCGGCAGCTCAATTATTTCCAGAATACGTACGGCTTGGGGTACTTCGAGTTCCTCTCGACGCCTCTCGCGAATCTGGAAAATCTCCTGATGGGCACACCGACGGAGATTCAGCGGCAGGTCAATTTCTACAAGCAGTATTTCCGCTTCTGGGAGCCGAGCATTTACATCCAGGACGACTGGCATGCGAGGCCGTGGCTTACCCTGAACCTCGGCTTGCGCTGGGATCATTTCAGCCCCATCACCAGCGCAACAAATCAGCGCTCTAACTTCGATCTGGCGACGGACACTTTCCTGGTGGGAGCGACGGCTGGTGTTAAACCGTATTGGACCAACTTTGAGCCTCGATTTGGTTTCGCCGCGACTCCTCGCAAGAGCCTGGTGGTTCGCGGCGGATTCGGTATGAGCCGGTTCGCGCAGGACTACGCATCCGGATCGCTCAATCTGTTGAACGCGCCGTTCGTTTCGCAGACGATTAACTGTTTCCCGGCGGTAACCAGCGGGTCGACGGCGTGCCCGGCGGGCAGCGGGACGTTGTCTCAGGGCGCTCCCTCGGCGGCGATTCCGGCGTTGAACAATCTGGTTCCCGGCGTCCTCGCGGCGCACGCCTTGAACTATCCGCAGGCATATATTATTCAGTACAACCTGACCGTTCAGAAGCAATTCGGCCAGAACGTAGTCAGCGTCGGATACGTGGGCGAGGTCGCGCGGCATTTGCAATACGCTCCGAACCAGAACATCCCGTTACCGAGCACGGGAGCGCTGAATCCGCTGGTTTACTCGGGCGTGCTGCCGAACGTCAGCAGCATCAACTTCTACACGGCCACCGGCGCATCGGAATTTAACTCGGCGCAGTTTACTTTCGAACGCCGCTACTCGAAGGGACTCACCGTCAACGCGAACTATACCTTCGCCCGCAACCTGACCAACATTTCTGACGGCGGCACCACCGGCGCGGCGACTGTTGGCGCGATTCTGCCAAGCAACCGAGCTTACGATTGGGGCAACTCGGATATCGGCATCAAGAATCGTTTTTCGTTCCGCGCCAATTATGAGCTTCCGTTCGGAAAGTCCGCCACTGGGCTCATGAAATACGCAACGGCAGGCTGGCAGCTCAATACGCTCGCGTTCTGGCAGTCCGGTATTCCGTTCACGGTTCTCGATGCGGCTTTCAGCCCGGCATTATCGAATGTCTCCACCCTTGTGACGACCGATCGGCCCAACGTCATCTCCGGCGCATCCTACGCGGCGACAAACCAAACATACAGCAACTGGATCAATCTGAACGCGTTCACACCGCAAGTAAAGGGTACGGTTGGAAACGAGGCGCGCGACCAGCTTTATGGCCCGCACCAGCGGAGCGTGGATTTCTCCGTGTTCAAGGATTTCCCGCTGAAGGAGCGCATGAAGCTCCAGTTCCGCGCGGAAGTCTACAATCTCAGCAATACCGAGAACTTTGGACAGCCGAATGTCACGATCACGAAGTGGAGCGCGAACACTCCCGGAGGCGTCCCGCTCAACGCCGGCCAGTTCGGGCAGATCACGGCATCGAACGCAGCCTTGAATCCGAGGCAGTTCCAGCTTGCGCTGAAGTTGATCTTCTAGCGGATTTTTTCGAGCACTTCAAGACCCGCTTGCTGCCGCGCGCGGTTCCGTGGCGCGGTACAGAACCGCGCACGCCAGTAAGCGGGTACGCATTGGGATACAATTGTCGCCAGCAGCCGCCAGGAGGTGCTCCATGCTGGATTCGATGATGAAGCGTCTGGGATCGTTCAGCCGCCGCGACCTGGTCCGGCGCGGGGGATTGGCGGCAGCCGTTGCCGCGCTAGCCGGTCGACCCGGGAAGATCTCCGCCGCTCCGCCTGTGACAGCCGGAAAGCTCCAGATTGGCCCGGACATTTATAAGTCCATCGGGGTTCGGCCCATCATTAATTGCCGCGGAACACTGACCGTCTTCGGCGGATCCCTCGAGTTGCCGGAAGTACGGGCGGCGAAAGACGCCGCGGCCATGCACTTCGTCCAGCTCGACGAGTTGGCCGAAGGAATCGGGCGCAGGCTTGCGGAGTTGACCGGCGCGGAGTGGGGGCTGGTTTCTTCGGGATGCGCCGCGGGTCTCGCGCATGCGACTACCGCGTGCGTGACGGGAGGCAATCCGGATCTGCACACTCGCGTTCCGGATCTCACTGGTTTTCCCAAAGACGAAGTCGTCATTCCGAGGCACTCGCGCAATCAATATGATCAGGCGGTGCGATCGGTCGGCGTGCGAATTATTGAGGCCGCGGACGCAGCCGAGTACGAAGCCGCGCTGGGGCCGAAGGTCGCGATGGTGTACGTGTTCGCTGGTCCCAACGCGGAGCGCGGACCACTCCCCTACGATGCTATTTACGGAATCGCGAAGAAGCGGAATGTTCCGGTGCTGGTGGACGCTGCCGCCGAAATGTTGACGATCCCGAACGTACACTTGCAGCGCGGTGCGACGCTGGTCGGCTATAGCGGCGGCAAATGCATTCGAGGTCCGCAATCCGCCGGACTTTTGCTGGGTCGAAAGGATCTGGTGCAGGCGGCATGGGTCGCCAGCGCGCCGCATCACGGGCACGGCCGGACCATGAAGGTCGGCAAGGAAGAGGCTATGGCAATGCTCGCCGCGGTCGAGATGTGGGTGGGGCGGGATCACAAAGCCGAATATCAGTCCTGGGAAAACTGGATGAACCACATTGCCGGCGTCGTTTCGAAGACCGATGGCGTCAAGGCGACGGTCCGCGAGCCCGAAGGACTTTCCAATCACACGCCCAGTCTGAACATCTCCTGGGATCCGGCCCAGCTCGGAGTCACCGGAGATGAAGTTGGGAAGGAACTGTTTACCACCGAGCCGCGAATCGCGATCGGTTCGAACGAACACGGTCTTTCGATTACCGCATATATGATGTCGGCCGGCGAGGAAAAGATCGTGGCCGATCGTATCTCTCAGATTCTTTCAAGACCGCGCCCGAAGATGGGTGCACCGAAAACTCCGGCCGGCGATCTCACGGGCCGATGGGATGTAAAGATCGATTTCGTGGCCGGCAGCACAACGCACCACTTTTATGTGAAGCAGCAGGAAAACAAGCTTGTGGGAACCCATCAGGGCGATTTCGTCGCGCGCGATTTCCGCGGCACGATTTCAGGAGATCAGGTTCTGATCGCGAGCGCCGTGGGCGAAAATCACGGCGCGGCGATGTCGTTCCGCTTCGCGGGAAAGTTGGACGGCGATAAAATGTCGGGTACGCTCGATATGGGCGAATACCTCGGCGCAAAATGGACAGCGACACGACACAGCTTCTGACGGAAACCGCCGGGGTCGACGCCGGCTTCGGAATGGTCGAAGAAACTTTCCGGACAAAAGGCGCAGAAGCCGTCTTCGACGCCCTGATTCGGAAAGCGCGCGAAGACAGCAACTACCGGATGGTGTTCAGCGTCCGGTTGATGCAGGTTCGGCATCGTCTCGGCCTGCCTCTTGTCGATCCCGATCCGGTTCCCAAACTGACCGAAGAACAGCGTCCCGTCTACGATCAGGCGTGCCGGGAAGCGGCGCTTGAAACGGGCCAGCTATTTCTGGATTCCGGCGATATCGCGGCCGCATGGCCCTATTTTCGTGCGGTGGGGGAGCGCGCGCCGGTGGCGGCCGCGATCGAGGGAATCACCGCGAGCGATGAGCGCGTCGAATCCGTGATCGAGATCGCGTTCAAAGACGGTGTGAGTCCCCGCAAGGGATTCGAGCTGATTATCGAGCATCGCGGAATCTGCAGCGCGATCACCTGGTTTGGATACAACCGCGATTACGACAGCCGTCTGGAGTGTCTGAAGCTGCTGGTTCGCTCAATTTACCAGCAGGTAGCCGAGGCTCTCAAAGAGAGTATCGCGGCGGCCGAAGGCTCCGTTCCCGCCACCGCCAATGTCGGCGAATTAATCGCAGGGCGCCCGTGGCTTTTCGAGGGTCCGAGCAGCTACGTTGATAGCACGCACCTCACATCCATTCTGCGGTTCGCGCCGGAACTTGAGGATGACGCGACCATTCGCATGGCCGTGGAACTCTGCGATTACGGAGACAAGCTGAACGAGATGTATCATTTCCGCGGCGATCCGCCGTTTGAAGACACCTATCTGGATCACGCAGTGTATCTGCGGGCGTTGCTCGGCGAAGACGTTGATCGCGCTATTGCGCATTTTCGCGCCAAGATTGAAGGGTCGCTCGACCCGACCACGGGCGCGGAAGTTTTGATCGAACTGCTGGTCCGGCTCAATCGCTACGAAGAAGCGATTCAGGCATCGCGGGAATTCTTTCCGGATCCGAGCCGTCCGTCAGCGAATTGTCCGTCGCTTCTCCAGTTGTGCCAGATGGCCGGAGATCATGCAAAGATGCGGGCACTGGCGAAGGAGCAGGGAGATCTGGTAGGATTCGCTGCCGGAGTGATTCAAAGTACTTAGAACCGCCGAAGTTATTAAATCAGGGAGAGCATTCAATGTTTAGATCGATCCGAGTCGCCGCAGTGTGCGCGGTGATTGCAGCAGCCGTACAAGCGCAGACGCCTCAGATGCGGACGCGGTACCTGACCAGCCTGACCAATCCCGAAATCGAGCAGTATCTGAAGCGCAACGACATCATCATTGTTCCCGTGGGAACCGTGGAGTCGATGGGCGCGTTTCCCACCGATCTCGAATATGCGATGGCCGAGGCTTTTGCGTTGAAGATGGCCGAGGAGTGCGATGCGCTGATTCTTCCGCACGTCATCTATTTCTATCCGGGCGTCACCGTCACCGGGAAGGGAAGCGTCTACATCCCCCAGGAGACCGGGCTTGCGTATCTCAAGGCAATCGCGCAATCGTTATTGCGGCAAGGTTTCCGCAGGCAGATCTACACCTCTTCGCACGGGCCGTCGAATCAATACGTCAGCATGATGGTCCGCGATTTCTTTGAGGAGACCAAGGACCCGATTCTTTACGTCGAAACCAGCCGCTTATTGCGTAATGCGCAAGCCGCGGGCAAGGCTCCCAAGGCTGGTGGCGAGACGAACAATTTCCGCAGCGTCGGTTACGGGGCCTATCACATCCTGGGGCGAATGAACGAGGTGCCGCTGAGCCTCG
Organism: Bryobacteraceae bacterium; assembly: GCA_035308605.1. Taxonomy (GTDB): domain Bacteria; phylum Acidobacteriota; class Terriglobia; order Bryobacterales; family Bryobacteraceae; genus Palsa-187. Next base: position 17,408 of record DATGGL010000324.1, read on the forward strand.
ACGTGCCCCCGCCTTCCGAGCCCGCGCTTCCGCGGCCGCCCGAAAGCGCCCGCAAACTATCGGGGCTGGGACCAGAGAGCGGCGCGGTGGGATCCTATGAGCCGGATGCCGAGCATCAGGGCGTTCGTCCGCTGAATACCAAAATGACCGCCGAACAGCGCGAGCAGATGGGTAAGGAGGGCGCGGCGCTGATCGAAGCCGCGGTAAGGTTCATGGATGTCAAGGGAGTGATTCAAGCGCTGCGCGACCAAGACAAGTACGTCAATGGCGTGATCGTTCCTCGATACAAGGACATTCTGCCCAAGTAGCGATTCTTTGTGTACTTCGGGTCGGGATCGTTGTATACTTCGTCCAATTCTCTTATGTGGAGGGTATAGCCTCGTATGCGTGCCGTTGTGAGAATAGTTTTTTGCCTTGGTGTGCTGATCGCAGCACCGTGGGCATGGGCACAGAGCAATGCGTTCGATACGCCGGAAGGCATAGCGCAGGGCAGCTCGCTGTTTCAGGGCCGCTGCACTTATTGCCACGGCGCCCATGGCGAAGGGGGCCGCGGACCTGACCTGACTGCCGGCTCGTATCGTCACGGGGGGTCCAACGCAGAGCTTTTTGCCGCCGTCCGGAACGGAATTTCCGGAACAGAAATGCCGGCTGTCGGATTCAGCGACGAGGAATCCTGGAAGGTTGTCGCTTTCTTGCGGAAACTCGCCTCGTCTGGACCGATGGAGAAGGCTCCCGGAGATGCGGCTGCCGGGCAGGCGATTTTCGAAGGGAAAGGGCGATGTCTGAGCTGTCACTCGGTAGGGCATTCCGGCGGAAGCGTCGGGCCGGATCTGGCGACTGTCGGTAGACGCCGCAATCTCAAATACTTGGAAGAGTCGCTCGTGAAGCCCGAGGCGGACGTGCCTGTCCGGTACCGCGGGATTCTCGTGGTCACGAAATCGGGAGATAACATCCAGGGCGTTCGGATCAACGAGGATGATCTATCCATTCAGTTCCGGGATACCAGAGACAATATCAGATCATTTATGAAAACCGACGTCAAAGAAATCCGCTTTGACAAACCGTCGCTGATGCCGGCGTACGGCTCGATCTTGAGCAAAAAAGAAATTGAAGACGTAGTGGCGTACTTGAGTTCTCTGCGAGGTGAGCAATGAGGGTTCGTAAAAGCTGGATTCTGATGGCGGCGGCCGGCGTGGGGCTTGCGGCCGCGGCAGTTGCGCTCCGTGCGCAGGGACTGCCGATCACGGTCGACCGGTTGGTCAAAGCCGATCAGGAACCGGGCAACTGGATGATGTACTCCCACACGTATAACGGTTGGCGATTCAGCAATCTGAATCAGATCAACACGCAAACCGTGAAGAACCTTCAGGTGAAATGGCTGTTTCAGGGGCGTCATGAACAGAAGTTTGAGACCACCCCGCTGGTGGTCGACGGGATCATGTATCTGACCCGGCCGGAAAACGACATTTACGCTGTCGACGCCGAGACGGGACGTGTCCTGTGGGTTTATAGCCACAAGAATCCCGAGCGAACGTATAACTGCTGCGGTAAAGTCAATCGCGGATTGGCGGTCCTGGGCAACACCTTGTTCATGAACACGCTGGACATGCACATCATCGCCATCGACGCCAAGTCCGGCCGCGAAATCTGGAAAACCAAGATGTACGACTACACCGAGGCCGGCGGCTATGCCGCCACCGGCGCTCCGTTGATCGTGAAGGATAAGGTTATCGTTGGAATGGCCGGCGGGGAACACCCCATTTCGGGATTCCTGGATGCGTATGATGTGGCAACCGGAAAGCACATGTGGCGGTTCCATACGATTCCTCAGCCGGGTGAAGCGAACTTCGGATCTTGGGCTGGCGATTCCTGGAAATACGGCGGCGTCTCCACCTGGAACAACGGTTCCTACGATCCGCAGACCAATACGGTTTTCTGGGGTACCAGCAATCCCTGGCCGGACTACAATCGCGACGGCCGGGCGGGCGACAATCTGTATTCCTGCTCGGTTCTGGCGATT
>DATGGL010000325.1:0-43309 GCA_035308605.1 Bryobacteraceae bacterium
AGTTTTGCGGTATCCATCAGAGCCCAGGCTTTAGGGCTGACGGACAGAAATGCGATACCGGGCGGCACCATAAACGCTTTCTGCGATCCGCCGATGACGATATCGAGGCCCCAACCGTCGATGTCCAGCGGCATCGTGCCCAGGCCGGTGATCGCGTCGACGACGAAAATCGCTCCCGTCTTTTTGACGGCTTCGCCCATCGCTCGCACGTCATGAGCAGCTCCGGTGGAGGTTTCCGAAGCCTGCACGAACACGCCCTTCACATCGGGATTTGCCGCCAGCGCTTTCTCCAGGGCCTCCGGCTTCACGACTTTTCCATACGGCTCTTCTATGAGAATCGTGTTAAGACCGTAAGCTTTGGTGATTTCCCCCCAGCGTTCTCCGAACTTTCCCGCGGAACAGACAATGACGCGATCGCCGGGCGAGAAGCAATTGGTAACCGACGCTTCCAGTGCTCCCGTGCCCGAGGAAACCAGCACCAGCACGTCGTTCGCGGTACCCATCAGTTCCTTCAGATCCGCGAGGACGCTCTTATACACATTGCGAAAATCTTCGGTGCGGTGGTGCAGATCCGAACCCAGCATCGCGTACAGAGCCTTGGGATACAGGGGCGTCGGCCCCGGAGTGAGAAGACGCTGCTTCTTAATGTGCATGGGAGTAAATTTCAGCATAGCAAGAGCACGCCTGATCGGCTAAGTTCAATGACGTGGCATCCCGAGCTTCAACGCGCGCTGCGCTGTGGGCTGTTCTGGCGTTTGCACTGGCGCTGCGCACCTATCACCTGACGTTGCCCGCCTGGGATTATCACAACTGGCGTCAGACCATTACGCTCATGGTCCCGCGCGATCTGGCGCGGCACGGATTCGACGTGCTCCATCCGCAAGTTGCGTGGGTGAGTCAGGATCGGCCATCACAACCGACGTATTTCAGCGGCGAATTTCCACTTCAGGGCATCCTCGCGGCCGCGTTGTACCGGATTTTCGGTGAGAGCGACACGATCGCACGGCTTGTAGTGATCGTCTTCTCGCTGCTCGGAATCTATTTTCTGTATGACTTGCTCGACCGGCGCGCCGGCCCCAGAGCCGCGCGGTTGGGAGCGCTGGTCTATGCTGTCCTGCCTTATCAGATATTTTTCGGCCGCGTGTTCATGCCCGACGTGCCGGCGTTGTCGCTGGCTCTCGGTGGCCTGGCGTGGGTTGATCGATGGACGTTCGATCGACGATGGCGAACGCTGCTGGCAGCCTCCGCGCTCACTTCGCTCGCTCTGCTGCAAAAAGTGACCGTCGCCGGCGTCTGCCTGGCGATCGCATATTTGTTTTGGGTGGCCTACCGGGAGAAATTACTCAGGCAGCCGGAGCCGTATGTTTTCGCGGCGATCGCGCTGGTTCCGGCGATGCTATGGTCCTCTCATTCGTTTCAGCTCGGCGTGCAATGCGGGACGTGGATCATGCAGCCGTTCACGTTTGGACGGCGCCTGGAACTTTGGCTGAAACCCTCCATGGCCGGCGACATTTTGTCCGCTCTTGTTTTCGAGGCCTTCTCGCCGGCCGGAATCGCGATCGCGGCGCTGGGGCTGTTTTGGCCGGCGCGCGGTCCCATCTTTTCCATGCTCCGGCTGTGGCTGCTCGGCGCGTTGGTTTTGTTATTTCTAATCCCGGAACTGCTTCCCGATAACCATTACTACTTGTCCCTCCTGTTGCCGGCCGCGGCGGGTTTGGCGGGTGCGAGTCTGGCGAGGCTTGCCGACCGGAGCAGGACGTTGGTCTGGGTGATGGTCGCGGTATTTGTCTGCGATGCCATGTATACTGCCGTTCCGTTCTATCGGCCGGATCGATGGCCGGTGGAACTCGGAGTAGAGTTGAATCGAATCACCAGGCCGGAGGATTTATTGATCGTCGACAGCGGCGGAAGTCCGAACGTTCTTTACTTCGCGGACCGGCGCGGATGGATGATCGATAGCTCGTATCCGGCGGACTTTGTTCAGTTCCGGGTGAAACTCGGCGCCGCGTATTTTGCCAGTGTCCAGCCTCCGACGCCTGCGCGCCGGGATTTTTTCGCCGCTCTCGACGCTTCGTTCGAGCGCTTATCACCCGATGGTCGGGCAGGACCTGGACCAATCTATCGCCTGAAGCCGCGTACGCGCGGCAACATTTACAATCGAAGGATGCCCCTCCTCGATCTGATCCAGAAGGATATGACCGCCGCGATGAAGGCGAGCGAGCAGGCTCGGCTGGATGCACTGCGCATGATCAAAGCCGCGCTCATGAAGTACAAGGTCGATTCAATGAAGCCGCTCGACGAGCCGGCTGAGCTGCAAATCCTGAACACGCTGATCAAGCAGCGGCGCGAGGCGGCGGATATGTTTCGCAAGGGGAACCGGCCGGAACTCGCCGACAAAGAGGAAACCGAGCTGAAGTTGATCGAGTCCTACATGCCTTCCGCGCCGACGGAAGCCGAGGTGGACGATGCGATCGCGGGAGCGATGACGGAGACCGGCGTCACTTCTTTAAAACAAATGGGCGTGGTTATGAAAGCGGCGCAGGCGAAGCTCGCCGGCAAGCGGGTGGATGGAAAAGCGCTGAGCGATCGCGTGCGTTCCAAACTCAGTTGACTCGCGCTTCCAGTCGCGCTATAAATTGCTAACGCTTACCCGATGAGTTCCGCTACTGGACTGCAACCGGCTGTCGGGTCCGTCCCCGTGCTGCGCGTCATCGCACACGAGCTTCGGCAGCCGCTAAGCACGATCGAGGCGATCGCCTATTATCTGAGCCTGGTGCTGCCACGCGAGGAAGACGGCAAGATCCATGAGCAATTGGACCGTCTGCAACAACTGGTGGAACAGTCCAACTGGATTCTGTCCAACAGCCTGCTGCTGACCGAACCGATGGCCTGCTCGCCGGAGCCGGTCGACTTGAGCGAACTGATCACGCAAACTCTGATTGCCCGGCCGTTTTCGATAAATCCCCCCCTGGGGGTGAATTTCGACGACGGTCTTCCGTTTATTCACGCCGATCCGGCTCTGGCGCGGGCGCTGGTGGAGAACGTGTTCACGTTGTTCCGGCAACATTCCTCGGCGGCGCATCCTGTTTCTTGGCGAATGCGCGCGCATGGCGGCGGCGTGCTCCTGGAAATGAGCACGACCACGCCGGACATCCTGTCGGAGGCGGCCCTGGGACCTGGCGCGGCGCTCGCGCTGGAGAGCGCGCGTAGAATCGTCGCGGCGCACGGCGGATCGCTGCAATTCGAAGTAAATCCGGTGAGCGGAATCTGGATGCGCGTCGGGCTCCTGTGATAAACGCCTGCTTTTACGCGTGATAGGATGAAGATTCCCCTGCCATGGTCCACGTGGTTCCCGACATCCTGGCTCGAATTGTCGCCCAGAAGCGCGAGATGCTCGGGGCAGCTCTTGTCCAACGCGCGGAATTCGAGCGAAAGGCAGCGGACCGCCGCGATCATCGCGACTTCAAGAGTGCGTTGACGGCACGCCCGCCGGCCGTGCTGGCAGAGATCAAGAGAGCGTCGCCGAGCAAAGGCGTATTTACCGATGCCTTTGATCCCGCATCCATCGCGCGAGCTTATGCTTCCGGAGGCGCGGCGGCCCTTAGCGTCCTGACAGATCGTGAATTTTTTCAGGGAGGCCTGTCCGATCTCGAAGCCGCGCGCGCGGCCGTTCCCGTCCCCATTCTGCGCAAAGACTTCACTATCGATGAAATTCACGTGATGGAAGCCGCGGCTCACGGCGCCGATGCGATCCTGCTGATCGCCGCGCTGCTCGACGAATCGCAGATGCGCCGGTTTCGGGAGATGGCGGCGGGGCTCGGGATGGCCGCGCTCGTCGAAGTGCACGATCAAAACGAACTGGCCGCGGCCTTGGGATCGGGCGCGGAAATAGTCGGCGTCAACAATCGCAATCTGCATACGTTCGAAGTAAGGCTCGAAACGTCGCTTCGGCTGGCGGAACGGATTCCTGCTTCCGTTGTCAAGGTGAGCGAAAGCGGGATTCATTCCGGCCGGGACGTCCGAAAACTGGCCGCGGCCGGATACAACGCGTTCCTGGTAGGCGAGCATCTGATGAAGTCGGCCGATGCAGCGGCGGCGATCGGCGAGTTACGGTCATGATCGTCAAAGTGTGCGGGATTACTCGCCGTGAAGATGCTGTCGCGGCCGTTGAGGCTGGGGCGAGCGCGCTGGGATTTATCTTTTATGAAAAGAGTCCGCGCTACGTGAGGCCGGAACGGGCGGCGGAGTTGGGTGATGGTTTCGACGCCTGGAAGGTCGGCGTATTCGTGGATGAGTCGCCGGCGGCGATCGAGGCGGTGATCAGAGCTGCCCGGTTGGATGTCGCGCAGGTTTACGGCGGCGATGCACCGGAGGGAGCTCGGATTTGGCGGGCGTTTCGGATCGATCGGGATTGGCACGCCGGGGGCCTTCCCCGCGGCGCCGGCGAGGCGCTGTTCTTGGATGGGGCTGCAAATGGGATTTCGTTCGACTGGAACATCGCGCGGGATGCCGCGGAGAAAGTGATTATCGCGGGCGGGTTGGATGCGTCCAATGTGGCCGAGGCAATTCGTGTAGCGCGTCCCTGGGGCGTGGATGCGAGCTCGAAACTAGAATTGGCGCCCGGGATTAAGGATCACGAAAAAGTCCGGCGATTCATTCAGGCGGCGCGGGACGCATCATGATTACTTCACAGCCGGACGCAACCGGACACTTTGGTCCTTACGGTGGGCGGTTTGTTCCGGAAATCTTGATGGCTCCGCTCGAAGAGCTGGAGCATGCCTACCGCAAAGCTTCGGCCGACCCCGCGTTTCAGAGCGAGCTAGCGGACCTGCTGAAGAATTACGCCGGACGTCCGACTCCGCTCTATTATGCGCGGCGGCTCAGCGAAGAGCTGGGCGGGGCGAAGATTTATCTAAAGCGCGAAGATCTGCTGCACACCGGCGCCCACAAGATTAACAATTGCCTGGGACAGGCGTTGCTCGCGCGGCGAATGGGGAAGAAGCGCGTCATCGCGGAAACCGGGGCGGGCCAGCACGGCGTCGCGTCGGCGACCGTGTGCGCTCTGTTCGGCCTCGATTGCACCGTCTACATGGGCGAAGAGGACATGCGGCGCCAGAAGCTGAATGTCTTCCGCATGCGGCTACTGGGCGCGAAAGTGGTCGGCGTCACCAACGGGAGCCGCACGCTCAAGGACGCAATCAGCGAGGCAATGCGCGACTGGGTGACCAACGTCCATTCCACGCATTATTTGCTCGGTTCGGCCCTGGGCGCGCACCCTTATCCTCTGATGGTGCGCGATTTTCACCGCGTGATTGGCGACGAGACGCGCGCCGAGATCCAGCAGCGGGAAGGCCAGTTGCCGGATTCGATTTTCGCCTGCGTGGGCGGAGGGAGCAATGCAATCGGCATGTTCCACGCCTTCATCGGCGACGAAAAAGTAAAGCTAATCGGAATCGAAGCCGGCGGCCATAGTGATCGCCTGGGCGAACATGCGGCGCGCTTTTCGGGTGGATCGCCCGGCGTGCTTCATGGCGCGCACAGCTATCTCCTGCAGGACGCCGACGGCCAGGTCGCGCTGACGCATTCGGTTTCGGCAGGACTCGACTACGCTCTCATCGGCCCTGAGCACGCGTGGCTGCATGATCGCCATCGCGCCGAGTACACCTCCGCGAATGACGCCGAAGCTCTGGCTGCCGCGGTCAAGCTGGCCCGCACCGAAGGGATCATCCCCGCGCTCGAATCGGCGCACGCCGTCGCGGAAGCGCTGAAGCGCGCTCCAGCGGCCCGCGACGAGATCTTCATCGTCAATCTTTCCGGCCGCGGCGACAAAGACACCGACATTTATCGCGAGAATCTTCCGGAGCTCGATGCCCCCGACGCAAATCCAGTCGTTGTTTAACGGCGGTCACCGCAAGGCCCTGATCGCCTACATCACCGCGGGCGATCCCACGCCGGAGCGCACGCCGGAACTGGTCGCTGCCCTGGAACGCGGCGGCGCGGATCTGATCGAGCTGGGCGTTCCCTTCTCCGATCCGATCGCCGACGGTCCCGTGATCCAGCGCGGCGCTGAGCGGGCCCTGAAGGCGGGCACCAACGTCCACAAGGTGCTGGATATCGCCCGAACGATTCGCAAAACCTCGAAAATCCCGCTATTGCTGTTCACGTATATGAATCCGGTACTGCGTTATGGCCTCGCCAAACTGGCCAGCGACGCGAAAGAAGCCGGGATCGATGGATGCCTGCTAACCGATTTGAGCGTGGAAGAAGCATCGCCCTACGTGGGCGCGATGCGGGCCTCCGGGCTCGATACCGTATTTCTGGCCGCCCCGACCTCGACGCCCGAACGCTTGAAGCTGGTGGCCGAATACTCCACCGGGTTCATCTATCTGGTTTCAAGAACCGGCGTTACGGGCGAGCAGGCATCGCTATCCGGCTCGGTTCAGCCGCTGATAGACTCCATGCGCGCGGTAACAAAGCTGCCGCTGGCAGTCGGATTCGGCATTTCGACGCCACAACAGGCGCGGGATGTGGCGCGCATGGCCGACGGCGTCGTCGTCGGCAGCGCGTTCGTTCGTCTGATCGAACAGAATGGGGATCTCGAAACGTACACCCGAAGCCTGCGTCAGGGAATGGACGCCGCGGGAAATAAAGCATGACACGGGACGAGGCGCTGGCCGAGCTTGCGAAGTACCGCGATCAGATCGACGCGCTCGATCTGCGCCTGTTGGAATTATTGAATGAGCGTACGCGCGTGGTGGAGAAAATCGGACAAGTGAAGGAACGCGTCCATTTGCCGGTGTACGAACCCAAGCGCGAAAACGCCGTGTTCGCGAATGTGACGTCGCACAATACCGGGCCGCTGACGCCGGAAGCGCTGCAACGAATTTTCGAACGTATTATTGACGAGATGCGCAGCCTGCAACACATGCGGCGGCAGGGAGACGAAGAATGCTAGTGGTGATGCAGCAGGGCGCGACCGACGAGCAGACGCAGGCCGTCATCGATCGCCTGGTGAGTCTCGGGTTCACGGTCCACCGGTCGACCGGCGTGATGCACACGGTGCTGGGGGGCGTCGGCCCCGTCGATGAGATGGATCCAGCCGACTTCGAAGCGATGGACGGCGTGAAGGAATGCCACCGCATCGTTTCGCCGTACAAGCTCGCCAGCCGCCATTTCCGGCCGCAGGGAACGATCGTGAAGATCGGCAAAGTCGAGATCGGCGGCCCGCATGTGGTCACGATGGCGGGGCCCTGCAGCGTGGAGAATCGCGACCAGATCGAGAAGGTCGCCGAGATTGTCGCGCAGCAGGGCGCGCAGATCATGCGCGGCGGAGCGTTCAAGCCGCGCTCGTCGCCGTACAGTTTTCAGGGGATGGGCGAAGAGGGCCTGAAGTTGATGCGCGCCGCCGCGGACCGTAACGGCCTGCTGGTGGTGAGCGAAGTGATGGATCACACGCAGATTCCCGTGCTGATCGAGTATTCGGATATCCTCCAGGTGGGCGCACGCAATATGCAGAACTTCAATCTGCTGCGCGAAGTGGGCAAGCTGCGCAAGCCGGTTCTGCTGAAACGCGGCATATCCGCGACCATCGAGGAACTGCTGCTCGCCGCGGAGTACATCATGAGCGGCGGAAATTACGATGTGATGCTATGCGAGCGCGGGATTCGCACGTTCGAAACGTACACGCGCAACACCATGGATGTGGCGGCGATTCCGGTAATTAAGAAGCTCTCGCACTTGCCGATGATCGGAGACCCGTCGCATGGCACGGGCCGCCGCGATTTGATTCTGCCCATGGCGCGCGCATCGGTGGCCGCGGGCGCGGATGGACTGCTGGTCGAAGTTCATCCCGATCCCGATCACGCCATGAGCGACGGCGCGCAAACGCTCACACCGGGACAATTCACCGAAATGATGCAGCAGGTGCGCGCGATCGCCGCGGCGGTCGGCAGGACGGCGTGAGTCAATCATCGTGGAAAAGGTGATCAGCATCGTCGGCGTCGGGCTGATCGGCGGTTCTTTCGCCCTGGCGCTGCGGAGAGCCGGATTCACGGGCCGGATCATCGGCGTCAGCTCGCCCGACACGATTCGCGCAGCCATCGATCACGGCGTCATCGATGAAGCTTTGCCGTTGAAGGACGCGGCGGCGCAGTCGGATCTCATTTATCTTTCGCAGCCGATAGAGCAGATCCTCAAAACACTCGGCGAGATCGATGCGTACGTGCAGCCCGGCACGCTGATTACGGACGCGGGCAGCACCAAGTCCGCCATTGTAAAACGCGCCGCCGAAACCATCCGTCGCGGGCGATTTATCGGCGGGCATCCGATGGCGGGCAAGCAATCGCGGGGGGTGACGCACGCGGAACCGAGTCTTTTTTCACGGCGCCCGTATATCCTGACCTCGCGCGACGCTGAACTGGAACGTTGGATCGAACGCATCGGGGCGCATCTGGTGGTTCTAGATGCCGAAGAGCACGACCGGCTGGTGGCGCTGACGTCTCACGTGCCGCAGTTGATTTCGACCGCCCTCGCGAGCTCAATCGCGTCGCAGGAGGGAGCCGGACGCGTCGCGGGCCCGGCGGCCATTGACCTTACAAGGCTCGCGATGAGTCCGTACGATATCTGGCGTGATATTTTCGCGACCAACGCGGGGCCTATTGACGCAGCGCTTGCATTGTTCATCGGCCGGCTCGAAGAATTGCGCCGCAATCTTCACACCTCGCAGATGCGTGACGAGTTCGATCGGGCCGCCGCCGGCGCGCACGCCTTGCGGCACGTGCAGGTTCTATGAGCAGGAATCCATTGCTAGCCGACACGGCGGCCCGCGCCGCGCGATATGTCGACGCAGTCCGCGAAAGAAGCGTCGTGCCTTCGCAGGACGCCATCGCGCGCCTCGATGCGCTCGGCGGCGCGCTTCCGGAAGACGGCGAGGATCCGGGAGCGTTGATCGCGCTGCTGGACGATGTTGGTTCGCCTGCGACGGTCGCCTCCACCGGCGGCCGATATTTCGGATTCGTCACCGGCGGCGCGCTTCCGGCGACTGTGGCAGCTAATTGGCTCGCTACGGCGTGGGACCAGAACGCGGGATTGTTCGCCCAATCGCCCGTGGCTTCCAAAGTGGAAGAGATCGCCGCCGCGTGGCTGCTGGACGTTCTTGGGCTCCCTTCGTCGTCCGGTGTCGGATTCGTGACAGGCGCGACCATGGCCAATTTCACGGCGCTGGCCGCCGCACGACATTGGCTGCTGAAGCGCGCCGGCTGGAATGTCGAAGAACGCGGGCTTTTCGGCGCGCCGGAAATCACGGTAATCGTTGGCGGCGAAGTTCACGTGTCGCTGTTGAAGGCTCTCGCGCTGCTCGGCTTTGGACGAATGCGCGTCATCACCGTTCCGGCCGACGACCAGGGCCGCATGAGAGCGGACGCTTTACCGGCGTTGAACGATCGCACGCTGGTCTGCATTCAGGCCGGAAACGTCAACACCGGCGCGTTCGATCCCGCGGCGACGATCTGCGCCAAGGCGCGCGAAGCCAACGCATGGGTTCACGTGGACGGCGCGTTCGGATTGTGGGCGGCCGCAGCGCCACAACGCGCGCATCTAATGAACGGTTTCGCGGAGGCGGATTCGCTGGCGACGGATTGCCACAAGTGGCTGAACGTGCCGTACGATTCGGGCCTCTCTTTCGTTCGCGATGCGGAAAGTCTTCGCGCGGCGATGTCGATTCGCGCGGCGTATCTGTCTCAAGGTGACAATCGCGAGCCATGCCAGTTTACTCCTGAAGCATCCCGGCGGGCGCGCGGAATCGAAGTCTGGGCGGCTCTGCGGTCGCTGGGCCGTCGCGGGCTCGCTGAGATGATCGAAAGCAATTGCAGACTGGCCACGCGCTTCGCCGCCGGACTAAGAAGCGCGGGCTTCGCGGTGTTAAACGATGTGATGTTGAATCAGGTCATGGTTTCCTTTGGCAACGCGGAGAAGACGCGGCGCGTGATCGCCGAAGTGCAAAACCAGGGCGCCTGCTGGTGCGGCGGCACGGAATGGCACGGCCACACGGCGATGCGGATCAGCGTGTCCTGTTGGGCAACTACCGAAGAGGACGTCGACCGCAGCCTCGCCGCGATCGTCAGAATCGCCGGCACGTAGGGATTTCGATGCTGCTCGCCGAAATCGTCGAAACCTCGCGGCGGATTACGGAGACCAGCAAGCGGCTGGAAAAGATCGCGCTGCTCGCGGATCTGCTGCGCCGGCTGCGCCCCGAAGAGATCGAGATCGTGGTCGCGTATCTCTCCGGACGAATGCGCCAAGGGCGGATCGGCGCCGGCTACCGCACCATTCAGGAAGCCGCGGCTGCGCCCGCAAACGAGCCGGCTCTCGATGTCCTGGGTCTGGACCGTGCGTTTCAAACCATCGCGAGCGCCGAAGGCTCTGGCTCCGAGGGGCGCCGCATCGCTCTGCTTCACGAGACTCTGGCCCGGGCGACCGCGCCCGAACAACAGTTCATCTCCGGGCTGATCCACGGCGAACTGCGGCAGGGCGCCCTCGAAGGCATCATGCTCGAGGCGGTCGCCAAGGCATCGGCGCTTCCACTGGAACGGGTGCGCCATGCCGCGATGGTCGCTGGTGATATCACGCCCGTGGCGAAGACTCTGTTCGAAAAGGGCGCTGCCGGGCTCGACGAATACAGCGTCCGCCTGTTCCGTCCGGTCCAGCCGATGCTCGCGCAGACCGCCGAGGATGTCGAGGAAGCGATGGAGGATCTCGGCGAGGCGGCACTCGAGTTCAAGATGGACGGCGCGCGCGTGCAAGTGCACAAATCGGGAAACGAAGTGATGGTGTTTTCGCGCGCGTTGAATGACGTGACAGCGGCCGTGCCCGAAGTTGTGGAAGTCGTCCGCGCGCTTCCGGCGCGGGACCTGATCCTGGACGGCGAAGTTCTGAGCCTTAAGCCCGACGGACGTCCGCAGCCGTTTCAGATGACGATGCGACGCTTCGGCCGCAAGCTGGATCTGGAGCGCGTGCGCGCCGAGCTGCCGCTATCGCCATTTTGGTTCGATCTGATTTATCTGGACGGCGGATCGCTGCTTCACGAATCGCAATCACGCCGTTTCTCAGCGCTCGCCGACCTGTCGCCGGGCGAGTTCGTCATTCCCCATCTGACCACTGCCGATGCCGTGAGGGGACGCGAATTCCTGGAAAGCGCCCTCGAACGCGGGCACGAAGGCATCATGGCGAAATCCCCCGCGTCCGAATATGCGACCGGGGCGCGCGGACGGAACTGGCTGAAAGTGAAGCACGTCCATACGCTCGATCTGGTGATCCTGGCAGCCGAATGGGGCAGCGGGCGTCGTAAAGGCTGGCTGAGCAATCTCCACCTGGGCGCTCGCGATGTCGAGAAAGGCGGCTACGCGATGCTCGGCAAGACGTTCAAGGGCCTGACCGATGAAATGCTCGCCTGGCAGACGCAGGAATTCCTGAAAATCGAAATCGGCCGCGACGGGCATGTTGTTCACGTCGAGCCAAAGCTGGTCGCCGAAATCGCATTCAACGAAATCCAGATCAGCCCCCGTTATGTAAGCGGATTGGCCTTAAGATTCGCCCGCGTGAAGCGCTATCGAACGGACAAAACCGCCGCGGAATCCGACACCTATCAAACCGTCCGGAAACTAGCTGGATTTGAGGCTTAGGCAATCCGGCCGGGCGAAGTCGCAAAAATTTTGCTGAAGCAACTGGGGCGCTGGCGGAATCCAACCAGTATGGGCGACCTTACTGAATTGCGGCGCAATTGGGGGTGGATTCTCGCGTTCGGCTGCATCTCGATAGTGGCCGGGATGTTCGCGGTGATCTATTCCGTGGTGTTTACTCTAATTTCCGTGCTCTTCCTATCCGGAATGCTGATCGCGGCCGGCGTGATCGAGGCGGTCTACGCGGTCGGCCATCGGGAAAGAGGCCATCTGGTCTGGCACCTGGTGGAAGGGCTGCTGGCGATCGCGGCGGGATTTCTCCTTCTGCAAAGCCCGGCGCGCGGCGCGATCGTGTTGACGATGCTGCTGGCAACATATTTTGTTGTCGCGGGCATTTTCCGCATCGTGGCGGCGCTGGCCTTGAGATTGCCGAACTGGGGATGGACGCTGTTCAACGGCGTGGCGACATTGTCGCTCGGGATCATCGTGTGGGGCGGCTGGCCGGTGTCGGCCCTCTGGGTCTTGGGCCTGTTTATCGGAATTACGATGATTTTCAGCGGATGGGCGCGTGTGATGCTCGCGCTGGCATTGCGTTCGCACCACCTGCGGCCCGTGGCGATTTAGCGAGCCGAGTCGCGCAGAGACTTCCACCTCGCCAGTTGCGCGGCTAACTCGCGATTGGCTCGTTCGAAAAGCTGCACGGCCTGAGCTGGCGGGGTTCGATCCGCACTTTCGGCAACGCTCAGAGCAGTGTTCAGTTCGGCGGCGACGGAGCTAAGGCTGGGTTCTCCGCTTCCCCCGCCCCGGCCGCCGGCGCCGATGAGTTTGGCGAGATCGGCGTTTAATGAATCATTCTTGCCGGCGGTCTGCCTGCGCAAATCGCGGGCTTCGCGCATCGCGTCGGCAACTTGGCCAAGTGCCTTCGAGACGGACAGGCTGAACTCGAGCTGTTTCGAGAGATCTGCCGGTGTCGCCTTCGATCGCGGGTCCAACACAACCTTGAGCGGTTGAGTCGTTGTGCGGCCGTTCGCCGTCAGACGCACATTATAGGTCCCAGGGAGCACCTGAGGCCCAGAAGCGCCGCCGCGTCCTGCCCCTTCCACGGCGGGCGACGGATAGCGGAGATCCCAGACATAGCGATTCGTTCCTTCCTTCGTCGTGACGCGCGGCGCCGGGATCTTCCAGGCATCGGCGACTGCGCCGCCCAGTCCAGGCGCTTCCGGGTCTTCGCTCGAAACGCGCCGGATTACCTGGTTCTTCGCGTCCACAAATTCAAGCGAAACCGGGCCGGAGGACGTCTTGAGGAAATAGTCAATACATGCGCCCTCGGGTGGGTTTTTGGCCTTTGGCTCCTCCACGGGAAAGGGCGATCCGGAGAACGACTCGGGATTCAGACGAATCGCAGTGGCGGGCTTGAACAGAAATGCATCGCTCGTGGCAACCTTGCCGTCGAGCTGGCGCAGTGCGGAGATGTTGTCCAGGACCCAAAAAGCCCGCCCATGCGTCGCGACCACTAGATCGTCGCCATGAATAACCAGATCGCGCACAGAAACCGTCGGAAGGTTGCGCTGAAGCGATTGCCAATGATCACCGTCATCGAATGAGACCGCAACTCCGAGTTCGGTAGCCGCGAACAGAAGCCCTTTGTGCTGAGGATCTTCCTTAATCGAGTTCACATAGGCCGGTTCCTCGAGTCCGCTGTTGATCAAGTCCCACGTCTTACCCGAATCGCGCGTGCGGTAAATGTACGGCTTGTAATCCTCCATACGATGGCGATCGACGGATGCATACGCAACCGCGGGATCGAAATGCGACGCCTCGATTTGTGTCACGCGGCTCCATGCGGGAAGTTCTTTGACCTTCGACCATGTCTTTCCGCCGTCGCGGGTCAGGTGAAGCAACCCAGTGTCGCTTCCGGCCCAAATCATTCCAGCCCGCAGCGGCGACGGGCCAACGGCATAGATGACGCCGTAGCCTTTGGCGATCCTCTCGTCCAGCGCGCCTTTATTGCCGGCGCCGGTCAGATCGGGGCTGATGGTCTGCCAGTTCAATCCGCCATCGACCGTCTTAAAAAGAAACTGCGCCGCGAAATATAGAGTATTGGGCTCGATTGGCGAGAAGATCAGCGGCGCGGTCCAGGGATATCGATGTTTCTGCTGCGAAATGTCTTCGCGCGCGCCGCGCATCGGCCACGGCGTGATGTTCTGCGATTCGGCGGTGCGCTTGTCGTAGCGATTCAAAGCGCCGTTCGTGTTCCCGACGTAAATGATGTTCGGGTCCTTCGGATCAATGGCAACATAGCCGCTCTCTTCACCCCCGAACGTGATCCAATCGCGCGCATCGATCTCGCCATGGTTGGTCCGGATGGGAACCGCGGCGGTTCCACTATCCTGCTGCGAGCCGTAGACCCAATAGGGAAATTGATTGTCGGTAATGACGTGATAGAACTGCGCCGTCGGCTGGTTGTACCACGAGGTCCAGCTTTTTCCGCCGTTCAGACTCACATTCGTCCCCTGATCCGAGCCCAAAATCAAATGCCGCGGATCGACGGGATCGATCCACAAGATGTGATAATCGTCGCCGCCCGGAGCGCCGCGGTTGATCAGGAATGTCTTCCCGCCGTCGAGGGAATGATACAGGGCGACGTTCGGAATCCAAACATCGTCCGGATTTTTCGGGCTTACGCTGATGCCGCTGAAATACCAGCCCCGACTGACGACGCCTTGATTGGCGTTGACTCGCGACCAGTTCGCGCCTGCGTCATCCGACCGGTAGAGCCCGCCGGCATCCTGGGCGTCGAGCAACAAGTAGACACGATGGCCGGCTCCGGTCGCGATGCCGGAACGCCGCCAGCCCGCCGCCGGAGGCAGTCCGTGCCCGGCGATATTGGTCCAGTGGTCCCCGCCGTCGGTGGATTTCCATAATCCGCTGCCGGGCCCTTCGATCGGCCCATACTGGCTCCACGGCGGGCGATGGCCATTCCAGACCGTCGCGTAGATGATCCGGGTATCCTCGGGCTCGAACACGAGATCGACTGCGCCGACTTCCGCTCCACGATCCAGCACCTTCTCCCAGCTTTCGCCCCCATTCTTGGATCGGAACACGCCGCGTTCTGCGTTTGGTCCATATGCGTGCCCCAGAACAGCAACGTAGACGAGGTTCGCATCGTGCGGATCGACGAGGATCTTGGCGATTTGACGCGAATCGCGCAGCCCGACGTTCCGCCACGTTTTTCCTGCGTCCGTGGACTTATACATCCCGTCGCCAAATCCGATCTGCGAACGCATATCGGCCTCGCCGGAGCCAACGTACACGACGTTCGGATTCGACGGCGCCACCGCAATCGCCCCAATGGACCCGACGTGTTGCGAATCGAAAATCGGATTCCACGTCGCGCCGGCGTCTTCTGTCTTCCACACGCCTCCGCCGACTGAGCCGAAGTAAGCGGTCGCCGGATCCCTGGCGACGCCGCTAACGGCGATGACTCGTCCGCCGCGAAACGGCCCAAGTAGCCGCCATTCCAGATGATCGAGAAGATTCGGCGGAAGCGCGGCCCCGGTTAACGAGAGCGAGAGCAGGAGAGCGAGGGAAGGAATTCGCATGGGTTCAGCAGCGATTGTCCAACTTGTCCGTTGAAGATGCAAGTGAACGGGCCGCCGTGCCAAACTCGGGGAGAGTAAACGTGGCGGCAGAAATCATCGGCATCGATCTTGGCACCACCAACTGCGCGCTCGCGGCGACGCGGGGAGAAGCGGTTGAAGTTTTCGCAATCCCTCAACTGGTGAATCCCGGCGAAGTGCGCGAAGAGCCGCTACTCCCGTCCTTTTTATTTCTCGAAGGCGACCCTGCCCTGTGCGGCACGCTCGCGCAGAAAAAAGGGCTCGATAACGCCGGACGCTTGGTCTCTTCGGCGAAGTCGTGGCTCAGCCATGCCGGCGTCGACCGGACGGCTGCGATCCTGCCGCCGAGTGCGCCGGAAGGAGTCGCGAAAATTTCGCCGGTAGAGGCGTCGCGCCGCTACCTCGAAACTCTTCGCGACGCGTGGAACGAGAAGAATCCCGATGCGCCGTTCGACACGCACCAAGTTCTGGTCACCGTTCCTGCCTCCTTCGACGCCGTCGCCCGCGATCTGACGCTGCGCGCGGCGGACGAAGCGGGTTATCGAAACGTCATTCTCCTCGAAGAGCCGCAGGCCGCGTTCTACGCCTGGATCGAACGCCACCCCGATTGGCGCGAACGGGTCACGGTGGGCGACCTGATCCTGGTAATCGACATAGGCGGGGGAACCACGGATTTCACCTTGATCGCCGTCCGGGAGCGCGAAGGCGAACTTGCGCTCGAACGCATTGCGGTCGGCGATCACATCTTGCTGGGCGGCGACAACATCGACATTGCGCTGGCGCATACAGTCGCCCAGCAAATTCCCAACAAGCTGGACGCGATCCAGTTTCACGCGCTGTGGCAGCAATGCCGGGCGGCGAAAGAACGGCTGTTGGCCCCCGAGGAAACGGCGAAAGACGCGCCGATCACGATCCTCGGCCGAGGAACTGGCCTGGTGGGAGGCACGATCAAGACCAAGCTTAAACGCGCCGACATCGAGCGAATTCTGCTGGTTGGCTTTCTCCCTGTGGTCGGCATGGACGAAGTTCCGGAACGGCATCGCGCCGGTCTCGCGGAAATCGGCCTGCCGTATGCGTCGGATGCCGCGATTACGCGCCACCTGGGCTTTTTTCTGAAGCGGCAAAACGCCACGCCGACGCATGTTCTCTTCAACGGCGGTGTCCTTCGCGCGGACCTGATAAGAACGCGTCTTCTGGAGATCTTGAACGGATGGCTGCCTGCACCGGTTAGGCCGCTGGTCGGCGAAGACCTGATGCACGCAGTCGCGCGCGGCGCAGCGTATTATGGCCTGGCGCGGCAGGCCAAGGGCGTGCGAATTCGCGGCGGCGTACCGCACAGTTACTACGTCGGAATCGAGACGTCGATGCCGGCAGTTCCCGGATTCCGCGCGCCGCTGAAAGCTCTGACCGTTGCGCCGTTCGGAATGGAGGAAGGCACCGGGCACACGATTTCCGGCCGCACATTCGCGCTGACCATCGGGCAGCCGGCACAATTCCGCTTTTTTCAATCCTCGGTGCGCAAAGACGATCCGCCGGGAGCGATGGTCGAGGATGTCGGCGACGATTTTGAAGAACTTGCCCCGATTGAGATCACGCTGCCCGGCGAAGCCGGAGAAGCCGTGCCGGTAACGCTGGAGGCGCTGGTGACCGAAACGGGCGTGCTTGAATTGTGGTGCTCGGCGCGTGACGGCCGGCGGTGGAAACTGGAATTCAACGTACGTGGCAAAAGGTGAGTCTAGGTATCCTGATCGCCTAGCATCTTCATCGCAGTGGTCAAGCTTCTTCGCATTCGATTAAACGATTCGGCGAGATCTGCGATTTCATCCTTGCCCGTGACCGGCAGTTCAGGGACGTCCAGTTCCCCCAGACTGACGCGGTTCGCCAGCGCAGACAAGCGCGCGGCGGGCTTGGCGATGGTGTAGTACAAAACCAGATTCAGCACGAGTAAGCTGGCCAGAAAAATCAGCAGCATATAGATGAGCATGGTGCGGAATTCGTTGTTCGCCACCTGGAGCGGAACGGACTCGGGAACTGAAATGATCTGCGCCGCGATCACGTCGCCCTCTTTCCATCCGAACCCGTTGTCGCGGCCATACACGTCGACCATTGCGGCCGGAGCCGACGCGGGAATGCTGTGGCACTCCATGCAGGCATGCCCGGCGCGGATCGGCTGGGCAAGATAAAGTGAGGGGCCGGTGGCCGAAACGCGCTCTCCAGTGAGCTGCTGAAGCTGATTCTGATTGCGGAATGCGTTGATGATATCGGCCTCCCAATCCAGCGCGCGATTTCGCGGATTGGTGGGATTGAGAGCGGCTTCCTTGTAGGCGTAGTCGGGAAATTTAGTACGCAGAAATTTGAAATTCTCGGCCGCTGCGAAGGCCGGCACGCTTTGCGGAAGGAAAGACCGGTCACGCGATTCGATCGGTTCGAGCAGCGGCTTCAAGTCGATGGTGGTATAGTCCCGCGCCGACAACATCGCCTGCATCATCAGACGCGCCTGGCTAAGCACCTGCTGACGGGCGCCGTCCTGAAGAAGGTTGTACGAGAGGTACCCGATAATGATCGATCCGAGGCCGAAAACCAGAGTGAAGACCGCGCTGAATTTTGCGAGTAATCGCATGTGAAAATGTTAACCCCTACTCGGCTGCTCGCGTGGGACAGCGTAGCGTGAAGAAATTCCGGTCGAAGATGTCGACGCCGGACGGGAACTCTGAGATTTCGACATGCAGCACGATGGGATGGCCTTGCGCATCGGTCGGCGCCTGGGGCTGGCCGTGGCCCTGCCGAAGCATGCTCCACTGAGCAACCTTGCTGCCGCCGGTTCGCGGATCGGCATCGTACATCCAGCGCAGTACCGCCCAGGGTCCCGAATAAGAGCCGAACGGAATGTTTCCGCCCGCGCGGACAGTTACCAGCACCTGATTCGAGCCGGGCCAGTTGAACGATTGCGCCTTTTCGTTCTTTCCGGCTGTGATCTTGTGGCCGTCTATGTCGAGTGTCACGCCTTCCACGTTCTGCTCGACAATCGGTTTGAGCGAATACTGCATTTTGAACTGCGCGGAGCCTTCAGAATACAGCGCGTCCTGAATCTGTTGGAGACGATTGAGGAAGCGCAAAAAGTCCTCCGACGGCTTGGCGTCCTGCGACTGCGGATTCGCCACCCACTGTTTGCCCTGTTTCACCACCAGCTTCGAAACTTGCTGCTGAAGCGCGGTGAATGCGCCGGATTGAGGCGCGAAGATGCTGTTCATTTCATCCGCAGTGGCGTCGACGTCGGAGCTGGGCAGGAATGGGAATTTCTTTTGCAGCGGCATCAGGCGCGCGCAGAACGTGCGCATCGCGCCATTGGCTTTATCGCGCGTCACCTTGGTCGGATCGGTGATGATGTATTTCAGAGACTCGCGGAACGGCGCTTCGAGAAGCCGCTTCATGCTGTCGTCGATGCCCTGCGATTCGGCGATGTTGAAGCGCTGCGCGATCTGGCGGACGGCGTCGAGCCCCGTGTCGGTGGCCTTGCGGGCGGCCTCGTGCAGGCTCATGTCCGGATTCGATGCGCGATCGTCCTGAAGCCGCTGCATGGCGCGCTGCAAGTCGGCGAGCGCATTCATATACGTGCGATTGGGATCGTCGATGAGCCGCTCCCGATTGTTCGGCGAGACGATTTCGCGCGCCGGCTGGAACACGCGCCCTATGTCGGCGGGCGTGGCGACAACTCTCGAATCCGCCAGTTGTTTAGCCACATCGAGAGCCTTCTTCGCTCCCGGGGGAGCGATTTTGTCGACGGCTTTATCGAGAAGCCCGGAAGAATCGCTCTTCGCGGCCGTGTAATTCGTGTTGTCGGAGATCATGAAAACAGCCGAGAGCAAAGGCGACCGATTATCGGCCAGGATCTCGAGCCTCTTGGCTGCGTCCGCGGCACTGCGGAACGAATCGACGCTGGTCTGGTCGACGAACGCCTTCCAGCGACGGATGTAGTCCTGAATATAGAGATTCTGCAAGTCGGTCTGCACTTGGACGCCTTGCAAAAGCTGCGCGCCCGCGTTCATACCGCCCAGCACACATGGTTCGCCGAGCGTCAAACGGCTGGGGTCCTTGATCGCGGAGTTGACGAACGTAAAACCTTCTTTGCTGAACGCCGCCTGAACTTCGCCGGGCGAACTCAGCGCCTGCTTGTAATTCGGCGCAATGTCGGCCAGCCGCGCCGGAACGCGCGGACTCTTGTTGGCTTCTTCAATGATGCCGCGATAAAGACGCTCCACTCCTCCAAAAGAGGAAAGATACTGGCGTCCGCGTTCGACGGCCTCGTTGTTCTCGCCGATCTTGTATGGATTCTGAATCTTCAGTTCCTCGGCGTAAAATACCAGTTGCTTCGAGGCCAGCGCCTGTCGATCGGGGTCGATATTCCGGCCCGCCAGCCACGTGTCGGCCAGAACAGTTTTCAGAAACGCTGGATCCGGCGTGCATTTGCACTGGGTGATCATGCGGTACGCTTTCAGCCGATCGTAGGTGCCGTTGTACGGATTCTGATCGTTGGGCGACCCGGGAAGGCGAACCAGAGTTCCCAGCAGAGAAGCTTGGATATCGTCGAGAAACAGGTGCCGGAAGCGTTCGAAGTAGAGATTGTAAGTGCTGGGAAGCACGCGCGCGCCTGTGAACAGGCCCCAGCGCATGCGCCAGGGCGGACCGTTGCGGTCGTAATCAAGCAGAGTTTCCAGTTGCTCGCGCAGACCGTCCAGACCCTTCAGAGTCTCAAGCGACGGCACGGCCCGGGCGTTCGGTTGAAACGCGTAGCTCGCCTGCGCCGCCGTTTCGATGCCTCCGAGCAGGCTGCCGTTATTCCACCAGGAACGAATCCATATGAACCCGAGGATCAGCGCCAGGGCCGCTGCGGCTCCGAAGGCGATTCTGCGCTGCGAATCGGTCTTCTTGCTCTGGAACGCGACGGCACGGCCCAGCGGATCGGGCAGGATGACGCGGTGAAAGAGCTCGGCGACGAAGCACCAGCGCTGGATCGAGGATTCGAGAGGACTCGACGGCGCGGCTTCCGGCGTCAGACCCATGCGGCGCTGATACTCGGCGAGGTCGAACAGCGAAGTCGCTTCGCCCGTCATCGCGCGCGCGACCGGCTCGCTGGCCACGGGGCCGAGAGCGGAAACGGTAACCTGGCGGGTTCCTGTGAAATAGACGCCGCGCAGAATCGGGCCCGGCTGCAGCGGATTCGGACGAAACACGTCTACCAGAAATTGGACCAGCGTGTCCTTGATCCGTTTTACTTCGCGCGGAAACTCGTAAACGGCGGGCCGGGCGCTCGCTTCGGTTTCGCGGGGTAGCACGGAGAGGCGCTTTTCGGCGAGCGAATAATACAGACGGTTCAAGGCATCGGACAGGCGAGCCGTTTCGCCTTCCGCGTAAACCTCTCCAGCCGGACGCGCGCCGGGCGCCGTCGCCGGAAGCGTGCATCCGAGAATCTGCTGATCTTCGTTTTCGACCAGGCGCGCGAAATATTCCGTGAAGTAGGGGATGCTGTCGCTCTTCGTGAAAACGACGTAAACCGGAAAATTTGTTCCGAACGATTCGCCGACCACGCGTAGACGATCCTGAATGCGGCGCCCGAGCCCGCCCAAACGAGACGGATCAGGAACGCCCAGGAACGGCGTGACGTCGCACAGCAGAATGAATCCGCGAAGCTGCGCATCGGTCTTGGCGCCGAAGATGTTCTTGATGAATCCACCGGCGGAACGGCCTTGGAGGCGGTTCAGCAAACCGGCCCAACGCCCGGCATCGCCGCTGAATGCGGATCCGGACAGTTCCGCGAACAGGCAGTCTTCTGCGAACCAAAGATTCGCGAGGCGGGTCGGCACGATTGCGGAATCGCGGAAGACTTGCCCGGCGAGGAGTTCGGGTTCCAGACCGGATTTCAAAAACGTCGAGGTCTTGCCCGAGCCTTCGAGTCCGCCGATTAGAAAAAGCGGAAGGCGCGTGATCTCGGTCTTGATGCCGCGGCTGGCGAGTTTCGGAGATTTTGCCAGGCGCGCATTGGCTTCGACGATCAACGCTGCGAGCGCGGCGACGTCCGGATCGTCCGCCGCGGCGGAAGTTTTCGTGGCCGGGCGCTCGCCGGACTGCACGGAGGCGGCTTGCTCAACCTGACCGCCGGTGTGCTGCCGCTGCATCCGGGAGATGAGCAGATACACCACCAGAACCGTGAGGCCAAGCGTGACCATCACGAAAACGACTAACGCCAGATTCGTTCCCTGAACGAAAAACGCCGCCCCGAAGTACACCGCGGCTACATAGATCAGGAACAGCAGGATTGAAATCAAGAGTCGTCGCTTCGTCATTATGCGATTTCCGCCGCTTACATGAGCAAGGCTTTCGCGAGCAGGTCGCGCAACTGGGAGCTGGCCCAAAACAGGTGAACAAAGGCGACTACAAAGATGAACAAAGCCGCACCCGCGATGGCCGTGGCCGCGAGCTTCAATTTTCCGGCCAGCGCGTCCGGGACGGCTACGGCAACCGGCTCCTCCGGCAGCCATGCTCCGGGCGAAAACCGGGGATCGCCGCCGCGAATGCGATCGATCCGCTGGCGCATGCGATCGGCGAGCAGATGCAGCTCCGTCTTGTTCTGTCCGACATATTGGCCTTCGAATCCGAGCAGGATGCACAGATAGAAGACCTCAAGCATGTCGGCGAGTTCGGCGGAATCGGGGCGGTTGAGCAGCTTTTGCACACGTCCGAAGAAGACTTCGCCGGCCGTGGAGAGGCCAAACAGCTCTTCCTGCAGCGGCCGGACCACCCAGCCTTCGCGGCTGGGATCGTGCGATGTCAGGATCACTTCATCGAGCAGGGCCACGATGGCGAAATCTGTTTCCATGGTGTGCTCCGCCGCGTAATTCCGCTTCATCGCCTCGCGCGTCACTTCAGCGAGAGCTTCCTTGGTCCGCCTGCGAAACATTTCGGCATTGGCGATGGGCTGGCGGCCAGCGCGGATACGGACCACACCGGTAAGCAATCCTTGATAGAGCAGCGCAAGATTTTCGGCCCGGGGACGGGGAGCGGCGGGCGTCATCGATGCAGTTCCCTGTCGGACAGCTTCGGGTCGAATCGGACCTGATTGAAATGAATCTCGAAACTGTGTAGCGCATCGGTGAACTTCATGGTCATCGATTTGGGATACCAGGCTTTTTGCACGATGGCGTAATCGGCGTAAAGCACTTCCACGCCCGTGGCGGATTCGGAAACGACGCGCATCGGAGTGTACTCCGGCGTGAGAAATACATCGAGCGAGCCATTTTCGGCGGCGGCATGCAGAAGCCAAGCGCCGGAAGGTTCGGCAACGCCGTCGGGCGCCGTGAGGCGCATGGTTTGGAGCCGCTGCACCAGCATCGCCGGCTGATAATCGCGATATAGCCGCGTCAATTTCTCCATCTCTCCCGCAACCGGCCCTCCGCGCATTTGTTTCGAGCCTTCCGCCTTGATATCCGCTCCACTGAGGGAGTCCCACCACTTCATCCCGTTCGCATTAATCTCGAGGTAGGACATTTTGGGAAGCTTCAGACGCGCCAGCACCTTCCACTCCGTTTTCTGCCCGCCGGATTGCACCAGAACCGCATTACCGCTGGCCGTCATCCCGGAGGCTTGCTGGAACGCCGAGGCGCCACCGAGTTTCTCCGTCATCTTCGCCAGCAAGTCCTTACCCAAGCTGGCCTGATGCGCCGCGGTCGGCTTGAGTCTGACGCTATGGCTGGAGGCGGCGTTGGCGCGCGCCGTGACCGAAAGCTGCTGGCCTTCGAAACCGTCCTTCTTAAAATCGATTACCGTGTCGCCGGCGGGAAGCCCGTCGACCACCAGGACCCCGCGCGCCGTAGTGCCACGCGGCTTTCCATTGACGGCGATTTCGCAATCTCCCGGTGTGCATTGGAGCGTCATCGGCCCGGCCAAAGCGGGCTTGGGCGGAGGAGGCGCAACCTTCGGCGGAGGAGCCTTTACTCTGATCCGCAAAAGCAGCTCTTCGCTGGCGCCCGCCTGCTTGAGTTTGTCGAGATCGGCCTGCGTGGGTGAAAAACTGACGCCGCGGCGTTCAATGGCGATCGCCAGGCGCTTATCGGCAATCACGCCGACGCGTTGGAGGAGATCGTTCAATGAAAAAGGCGCTCCCGTAAAGAATGCGTCGTCACCTTTGCCGGCCTTGCCCGCCTGGGGCTGGGCGAAGGCTGCATGGCAGATTAGAAGCGCCGCGAAAAACAAGCGCTTCCGTGGCCATAGTCTCAAGGGAGGTCTCATTTGATGCCCTCCAGCTTTTTCGCTTTCTCGACCCGATCGAGAAGCTGCTGCGCCGGCGCGTAATCGGGGCGCTGTTGCAGAACGCGGCGAAGCAGGCGTTCGGCGGTGTTGTAATCCCCGTTTTCCCACGATTTTCTAGCCTGCGCGACACTTGCAGCGGGATCTGGTTCCACCGGGGCCGGGCGAACCGGGGCTTCGGCATGCGTCGGACGAGCGTGTGCCGGCGCTGGGCTGGCCTGAGCCGTGGGAGCGGCAGGCTCACCTTTGGCCGGTTGAGCAGGCGCGGGAACCGGTGCAGCGTTGTGCGTCAGCGCCTGAAAAGTCTTGTCGAGATCGCTACGCGCTTGCGCGGCTTCGGGCGTGCCCCCGAAATTTTGAATGAAAATCTGCAGTTTCTGCGAGTAGTCCCGCAAGTCGTTATCGGAAGCGCCTTCGGCGGGCGCGAACATTTCGATAAGATACAGCGCAATGTCGGACTTGGGGCTGGTCCAGTTACCCAGTTGTTCCGTGCGAATCGCGCCCGAGGGATAAACATGGCTGCCGGCGATGACCTGCACTTCGGTCCAATCCTGAGTGCGGGATCGCGGAGGCCGGATCACGTTTACCGTGTCGCCCTGCTTCAGACTTACCACCACGCGGGCCGAATCCGAAGGATCGCTCATCACGTTGGCCTGGGGGGCGCTGACCTGGGCGGTAGCCAGCGCGGGAACACGGGCGACGTTGGCGGGACGGAGCAGGAAAAACACCGCCAGAATCGTCCCAATCACCAGGACCGCCGCACCCACGGCGATCAGAACCATACGGCTCGATTTCGGCTGAACCGTTGCGGAAGGTGGGATTTGAGGAATGGTCTTGGGCGGCAAGATTCCAGAAACAGGCGGCTTTGCGGGCGGAGCAGGCGTCGACGGAATCGACGGTGGAGTGAACCCAGGCAATCCCGGAGGCTGGCTTACGGTCGCAGCCGGCAGCGGAGGAATCGGCGGAGCCTGAACCGGCGTGGGCTGCGGCGTGGCTTCGGGCATGAACACCGGAGCCTGCTGCGTGCGCGAAAGCCCGGCAAACAGCGAGGTTCCATCGCCCAGTGGCGCATCATAAGCGGGCGTGGCGGAGGGCGTTGGACGAGCTTCCGGGCGTGGCTCATATCGCGGCTCGGGCTTGCTTTCGGCAGGCCGAGGTTCGGAAACCACAGCGACCGAGACCGGCGCTGGCGTCACACTGACAGCGGCGGTTGTAACGGGCGCGGGAACGGGTGGTTCGTAGACCGGGATCTCGGGCGCGGCAGTCTGCGTCACGGGCGTCCGCCGTTCCAGATCCTCCAGCCGCGCCCGCGATTCCTTCGCGGCGGTGGAGAACCGTTCGTCGACCTGCGCCAGCTTTTCCACGCGGCTCAATGCCCAGCGCGCGGCGCCAACCTTACCCTGGTCCACCGCGGCATCGAACTGCTGCAGCGCTTCCAGGATCTCGGACATCTTGAATTCGGTGTTCGCGTATTGCGGGATCTCCGGCGCCGGAGCGGGCGGCGGAGCCTCCTGAATGGTCCCGGCACTCTGCGTCTCGGCGAGCACGCGGCGTAGAGCGGCTGCGAACTCATCCGCGCCGCCGTACCGTTGCGCGGGATCCTTGGCGAGCCCCTTGCGAATGACCGCCTCCAGTTGCGGTGGAAGCCCGGGATGCCGCGCGGTCAGCGAATCCGGCTCGTCCTGTACAATCCGTTTGGGGATGCTCTCCCCGGCGAAGGGGTGCGCGTAGGTCAGAAACTCGAAGGCCACCAGGGCCAGCGAAAAAATGTCGCTGCGGGCGTCGCATGGATTGCCGCGAATTTGTTCGGGCGCCATGTAAAACGGCGTTCCCAAAACTCGCCCCATCACCGTCAGCTTGGACGCGGCCATGCGCGCCACACCAAAATCCAAAATCTTCGCTTCGCCTTCGGTGGTTAAGAAAATATTGCTCGGCTTGATATCGCGATGAACGATGCCTTTTTCATGCGCGTGATGCAGCCCGTCGCAAACTCCGGCCAGGGCTTCGATCTTGGCGGCGACCGGAAGCTCGCGGCGCTCCGTAATGAACTGGCGCAGATCGCATCCTGACAGAAGTTCGAGCGCGATAAACACGCTTCCTTCGTGCTCGCCCAATTCGTATACGGTGACGACGTTGGGATGCTGCAGGCGGGCGCCCGCGCGGGCTTCGCGATAGAAGCGCTCTTTCAGCTCCGGGTCCATGCCGCCGCTTCCGGCAATGGTCTTGAGAGCGATATCCCGATCGAGAATGGGATCGTGCGCGCGATACAGGACACCCATGGAGCCGGTGCCAAGCTCGCCCAAGACCTCGTATTTTCCGATTCTCGCCATCGCTTCTTAACTTAAGTCCCCGTTCGCTCTAATCTTTCGTATAGCGCACCAATATACAGGACGCGTTATCCGGCCCGCCGTGATCAAGGGCCGCTTCGATCATCCGTTTGGCGCCTTCCTCCACATTCCGGCACGCCGACAACATCGAGCACATGGCGGCGCCGTCGAGCACGCCGTGAACTCCGTCGGTGGTCAGAAGCAGCAGGTCGCCGTCCTCCAGATCCTCTTCGGAGCTATGAATTTCGATGCTTTCAAGACCCATGGCCTGTGTTACGACGTTGCGCATCGAGTGGTTCTTTGCCTGCACTTCGGTAAGCGCTCCGCCGCGAATGAGTTGTCCCACAAAAGTATCGTCAATAGTGAGCTGTTTCAGGACCCCGTTCCGCATCAAATAAACGCGGCTGTCGCCCACGTTCCCGACGGTCGCGCGCCGGCCCTCCACCAGCACCCCCACAAATGTGGTTCCCGCGCTGGAGTATTCGGGGGACTCGCTTCGCAGCCGGCAAATCTGCCGGTTGGCGACCTGGATTGCCGTCCGCAGGCGATTTTCGTTCAGGGACCGTTCCACGTCGTACCCGAAGGGCCAGCTCGCGTCGAACGCATCACGAGTAGAACGTATAAAGTAATGGCCCGAATTGACGGCCAGCTCGGCTGCGGCGTCGCCATGCTGTTGGCCGCCGACACCATCGGCTATGAGATATAGCCCGAGGGTACTGTCCACCAGGATTCGATCCTGGTTGCTGGTCCGCACCAACCCCGGATCGGTGAGGCCGACTGATTGGACCATCCCACCGATTCTACTCCACTTTGGGGACGGTCGAAACATTTTCGCGGTAGCGTGCACGAATATGGGGCCGCGGTAAGGCGAACACCCGAGTGCATGAAACCCTAATCATTTCAATCGCGCTAACCGATGTCTAGTATTGACTTAAACCCGTAACGGTACTTATAATCGACTGGCCTGGGTTCGGGTACCCCGACGAAAATTTGCCTGGGACGCGGGGCTGGGACGAGAAACGTACCGGGATCGGAGATCACAGGAGCAATATGGCACGTGAAAGCGTTAACAAGAAGCTGGAACGGGTTCGTCCGCCGCGAGTGCACATCAGTTACGACGTAGAGGTGGGCAACGCGATCGAACTCAAGGAATTGCCCTTCGTGATGGGCGTTTTGGGCGACTTTACGGGCCAGCCCGAGGAACCTCTGGCCCGCCTCAAAGATCGCAAGTTCGTCGAAATCACGCTCGACAATTTCGACAGCGCCATGGCGAGCATGAAGCCGCACCTGGCGTATTTCGTCGAAAACAAGCTCAGCGAAGATCCGGAAGCCGGCCGCATCGGCGTCAACCTGAACTTCAAGAGTATGGACGATTTCGAGCCGGAAGCAGTCGCGCGCCAGATCAAGCCGCTGAACGAACTATTGGAATTGCGGACCAAGCTCTCGGATTTGCGCGGCAGCCTCCAGGGGAACGAGAAACTGGACGATATCCTGCTCGAGACCGTGAAGAGCGAAGACAAAATGAAGAAGCTCAAGGCCGAAGTGGAGGGCAGCAATGGCTGATAAAGCGAAGCAGGCCGCGACCACGCAGGCCGCCACAACCGTCCAGGAAAAGGGTTTGCTCGACAGTATTGTCGACGAAGGACGCCTGGGCAAGGACGATGCCGCCCGCGATCGCGGGAAGGACATGGTCAAGCAGTTCGTGAAGGAAGTTCTGTCCGGCACCATCACCATCGCGCGCGATGTGGACGCGATGATCAACGCGCGTATCGCGCAGATCGATCATCTTATTTCCATCCAGTTGAACGAAGTGATGCACGCGCCGGAATTCCAGAAGCTGGAAGGAACTTGGCGCGGCCTGAAATACCTGATCACCAACAGCGAAACCAGCGACAAGCTGAAGATCAAGGTCCTGAACGTCAACAAGAAAGAGCTGCTGCGCGATCTGCAGCGGGCGCCCGAATTCGATCAGAGCGCTTTGTTCAAAAAGGTTTACGAAGAAGAGTTCGGTGTATTCGGCGGCGCGCCCTTCGGAGCGCTGATCGGGGATTACGAATTCAGCAAGAGCGGCCAGGACATTGAACTTCTGGAAAAGGTGTCTCAGGTGGCCGCGGCCGCGCACGCTCCGTTCCTGACGGCCGCGTCGCACGAGATGTTCAACCTGGAGAGCTACACCGAGCTCGACGCGCCGCGCGATTTGGGCCGTGTATTCGATACCACGGAATACGCGCGCTGGAAGGGTTTCCGGCAGAGCGAAGACTCGCGCTACGTGGCGCTCACCTGCCCGCGCGTCCTGCTGCGGCTCCCTTACGGGAAAGATACGGTGCCGGTGGACGGGTTTAATTACGAAGAGAAAGTCGACGGCACGGATCACAGCAAGTACTTGTTCGGGAACGCGGCCTGGGCGCTCGGCGCCCGCTTAACCAACGCGTTCGCGCAATACGGCTGGTGCGCCTGCATCCGCGGCGTGGAAAGCGGCGGGCTCGTCGAGGGGCTGCCGGTGCACACCTTCAAGACCGGCGAAGGCGACGTCGCCATGAAGTGCCCGACGGAAGTGCCCATTACCGATCGTCGCGAAAAGGAACTGGCCGACCTCGGCTTTGCTCCGCTGGTGCACTGCAAGGGAACCGACTACGCAGCGTTTTTCAGCGTGCAATCGGCGCAAAAGCCGAAAGTTTACGATCAGGCGTCGGCGACGGCCAATGCGCGCATCTCGGCGCAGCTCCCCTACATTCTGGCGGTCTCCCGCTTTGCGCACTATCTGAAAGCGATGATGCGCGACAAGATCGGCGGCTACATGTCCCGGCAGGACGCGGAAGCGTTCTTGAACACGTGGATTCAAGGCTACGTGGTGCCGAACGATGACGCGGCGTTTTCGATGAAAGCGAAGAAGCCGCTGAAGGAAGCACGCGTCGACGTGATGGAGATTCCGGGCAAGCCGGGATGCTATCGCGCGGTCGCCTTCCTGCGGCCTCATTTCCAACTGGATGAACTCACCATTTCCATGCGCCTAGTGGCGGATCTGCCGCAGCCCGCGAAATAAGCACTACCACCGATTCAGAGAAAGTTAAAGGAGGAATTCATGGCATTCGATACGTTTCTGATTATTGACAAGGGCAGTACGGTCAAGGGAGAGGCCACCGCGGCAGGTCTCAGCCCGGCTACTGGCTGGTCTGAAATTTTCAGCTTTAGCTGGGGCGCAAGCAACCCCACCACGGCAGGCACTCAGAGCGGCGGCTTGTCCTCGGGCAAGGTGAGCGTGAGCTCGTTCAACATCATGAAGAAGACGGACAACGCCAGTCCGCTCCTGTTTAACGCCTGCTGCAACGGCCAGCATTACGGAACGGCCCAGGTGGTGATGCGCAAAGCGACCGGCGCATCCGGTAAACAGGCGATCTTCCTGCAATACGATTTCACCGACGTGATGGTGGAGTCGATTCAGTGGAGCGGATCCAGCGGCGGCGACGACACGCCCACCGAGAGCGTTTCCTTTGCCTTTGCGGCGGTATCCATCCAGTACTTCACGCAGGATACGGCGAAGGGCACCATGACTGCCGGGAACACCGGGTCGTGGGACGTCACCAAAGCGGCAGCGTCCTCCTAAACAATATGAATTCCCGGCAGCTTTTCGATGCCGGAAAGCTCAACGCAGCCATCGAGGCGCTGGGCGCGGAACTGCGGGACAATCCCGCCGACGCCCAGCGCCGTACGTTTCTTTTCGAGCTGTTGTGCTTTGCCGGAAACCATGACCGCGCCGATAAGCAGCTCGATGTGTTGTCATCGGGCGGACCCGAAGCGGGCATGGGCGCGTTGCTGTACCGCAGCGCTTTGCATGCCGAACGGACCCGCGCCGAAATGTTCCGGAACAAAACGTTTCCTCTCGATTCGGCTCCCGCCGACGACGTCGCGGGAACTCTGAATGGAAAACCGTTTTCGTCCATTGAGGACGGCGATCCGCGGATCGGCGCGCGCCTGGAAGTTTTCGCGGCGGGCCAATACATGTGGATTCCGTGGCAGCACGTGGCCAGCCTGAAAATCGAGCCTCCCAAGCGTCTGCGCGATCTTCTGTGGGCGCCCGCGATCCTCAAGACGACGGAAGAATTCAAGGCGCAGCAAGACCTCGGCGAGTTGCTGCTGCCCGCCCTGACGCCGCTTTCCTTCGATTCGACCGACGACGATATCCGGCTGGGCCGGGCGACGGACTGGATCGACCTGCCGGACGGCGACTTCGCGGCGATCGGGCAAAAAGTGGTGATGGTGGACGGCGAGCAGATCCCCCTGCTCTCTATTCGAGAATTGGAGATTCATCCCGCGGAAAAGGCCGTTTCCTAACGGATATGCCGCTGAACGTAGACGAGCTGCTCGCACCGATTCCCGGCGACAATCCCTCTGGCGCCGACCTTCGCTACGATCCCATCTACGAAAAAATCAAGGAAGCCCGCCGTCAGGAAGACGAGGTTCCGCAAGGCCAGTGGGCGCGCGATATCAAAGTCGCCGATTGGCCCCTGGTGGTCAAACTCGGCACCGAAATCCTGACGACCAAATCGAAGGATCTTCAAATCGCCGCCTGGCTGACGGAGGCACTGATCAAACAGGAGGGATTTTCAGGATTGCGCAGCGGCCTCCAGCTTCTTGAGGGGCTGATCGAGAAATACTGGGACACGCTGTGGCCGGAGGTTGAGGACGGGGACGCGGAACTGAGGGCCGCGCCGCTTTCCTGGGTGGGGCTCAAACTGGACGTCCCGGTAAAAAGCGTGCCGCTGGTGCGCGAGGGCTACGACTTTTTCAAATATACCGAATCGCAGATGACCGTCGGATATGAGGCGGCGTGCGAGGGCGATTCCAAGAAGCTGGCTGCTCGCCAGGAAAAAATCAACGAAGGCAAGCTGTCCGGCGAAGAATGGGACAAGGCCTTGGAGGTAACCCCGAAGCCGTTCTACAAACAGATCACCGCGGATCTGGATGGGTCCCTTAAGCGTCTCGCGGCGCTCGATCAATTGGGAGACAAATTCGGCGACGCGGCTCCCGGCTACGGCACGCTGAAGAAGGCCGTCGAAGAAGTGCAGTACGTCGCGATCGCGCTGCTCAAGGCCAAACTCGCGGTCGATCCGGATCCAATCGAACCGGAACCCGCCGAGGGCTCGGCCGACGGAGCTGCCGCCGATCTTGCGGCGGGTCCGATGACGCCGGAGCCGGTGAGCCGGGAAGACGCCGTCGGACGGATCGCCATGACGGCGCGCTACCTGCGCGGCCTGGAGCCTTCTAATCCGGCAGCTTACCTGATGCTGCGCGGATTCCGGTGGGGCGAAGTGCGGGCGTGTAACGGAAAACTGGAACCCAGGCTGTTGCAGGCGCCCACAACCCAGCTTCGCAGCCAGCTCAAGCTCCTGCTGCTCGACCAGAAATGGCCCGCGCTGCTCGAAGCCGGGGAGAATGCGATGGCCCAGCCGTGCGGGCGAGGCTGGCTGGACCTGCAGCGCTATGCCATCTCGGCCGTCTCTCACCTGGGGCCGGAATACGCGCCGGTGGAGACCGCTTTGCGCGGCGCTCTCAAAGCATACCTTGCCGATGTTCCTCAAATCGCGGAGATGACCATGATGGACGACACTCCCACCGCCAACGCGGAAACGCAGGAATGGATCGCGCAGGATCTTAAGGTCGAAGCGGCGGCCGCCGAACCAGTGGCGGAAGCGGAGGGAAGCGCCACTGAGGATATCGATGGCTCGGACGCGCTGGCGCTGGCGCGCGGCGGGAGGGCCCAGCAGGCGGTGGCGATGCTCAAGGAGCAACTCGCGATGGAGCGGACCTTGCGCGGGCGGTTCCGGCGACGCACTCAGCTCGCGGCGGTGCTGGTAGAGGCCGGGCAGGACGGGATCGCGCAGCCGATTCTCGAGGACCTGGTCGCCCAGATCGACAATTACAAGCTGGAAGAGTGGGAGAGCGGCGAAATGGTCGCTGAGCCGCTGGTCCTCCTCTGCCGCGTGCTCCTGAAGCTGGAAGGCGACTTCAGCACGCGTCAGGCGCTGTATCTGCGGGTGTGCCGCCTCGACCCGATTCAGGCGTTGAAGTGCCCGCTGTGATGCCATGCCAAGAGATGAAGAACGTCCGGTTCAGCAGTCGGTGCTCGATCGTCTGATCCAGAACCCCGACGCCCCCGAAACGTCTTCACGATCCCAATCAGTGCGGGACCTGAAGACCGCCGTGCGCCGCGATCTCGAATGGCTGCTGAACACCCGGTCCATCGCGGTCAGGCCGCCGGAGGTTTTGACGGAACTGATCGCATCGGTTTACAACTACGGGCTGCCGGACATCACCTCCCTGAGCGCGGACGATCCGAAGTCCCGCGCGCGGCTGCGCCACATGATCGAAGAGGCCATATCGTTGTTCGAGCCGCGGCTGACCGGAGTCCAGGTATCCGATACCGCCGTCATGAACAAGGGCACGCGGCAAATGCGTTTCGTGATTCAGGCGTTTCTCAAGATGGATCCCAGCCCGGAGCGTGTGTCGTTCGATACGGTTCTGGATCTCGCCACGGGACAGTACGCGGTGGAAGGGGCATCCGGTGCGTGACGACCTGCTGGAGTATTACGAGCGTGAGCTGACCTATCTGCGCCACATGGGCGCGGAGTTCGCCGAGCATTACCCGAAGGTCGCCTCCCGCCTGCTGATGGAGCAGACCAAGTGCGAGGATCCGCACGTGGAACGGCTGCTCGAGGGCTTTGCATTTCTGGCGGCGCGCGTTCATTTGAAGATCGACGACGATCTGCCGGAGATTTCGCAATCCTTGTTCGAGCTGATGTACCCGCATTACGTGCGGCCCATTCCGTCCATGTCGGTGGCGGAGTTTCATAGCGATCCAGAACAAGGCAAGCTGAGCACAGGATTTCAGATTCCGCGCGGCTCGCTGCTGTACTCCCGTCCCGTCGGTGGAACGCCCTGCAAGTTCCGGACCTGTTTCGACACGACGCTGTGGCCGGTCGGATTGGAATCCGCGGAGTGGAAAACGCCGGAGCGGATCCATCCGCCGCTGCGTACCGGCGCCGAGGTTCGCACGGTGCTGCGGCTGGAGCTGCGCTGCTTTCCGGATGTCACGTTCGACAAACTGGAGCTGAAATCGCTCCGATTGTTTCTCAACGCGGAAAGCAATCTGGCGTACACGCTTTACGAGCTGCTGGCGAACAACGTGAAGCAGATCATCGTGCGGGATCTGACGCCGGGCTCGAAGAAACCTCCGGTGACGCTGCCCGGGTCCGTGCTGGAGCCTTCCGGCTTCGGGGAAGAGCACGCGACACTGCCGTATCCGCTGCGATCCTTTGCCGGATACCGCTTGCTTCAGGAATATTTCGCGTTTCCGCAGAAGTTTCTGTTCTTCGAACTCGGAGGCTTGGAACGAGTCTGCCGCGCCGGATTCGGAAGCGCGGCCGAGGTTCTGATTCTGGTATCGCCATACGAACGCGCGGAGCGCCAGCAGAGCCTAGAACTCACCGTCAACAAGGACACCTTCCGCCTGGGCTGCACGCCGGTGGTGAACCTGTTCGAGCAGACATCGGAGCCGATCCAGCTCGACCAGCGCCGCCACGAATACGTGGTGGTTCCCGATGCGCGCCGCAAGCGGACCACGCAGACGTTTTCGATTGACCAGGTACTCGGCGTGAAGCCGCACGGGGCCGGCGCCATCCCGTACGCGCCGCTGTATTCGTATCATCATGCCGCCAGCGCGTCGCAGGCTTTCTGGTTCTCGACGCGGCAGCGCTGCGGCTGGCGGACCGACGGGTCCACCGATGTGTATGTGTCGTTCGTCGACTTGAGCGGACGCGCGGCATCGCCCGAGGAAGATTCGATCACACTGCGGCTGACCTGCTTTAACGGAGATTTGCCCAGCCGGTTGCCGTTCGGAAATCTGGATGGCGATTTCGAGCTGGAAGGCGGCGGACCGATCCGCAAAGTGATCGCTCTGATGAAACCCACCAGCGTCATTCAGCCTCCGCTGGGGAAAGCCCTCCACTGGCGGCTGATTTCGCAGCTCTCGCTGAACTATCTTTCGATCGTCGAGGGAGGCGCGGACGCCCTGCGCGAGGTCCTGCGCCTGCATAACTTTGGCGACTTTGCCTTCCATGAGCGGGAGATTCAGGGGATTGTCGACGTTTCCAGCCGGCCTATGCTAACCCAGCTCACCTCCGAGGACGGCGTCAGTTTCGTGCGCGGACGGCGCGTGGAAATCGATTTCGACGAAGAGCATTTCACCGGCGGCGGCGTATATGTGTTCGCCAATCTGCTGGAGCGATTCCTGGGGTTGTACGTTTCGCTGAACAGCTTCACAGTTCTGGCGGCGCGGACACGGCAGAGAAAGGAGGCGCTCCGCACATGGCCACCACGGACCGGGAACCGGGTGCTGGTATAGGGTCTCCGCAGCCGGATCTGCGCGCGCTCCTCGAGACCGACCCGTGCAGCGTCGAGTTCTTCCAGGCGGTGCAAATCCTGGAGCGCATGTATCCGCATCGCGAAGCCGTGGGCGGGTTCGTACATCCCTCCCGCGAAGTTGTGCGCTTTGGCGTCCACAACCGCTTGGGATTTCCGGCGAGCGAAATTCAGAGCATTGAGTGGCGGGAAGACGGACCGCCGCTGATGAATGTGAATTTCATGGGACTGACCGGTCCCTCCGGCATTCTGCCGCATATGTACACGCTGTTCGTCATCGAACGGCGTTGGGCGCGGGATCGGGCATTCCAGGAATTTCTGGATATGTTCCATCACCGGATGGTTTCGCTCTATTACCAGGCGCGGCGTAAATACAAGGTAACCACGTCCCGCCACGCGACCGAACATCAGATCACGCAGTATCTGAAGGATTTCACCGGAATCGGGACCGCCGGCCTCGAAAACCGGCAGCGCGTATCGGATCATTCGCTGATTTACTACGTCGGCTTACTGGCGTTGCAGCCGCGATCCGCCATCGCGTTCGAGAATCTGCTGCGCGATTTTTTCCAGGCGCCGGTGGAGATCCGGCAGTTCGTGGGCGCGTGGTATGATCTCCCGCGGGATGCGCAGTGCGAGCTGATTCCGGAGGAGACCGCCCCGCGATTATTGGGGCTGGGAGCGGTAGCCGGCGATCAGATTTGGGATCATTCCTCCAAGGCGCGAATCCGGATCGGGCCGCTGCCGTTGAAGCGCTATCGGGAGTTTCTTCCGGGCGCGCGGGCGGAACGGGCGCTCGAAGCGTTGGCGCGATTTTTTTCGGGCGGGCAGGTCGATTTCGACGTGCAACTGGTATTGTTGCGGACCGAAGTTCCCGAATATGAACTGGGGGGCGAAACCGAGCTCCCGCTGGGGTTGTGCTCCTGGGCCAAAACGGGAGATTTTGAGCGCGACCCGGATGACGCAGTTTTTTCTTTGGGAGAGGAAGCATGGGCGTAAACTTAAAAGCTCTAATCGGCAAGTGCAATAGCGAAACCCGGATGGCTCTGGAAGCGGCCGCCGGGCTGTGCCTCTCGCGCACGCACTACGACGTCGAGATCGAACATTATTTGATGAAGCTTCTGGACCAGACCGATGGCGATTGCGTTGCGATCCTGAAGAACTTCGGAATCGACCGCTCGCATCTGGCGGCGGAATTGACCCGATCGCTGGACCGCTTGAAGTCCGGCAACGCTCGCAATCCAACGTTGAGCCCCACGCTGGTGCGGGCATTTACCGAGGCGTGGACGCTCGGATCGCTCGAGTTCGGCGCGCAGAAGATCCGGACCGGCCATACGATTCTAGCCCTGGTCAGCGATGAAGAATTGAGCCGCCTGATGCGCGACGTCAGCCGCGAATTCGGCAAGATCAATCCCGCCGGGCTGAAAAAAGATTTCCTGACGATCGTCGAAGCCTCTACCGAGCGCGATTACGCCGAATCGGACGGCGGCGGCGACGCGGACAGTGGAGCAGGTCCACGTCCTGCCGGCGGCAAAACTCCAAATCTGGATCAATTCACCGTCGATCTCACGGAACGCGCCAAGCAGGGCAAGATCGATCCTGTCCTCGGCCGGGATTGGGAAGTGCGCCAGGTGGTCGACATTCTGACGCGGCGGCGCCAAAACAATCCCATCCTGGTAGGCGAAGCGGGCGTCGGCAAGACGGCCGTGGTGGAAGGATTCGCTCTTCGGATCGCCCAGGGCGACGTGCCGCAGGTTTTGCGCAACGTAAGCCTGCGATCTCTCGACCTCGCGCTGCTTCAAGCCGGTGCAGGCGTCAAGGGTGAATTTGAAAACCGCTTGAAAGGGCTGATCGAAGAAGTAAAATCGTCGCCATCGCCGATTATTTTGTTCATCGACGAGGCCCATACGATGATCGGCGCAGGCGGCGCGGCGGGCCAGAATGATGCAGCGAATCTGCTGAAGCCGGCATTGGCGCGCGGAGAATTGCGAACCGTCGCGGCGACAACGTGGTCGGAGTACAAGAAATATTTCGAAAAAGATCCCGCTCTCACCCGCCGGTTCCAGGTGGTCAAAGTAGAA
This sequence comes from Bryobacteraceae bacterium, assembly GCA_035308605.1. Classification (GTDB taxonomy): domain Bacteria; phylum Acidobacteriota; class Terriglobia; order Bryobacterales; family Bryobacteraceae; genus Palsa-187. Next base: position 36,420 of record DATGGL010000325.1, read on the forward strand.
GAGCCGGACGAGAAGAAATGCGCGGTGATGCTGCGCGGCGTCATCCCGGCGCTCGAAAAACATCATTCTGTCCGGATTCTCGACGAAGGCCTGGAAGCCGCCGTGAAGTTCTCGCATCGCTATCTTCCCGATCGCCAGCTTCCCGACAAAGCCGTCAGCGTATTGGATACGGCTTGCGCCCGGTTAGCCCTGGGCCAGAACGTGATTCCTTCCTCGATTGAAGATTGCAACCGGACGCTGGACGATGTCGCGGTACAGACGCGCGTGTTGCAGCGCGAATCCTCCGTCGGGACGAATCACGCTGACAGGCTGGCGTCGCTAGCCCAACTGAAGGCGGACACGGAAACGCGCCTGAGCGCGCTCACGGACCGTTGGGAGAAGGAACGCGGCCTGGTGACGCAGATTCGTGAGATCCGCACCAAGCTCGAAGAAGCAGCGCATCCGAAGCCGCCGGAGGCAGACGGATCCGCGGCCGCGCAACCCGCGCTGGACGCCGGCGCGCTGCGGGCGGAACTTGCCAAGTTGAACACTGAGCTGACCACCCTGCAAGGCGATTCTCCGCTGATGCGCGTGTCCGTCGACGCGAGCCTTATCGGCGATGTGATCTCCGGCTGGACTGGCATTCCCGTCGGCAAAATGATGGCCGACGACATCCAAGTCGCCCTGCAACTCGAAAAGCACCTCGGCGCGCGCGTCGTTGGACAGGATCACGCTCTCGAAATCATGTCGATGCGCATCCGTACCTCGAAAGCCGGCATCGAGGATCCGACCAAACCAGTGGGCGTATTCATGCTCGTCGGGCCGTCCGGCGTCGGAAAGACGGAGACCGCGCTGGCGATCAGTGAACTACTGTACGGCGGCGAGCGCAACCTGATCACGATTAACATGTCGGAGTTCCAGGAGGCGCATACCGTATCGACTCTGAAAGGTTCGCCTCCGGGCTATGTGGGTTATGGCGAGGGCGGCGTGTTGACGGAAGCTGTCCGGCGGCGGCCATATTCGGTGGTCTTGCTGGATGAGGTCGAAAAAGCCCATCCAGACGTGTTGGAACTGTTCTTCCAGGTGTTCGACAAAGGCATCATCGAAGACGGCGAAGGGCGGCAGATCGATTTCAAGAACACCGTAATCGTACTGACGACCAACGCGGGCACCGATACCATCATGAAGCTGACGGCCGATCCGGAAACGATGCCCACCCATCAAGGACTGGTGAAGGCCCTCAAGCCGGAGTTGGACAAAGTCTTCAAGCCGGCATTCCTCGGTCGTATGGTGATCGTTCCCTACTTCCCGGTTCGCGACGAAGCGCTCAAACGGATCGTCCGCCTTAAGTTGGGCAAGATCCGGCGGCGGCTGGCCGAGACGCATAAAATCGATTTCAGCTACGCCGACGCGCTGGTGGAGGAAGTGGCCAAGCGCTGCACCGAAGTGGAAAGCGGCGCGCGCAACATCGATAATATTCTGACCAATTCGCTGCTACCCGAAATTTCGCAAAAGCTTTTGGAGCATCTCGTCGAGGGCAGCAAGCCGCAGGGAATCCAGGCCGGAATCGGCGAGGATGGCAAATTTACCTATTCGTATTCGTGAGCGACTGAATGGCTTATACGCAAACCAACCGGCCGATGCGGCTCTATACGCCGCTCGGCGACGATGTACTGCTGCTTGAGGGTATTACCGGAACCGAACGGATTTCGCGGCCCTTCGAATATACCCTCGACATGCTCAGCGAGAACGACTCGGTCTCGCTTACCGCGCTGATCCGCAAACCGGTGCACGTGGAAATCGACCTGGTGGACGGCAACCAGCGCATCATCCATGGACGCGTCAGCAACTTTGCGCAACGCGGACGAAAGCAGGTGCTGACGTCGTACCAGATGACCGTCCGGCCATGGCTATGGTTCCTGTCGCTATGGACGGATTGCAAGATTTTCCAGAACAAGAGCGTTACGGATATCGTCGAGCAGGTCTTCACCGACCATCATTTCACCGATTTCTCGCTCGATCTGGTGAAGAGCTACGCGCCGCGGGATTACTGCGTCCAGTATCGTGAAACGGGCTTCGACTTTGTGAACCGGCTGCTCGAAGAGGAAGGGATTTACTACTACTTCGAGCATTCCACCAGCGCGCACAAAATGATTCTGTCCGACGCGCCGTCGAAGTACAAATACTGTCCCGACCAGAAGAGCGCGCGCTTCGCGGTCGGCGCATCTTCGCAAGCCGAAGATGACGTGGTGATCGATCTCCAGTGCAACACCCGGGCGGTCTCCGGGCAGGTAACGCTGAACGATTACAACTTCATCACTCCCAGCACCAGCCTCAAGGCCAACGCCACCGATTCGTTTCCCGAGGAGATCTATGATTATCCCGGCGATTACGAAGATCGAACCGGCGGCGAGCGTCTCGCTTCGTTGCGTTTGGAGGAACGCGAAACGCCGGCCACGATGGTTACCGGCCGGTCAAGCTGCCGGGGACTCATCGCCGGGTACAAATTCGACCTGAAAAATCATTACCGCCGTGACCTGAATCAGGCGTATCTGATCACGGGCCTGTCCCTTTCGATGACCAGCAACGCGTACACCACCAACGCGAAGGTTCGCGAGGATTATACCAACGCCTTCGAGACCATTCCGGCCAGTGTCACCTATCGCCCGGAGCGGATTACGACGACGCCGGTGATCTCGGGAGTCCAGACTGCGTTAGTGGTGGGTCCCAGCGGCGAAGAGATTTATTCGGATAAGTACGGTCGCGTCAAGGTTCAGTTCAACTGGGACCGCGATGGTAAGAAGAACGAGAACAGCTCCTGCTGGCTCCGCGTCAGCCAGGACTGGGCGGGGAAGAACTGGGGCTCAGTTTTCATTCCGCGCATGGGACAGGAAGTCATCGTCGAGTTTCTGGAAGGCGATCCCGACCGGCCCATCATCACGGGGCGGGTGTACAACGCCGAGCAGATGCCGCCGTACGCGCTGCCCGATAACCAGACCCAGAGCGGCGTGAAATCGCGCAGTTCCAAGGGCGGAAGCAGCTCGAACTACAACGAATTCCGCTTCGAGGACAAGATGGGCAGCGAACTGGTTCTGCTGCATGCCGAGAAGGACCTTACGACCGAAGTCGAGCACGACGAGAACCGCTCCGTCGGGAACGATCGAACCACAAAAATCGCGAACAATGAGACCAAGACCGTCGACCAAGGCAATGAGACCATCACGCTGAACCAGGGAAATCAGTCGACCACGATCAAGATGGGCAACCAGTCGACAAAGCTCAACATGGGCAACCAGGATACGAAGCTCGACCTAGGCGCCGTAACCACCGAGGCGATGCAGAGCATCACGCTGAAAGTCGGCCAGAGCAGCATCGTTATCGACCAGATGGGCGTTACGATCAAGGGAATGATGATCAAGATCGACGGACAGATTCAGGTGCAGGTGCATGGATTGATGGTCCAGGTGAACGCGGACGCGATGCTGCAATTGCAGGGCGCCATCACGATGATCAATTGACGGGACCGGTATGAACATGACCACATCGGAACTTTGCGATCGCGCGAAACTCGACGACGAAGCCAGAAAGCTGGCCCAGCCGGAAATGCCGCTGCGAACCTTTGTCGCGGAGTTGTCGCGGGCCGGGCGGGTGCGGGAAGCAATGAATTCGCTGGTGCAGGTGCTGCCGAAGAGCGAGGCCATCGCGTGGGGGCTGGACTCGATCCGGCGGGTGGATGTCGCACTGATCCACCGCGGCGGCCCGGAAGCGATCGAACGCATCGAGGCGTGGCTGGCGGAGCCGAACGAAGAACGGCGTCGCGCTGCGAAAACGGCGGCGGATCAGGCCGGTCTGGTGACGCCGCCGGGATGCCTGGCATTCGCGGTGTTCATGAGTGGCGGGAGTATGGCTCCGGCCGAGGCGCCGGTTACACCGGAGCCGCCTCCCGACGTTTGCGGACGAATGGTTGCGGGCGCGATGTCGCTGGCGGTTGCGCTGGAGCCGCGCGTCACGCAGGAAAGGCTTCGCGCGTTTGTCGAAACAGGATTGCGGCGGGCGGATCACCTCAAGATCTGGGAGAACGGAGGATAAGACACCATGGGGATGCCCGCGGCGCGGATCACGGACATGCACGTATGCCCGGTGGTGACGGTGTTGGTGCCGCACGTGGGAGGGCCGATCATCGGCCCGTGCGCGCCGACGGTGTTGATCAGCGGGCTGCCGGCGGCGCGCGTCAGCGACATGCTGGTGTGCGTGGGACCGCCGGACGTGATTGTGTTGGGATCGTTCACCGTGTTGACCAGCGGGATGCCGCAGGCTCGCATCGCCGACATGACGGCTCACGGCGGAGTCATCGTCATGGGCGCGCCCACCGTTCTGGTGGGAGGATGACCATCGGCCGTTATACTACAACTTTATGAAGCATTTGCAGCGGGTGGTCTGGACCAAGGGGATGTTCCTGACGCCCCAGCATTTTCAGGCGCAGGACGACTATTTCGAGCAAAACCTGCACTTCCGCTCCACCGCCGCATCGTCCTGCAACTGGGGACTGACTGGACTCACCATCGATCTGGAAGCGCTCTCAAACGGGATCTTCACGCTGCGCCACTGCCGCGGTGTTCTGTCTGACGGACTCACGTTCAACATCCCGGAATCCGACGAAGCGCCCCAGGGCCGTGAGATCGCTGAGTATTTCGCGCCCACCGAGCCGGAGCTGGACGTGTACCTTGCGCTGCCCGAATCTCACGAGCGCGCGAAAAACATTACCGTGGTGAACGGGACGGACGGGCGCGCCGACGTCGGCACGCGTTATCTCGCTGAGACGCGCATGGTGCTCGATGAAGCGAGCGGTCTCGACCAGAAACCGGTACAGGTGGCCAAGAAGAATTTCCGTCTGGTGTTCGCGGGCGAATCGCTGGACGGAGCGTCGTTCATCCGGATCGCCCAGATCACGCGGAGTCCCGCCGGCACCTACATTCTTCGCCAGGAATTCGTGCCCCCGGCGCTTTCGATTGACGCGAGCGAGCATCTCCTGCTGATGCTGCGCCGGCTGATCGAGCTGCTGGCCGCCAAGTCCGGTTCGCTGTCGAACATGCGCAGGCAAGCCGGCCGGAGTCTGGCGGAGTTCGGACAAGGCGACACGGCAAATTTCTGGCTGCTGCATACGGCCAACACCTATCTGCCGCAGCTCAAGCATCTTTGGGTCGCGCGGCGGCGGCATCCGGAGATGATGTACCTGATCATGCTCGGCTTGGCGGGCGCGTTGGCGACGTTTTCGCTCGAAGAACAAGCCCGGAATCTTCCGGATTACGATCACGAAAACCTGGGCCGCTGCTTTACGGACCTGGACGAAAAAATCCGCATCCTGCTGGAAACGGCAATCCCGTCGAAATGCATCGCGGTGCCGCTGGCGGTCACCGAGAAATCGATCTGGTCCGGCGAGATCAAGGACGAGCAGTATTTCAAGAAGACGCAGTTCTATCTCTCCGCCGGGGCGCAGATGGGCGTCGACGAGGTGGTCAAGCAGATTCCCAGGCTGCTGAAAGTTTCGCCGCCGGGCGAGGTTCATCGCCTCATCCGCAATGCCCTTCCGGGCATTTCCCTGCGCCACACGCCGGTTCCGCCGTCGGCGATTCCGGTGAAGCTCGCGCGCCAGTATTTCGCGTTGAATCAGAGCGGCGTGCTGTGGGACGGCCTGATCAAGTCGCAAAAGGTATCGATCTTCGTGCCGGACGAAATCGTGAAGCCGGAACTGGAACTCCTGATCGTAATGCTCGACTAATGTGAGGAGCGCCGACAAATCGAATGGCTACGAAGAAATCGCGTCGATTTTCATTTCAGGTCGGGGGCGAAACAGGTCGGGCGTAGGTGCGTCGGTCGTCGCGGAATGGTCGCAGTTGTTGCCCGCCGGTGCAACCATCCTCGACTTGGGATGTGGCACGGGCATACCAATTTCCCAAACCTTGATCGAGCGCGGTTTCAACCTGTACGGTGTGGACGCATCAGCCAGCATGACTGCTGAATATCAGACCAACTTCCCAACTGCTGCTGTTGAGTGTGCATCTGTAGAAGATTCGGATTTCTTCGGTCGAAGGTTTGATGGCGTGGTCGCGTGGGGTCTTTTCTTTCTGCTGAGTCCGGAAGTCCAGCGCAAGCTGATCGCCAAGATTGCCGCGAGTTTGCCAAGCGGTGGCAGGTTGCTGTTTACCGCGCCAAGCCAAGCCTGCTCTTGGCTCGATGCCTTGACCAAAAGACCGTCGATCTCACTCGGCCACGAAGCATACGGATCTGCGCTGGACGCTCAAGGCATATCGGTCGTCGCGACCTACCTGGACGAAGGCCAAAACTACCACTACTCCGCACTGAAGAGATAGTCGAGTTCTTGGACGAAGGGCAAACTGATGCCTCACTTTCTGTGAGTCGTTTGCATTGCGCGTCCGTTCTGAGCGACTGAACGTGAACACTCCGGGCCTCGGGTGAGACACCGGCCCCATGCGTCGTTCACTTCGGCATCGACGGCGGCTTCGGCGGTTGGACCATCTTGAATCCCGCCGGAACCTTGAACATTCCCGGATCGAGCTTCGCGTTCGGGGTAACGTTCTTCATCTGCGTGACCGAAGTCATCCCAGTCGAGTGATCGGTTGTGGTGGTGTGCAGCGGAAGCTGCATGTCCTTCGAGGTCCAGACTTCCTGGGTCATGGGAGGCTTACCCGGGGCTTCTGCGGTGTACTGCTTTCCCGACACCTGATGCCCATCGATACTTTTCTCCCCCAGATCCTTGGTCTCCTTGAACTCCGGCATCTTGAATTGCGGCATGCCGGGGACCTTCGGCGCAGAGGGCGCGGACGGCACACCCGGAGCCGCGGGCGCCTGTGGAGCACCCGGAATCGCCGTCTTGGTGGGCGGATGAAGCG
>DATGGL010000326.1:0-44462 GCA_035308605.1 Bryobacteraceae bacterium
AATATTCGCGGGCGTGGCGCGCTTCCACTTCTCCGGATTCGCGAGGACGGATGTAGGCGGGAAACAGCATGGGATGAAAGCCCTGCAGGATTCCGGCGACGGCGCGGAGTGAAGTGATATTCGGCGTGGTCAGGACCAGGTGGCCGCCGGGTTTCAGGATGCGGTTGATCTCGATCATCATGAACATCGGGTCATTGGGGAGATGTTCGATCAGCTCGCAGCAGAGAACGGTCGTGAAGGAATCGTTCTCGTAGGGGAATTTGTCTTTTTCAGCGTCGAACAGGTCGATGCAGCACTCGAATTCCTCGCCGGATTCGGAGGTGACGCGGCGATGGTCGGTGCGGCCGGCGGGGCCGTAATAGCAGCCGCGAACTTCGCCGTAGCCCAGGCGGGTTTTGAGCGCGGGAGTGATGTGGAGATAGGCGCCCATTTCGAGGATGCGATCGTTCGGGCCGCCGGGAGGCGTGATGGCTAATGTACGTTCGAGGCGCGTCAGGTGGGTTTCGACGTAGCCGCGGGATCCGTCTTCGACGGGGGCCCAGCCGGCGATGTATTCGCCTTCGACGGGCGCGGGCGGCGAGATGGGCTCGGGAGGCTCCCCGGGCGCAATCGTTTCGGCCACTATTGGAGCAGGCTCCGCTACGGGAGGCTCCGGAACCTTCCATTCACGGCCGTCCCATTCACGGCCGTCCCATTCACGACCTTCCTGGACGGCTTTGAGAAAGTCGACGTACCGGCAGGCGACGGATTCCCAGTTGCATTCGCGCTCCACCCACTTGCGGGCGCGCTCGCCTAAACCACGCGCGATTTCGGGGCGGTTGACCAGCAGGTTCATGTACTCGAACAGGTGATCTTCTTCGCTGGCGTCGACGGGGGCTTTCAGGCAGATTTCATCGGGGTATTCGCGGAAGGAACCGATGTCGGAAACGACGACGGCGCGTCCGATCCCGAGCGCGCGGAGCAGAGTGCCGCTGCTTTCGCCAACGGTGGGATAGCGCAGATTCAGGACCAGGTCGCAGGCGCTGATGTAGCCGTTGAAATCCTCGATGGGCGTGAAATCGAGATGGCGGACGTGGGCGGAAAGGCCGAGCGAGCGGATCATCCCGGCCAGAGGCAGCTCGGGATGCGCTTCGCCGGCCAGAATCATCCGGACGTGCGGCGCGACGCGGACCAGGCGTTTGAAGGCCCGCAGCGACTCGGCGATACGCTTGTAGGGTTTGAGGAAACCGAAGATGCCGATCAGCGGCGTGCGCTCGTCGAGACCCAGGCGCAGGCGATATTTCATGCGCTCGCCTTCGAGAAGCCAAGCGCCGTGCGGGATTTTACCTACCGGGCCGGTGAAGGCGTTGGCGCGGAGCTCGTTTTCGACGGCAGCGCTGTGGACAATGGCGGCGCGGGAACGGGCGAGGACCGCGCGGAGCATGGGAATGTCGTAATCCGGCGCGCGTTTTACGGTGCGGACGTAATCGCGGGCGTATTCGAAAGCCTCGCGGCCGGCGTCGGCTTCGACGGCGCGAAGATACGCGTCCCAATCGCCGCGGCGGATGGTGAGATCGGCGACCAAGTGGTGGAGATTGGCCTCATGCAACACCACCACGCCGGGATGTTCCAGCGCCATTTCGTAGGCGAAGTTATGGTGGGGATTGTTGCCGAGCTGATAGACCGCGGCATCGTATTGCGAGGCGTCAAAGCGGCTGGGTTTTTCCGTAAATGTGTCGATTTTCGCCAGGCGCTGCAGAGGTTCGAGCAAGGCGGCGGAATAATCCGCGATGCCGCTTTTCGTGGGCGGCAACGGCGAAAAAAATGCGATGCGCATCTTCAGCGGACCAGTTCCACCGAAAAAGTGCCCAGGGCGAGCGGGACTTTCGCCAGCAGCGGCGTGCGTGCGTTGTCGCGCGCGAAGAACAGCTCCACCGTCAGATTGCTGGAGGGCCCCCGGATGGTGGCGAGAATGCGGTCGGCTTCGACGTTCTGTTCGGCAACCTTGATGGTCTGTAAGCCGGTGAACTCAAGGCGCACCGAATAGACGGATCCGAACACCACCTGCTGTTGTGGCGCGAGACGGCCCTGCGCCAGCTCATTCCGGGCGAACTGAAGAAACGTCAGAGCGTCGCGGCCGCATCCGGACAGCGAAATATCGGACTTGCCGCCGCCCTGCGTCTCGCGCGTCGCGGTGCTTTTTTCCTGATCGAAGGTGATGCGCTCCTCGGTCTTGTGAGAGCCGTGAAGAAACTTCTTGTCGAATTGCAGGCTGCACAGATCCGGGCCGGCGGAGGAATCGTAATGATCGCGCACCGCGAATCCGGGAACGCTGGCGTCGATGTCCAGCGAAAAGCTCCACTTCTCGGGACCTTTCGCGGCGCCCTGATTCCGGGCCCGAGTGGTATCGAGGCTGGCCTCGCCCAGGCTCAGGCCGCTGGGCCAGTTAATGGAATAACGAAGCGATTCGGCGGAAGCGGAAAGAATGCAGAAAACAAAAATCAGAAACTTCATGAACTGACACGAGCTTTCATTACGTGCTTCTTTTCGACCGGTCTCTGTCCCCTAGTGTAGCCCGCGCCCGCGACTTCGTAATAGACATCCAGAGTGCGGCGCGCGGCCTGTTCCCAACTGAAGTGCGCGGCGCGCTGGATGCCAAGCCGCTCCAGTCTGCCGCGCAGCTCCGAATCGAGCAGCACGTCCGCGATCGCGCGCACCATCTCGGAGATGGAATAGGGATCGAACAAAATCGCGGCGCCGTCGGCGACTTCCGGCATGGCGGTCAGGTTCGAACAGGTGACGGCGCGGCCGCATGCCATGGCCTCCAGAATCGGAAGACCGAAGCCCTCGTAAAAGGACGGAAAGACGAAAAGATCGCAGGCGCCGTAGAAATGCACCAGGTCTTCGTCTTCGACGAATCCGGTGAAATGGACCCGGTCGCCGATGCCGCTCCTGGCGACCGCGCGATGCACTTCCTTGGAAGACCAGGTTTCCTTGCCGACGAACACCAGGCGATGCGGAAGCTGCGGATGGGCGCGCAAGACGTTGGCGAAGGCGCGCAACAATCCCAGGTGATTCTTACGCGGCTGGAGATCGCCGACCATCAGGACAAACGGTCCTGGAATTCCGTACTTCCGCTCCACGGCCGCGGCGGCCACCTGGCGCTCGACGGGGCGAAACACCGGGGCGGCCGCATTGGGGACCACCACGACTTTGCTTTCATCGATCGCGTAATGATGCAGGATGGCGTGGCGGGAAAACTCGCTGGGCGTCAGCACGCGGGCGGCGGCTTCCACTGTCCGCTTTACCGTGATTCCAAGTTGCGCGGCGCGGAACTTCGTGAAGTACTGGGGATGCTCCAGATAACTGACATCGTGGACGCTGACGACTAAGGGCGTGTTGCAGGAAAGCGGACCGGTGTACTGGACGTGGATAAGGTCCGGACGATCGGCGCGGAGCCGGAGCGGCAGGTCGAATCCCAGACGCTTGAAGGGATTTTCGGACACCCGGCGTTTGTGAAACCGGGCCGGGATCTCGGCATCGGCATGGGGCTTGGACAGATAAGCAAAAAATTCACTGTCGGAATCCAACCTGGCAAAATAGTTCAGCAGGTTGCGGATATAGACTTCATTTCCGGTGAGGTGACAGCCGATGGCGTGTGCGTCAACCGCGAATCGCATGTGCGAATTTCCAGTATAGCGGCTGAGAGTTGACCTTTGCCGTCATGAAATTAGCGTTACGGCCCACCCTCGGCAATTCCCCGTCGCCGCCCCTCTCTCTCAATAGTCTAACTTCTAAACCCTTTCCGATGCTTCAAGTTCCGCCGGTTTTACCTGGGAGCGCCTAAATTGGCCGGAATGCGAAGTACGCCATTACCACGGCCAGGACCAATAGAGCCGTCAAAACTCCGAGCACCAGTCCGGCCAAAGATTTGGCGGCGACCGGGAGCAGGCGCACGGGCTGTGTCCGGGCGTCCGCAGACGGTTCAGGACTCACGGCGTCCCGAAGCTGGGTAATCGGCGCGGGATTGCCGGCGGGCGATTCGAAGAGCTGGAGAAACTGTTCGTCGAGGGTCGGGTTCGCCGAGGGCGCGGCATGGGTCGTAAGCCATTCGCGAAAATCGGCGTATCCGGCCAGGCGATCCGTTACGACGTAAGGCAATCCACGGGATGAGCCGCGATCGAGTATGCGGCGGCGTTCGCCGTCGGGAAGACGATCGATGCGGCGGAACAGAACCAGATTCTCAGCGGTCAGGCCGGCGGCGAAGATGTGAACCTGCACAGGCCGCGCGGTGGCAATTTCGCGTGCGTGATAGGTCTGGATACCGCCGTCGCGACGAAGCTCCAGCAACTCGAATCGATCCAGGCTCAAGTTCCTTATATGATGGCAGGTATGTGCCGTAGCATCAAAGTTCTGAGACGTCCGGCGGAGCCAGCGACCCGAGATGAGATCTCCGCGGCGGCGTTGCAATTTGTGAGGAAGGTGAGCGGGTTCCGGAAGCCGTCGCGGGCGAATCAGGATGCGTTCGACAAGGCGATCGTGGAGATTTCCGGATCGGTGGAGCGGCTGTTGGGGCGAGTGGGGGCCCTGGACGAGCGGGCCGAGGTAATGGCCGCGAATGAACGCAAATGAACGCCGATGAAAACAATTACGTCTGACACAGCGCGCACGATTTCAGGGTTGACCGATTTCGATGGGGCAGTGCTTTCGCACAACCTTAGTTGGGCGGCGAGAGGTTCAAGGCGATGGTGATGCGCGGCGCGCCGGGGTCGAATCTTACTGGGACGAAGTTTCTTAACTCGCCTGCGTAGGCGTAGAAGTCCACTGCCGATTTGGAGTCGCGGAGCGTGCCAGTCTCAATGTCGACCAGTCTCACATCGAGTGTGGGGACTCACGATAAGCAGGCCGGAGACGGGTTGTTTTTCCTCAACCACGCGCACAGTACCGCCCTCAATCGTTACGCCTTTAACGAATGGTGTGGAAACCTGATTCGAGCTTCGTGTGGGCCTTCAACAGCGACGCGATACAGGGGAGGGCCGAAGCGAAGGTCACTTTCATAACCATAGTTGTTTGTGTTCACCAGCAGCAACGGAAATCGCCTGAAACATATGTGGACGATTGTGATCGCGATTCCAGCCACGGCATTAGCCGCCGAAGCAGTAGAGTTTGCCGTCTTGGGAGCCGATGACGATGCGGCCTTCGGCGATCGCCGGAGAGGCGGATAGAGGGGCGCCGGCTTCGAATTCCCAGAGTTTTTTTCCGGTGGCGATTTCGAGGACGTAGAGGCGGCCGTCGTTGGAGCCGACGTAGGCTCGGCCGTCGATTACCGCCGGGGAGGATTCCACGCGCGATTTGGTGGCGAATTCCCAGAGTTGTTTGCCGGTCTGGGCGTTCAGACAGTGGACGATCTTATCGCGGCCGCCGACGATTACTTTGCCGTCGGCGAGCGCGGCGGATGAATAGAACGGGAACTGGCGCTGCGGGTTTTCATAGCGCCATAACGGCTTTTTGGTTTTGAGACTGAACGCAAGCACGTCGTTATTGAATGTCCCGAAGTATGCGGATCCGGCGGCGGAGAGAGCGGGCGAGGCTCCGGTGTAGGCTCCGGTGGTGATGGAGACCACTTCCTTGCCGTCCGAAATCCGGATGCCGCGCAGGACGCCGTCGCAGCCGGAGATGTAGGCGAGGCCGGCGGAAACGCTGGCGGTCGCGTGGACGGGGCCGTTGGTGTGGAACTCCCAGGCGAGCTTGCCGTCCTTGAGGGACAGGCAGTACAGCGTGCCGTCGTAGGAGCCGATAATCACTTTATCCTCGACGATCACGGGCGAGGCTTTTACTTCTCCGTTGGCGGAGAAAATCCACAGTCCTTTGCCGTCTTTGGCGTTCACGGCGTGGACGGTGCCGGAGAGATCGCCAACGACCACCGTGCCGGCGTGAACGGCGGGGGAGGATTCGCCGATTCCGTCCTTGACCTTGTATTTCCAGAGAAGCTTGCCGTCGGCGAGGCTGACGGCGATCAGATCGGAGGACTGCGAGCCGACGTAAACGACGCCCTCGGAAATCGCAGCGGAAGATTCGATGGAATCGCCGGCGTCGAAGGTCCAGAGCAGTTTTAGCGTCTTAGGGACCGGCGAGGTGGCGACGCCGGTGAGGCTGGGGTTGCCGCGGAACTGCGGCCATTCGTCGGCGGCGAAGGCAGTCAGGGCGCAGGCGGCGATCAGACCTAATACGCGCATCGGTAAATCTCGAGAGCCGCGGCGGCGTCGAAGGCGCGGGGATTGAAGCGGCCGACCCACTGAGATGCGGCTTCTTCGGCCAGACGCGGCAGGGCTTCTTCGGGGATCGAGGCATCGCGCAGGGATTGCGGCAAGCCGGAGACGTCGGCGAGATCGCGCAGGCGGCGCACCAGATCCGGAGTCAGCTCATCGTATTGACGGCCCGCAGCCGGGCAATTCCATTCGACGACAACGGCGAGCATCAGGCCGACGGCGACTCCATGCGGGACTTTATAGTGCGCCGTAAGCGGAGCGGCGCAGGCGTGGGCGGCGCCCAGGTTCGAATTCTCGACGGCCAAGCCGCCGAAATGCGCGCCGATCAGCATGCCGCCGCGCGCGGCGAGATCGCTGGGATCCTTGATGGTCCGCTCAAAATTGCTATTCAAAAGGCGCCACGCCGAGCGCGAAAAGCATTCCGACAAGGCGGTCTGGCGGGTGCTGACCAGTGTTTCAACGGCGTGGGCGATGGCGTCCCATCCGCTGGCCATGGTGAGGGCGCGAGGCTGGGAAACGGTCAGCTTTGGATCGAGAATCGCGGCGCGAAAGGAGGCTTTATGATCGCCGCAGGCCATTCTTACCGAAGTTTCCGGATCCACGATTACGGTGGTGCTTTGCGCTTCGCTGCCGGTTCCGGCCGTGGTGGGAACAGCGATCATCGGCAACATCGGCTTGGACGCTTTTCCGTAGCCCCAATAATCGCGAATCGATCCGCCGTTGGTGATCACGAAGTTGATCGCCTTCGCGCAGTCCAGCGAACTGCCGCCACCGAGGGCGACGATCAGGTTCACGTTCAGCGGCCCAGCAAACGCGGCGCCTACGTCGATCATGGGAACGGTAGGGCCGGCTTCGAAATCGTGGAATCCGCAGACTTCGATGCGGCGGGCTTTCAGAGTGCGCGTGGCTTCCTGGGCGTAGCCGCGCTCGACCATGCCGCGATCGGCGACCAGCAGACATTTGGTGGCTCCGGATTCGCGCGCGACTTCGCCCAGGCGCGAGAAATCGCCGGCTCCGAACAGGACGCGAGTGCGCGGGCGGAAGTCGAAGGGGGTCATGATGGCCGCGAATGCCACGCGTTAGCGGGCACCGGTGGTTCCTTTCATCTGGGGCGCGCGGGCCTTCGAGACCATGTCTTTCACTTCGGCCATCAGGGTCGCGACGTTGTAGGGGATGCCGTCTTTGACGGTCCACTCGATGGCTCCGGTGTGCGCCATTTTGCCGTCGACCCAATGATCGATGCCGGTGGGATAGAGCACCTTGAAATCTTCCACCGGGTTGCCGTTCACGACGATGAGGTCGGCGCGGAATCCGGGCCGCACCTTGCCGAGATGCTCTTCCTGGCCGAGAATTTTCGCGTTATCGGCGGTGGCGTGCTCGATGATCTTCAGCGGCTGGAAGCCGGCTTCCTGCTGAAGCTCGAGTTCACGGATCAGACCAAAGCCGTACATCGAGTAGATGAATCCAGCGTCGTCGCCGACGCCGATGGTCCCGCCGCGGCGGCCGAATTCGCGCAGGGCGGCCATCCAGATGCGATAGTTTTCCTTCCAGAAGGCTTCGTCGGTTGAGGTCCAGTGATCGAAGTAGGAGCCGTGATTGGCGGGATTGGGCTCGAAATATTTTTCGAGCACGGGGTGAAGATATTCCTTGAACCAGGGCTGGGTGCGGGCGCGCTGGATGTCGCGGCTGGCTTCGTAGATGCTGAGCGTCGGCACCCAGGCGACTTTGGCGTCGACCATGGCTTGCAAGACCTTCGACAATTTTTCGGGATTCGCCTCGCGCCAGAGGTGGCCGCCGTAACGGAAGCGATCGCCTTCGTTGCTGTAGTTGTAACTGGCGGGAAAATGCTGCACGCCGTCGTCGAGCGCGGCGTCGGGGATGCCGTACCAGTGTTCGATGCTGGTGGTGCCGTACTTGATGTCGTCCCACGCAGTGGTCTCCTCGACGCCGGCGTGATGGGCGATGCGCAGGCCGAGCTTGTGGGCCTCATCCTCGGCGGCTTCCATGATGTTGCGATTGATACCGAGGAACTTGATGCCGTCGGCGGTAGCGGCCTGGATTTCACGAACGCGCGCGCGGGCCAGTTCCGGCGTCTTGGGCTGGCCGAACATCGGATAGACGAACATGCGCGGCGCGGCGATTTCTCCAGCGGCGCTCTTTTGTCGCAATTCGACGGTCTTCTTCGTGTCGCTGCCGACGTCGCGAACGGTGGTGATGCCGCAGGAGAGCCAGATGTTCAGCTCATATTGAAGCGGCTGCGGGATGCCGCCGCGCTCGTCCTGGGTGTGCGCGTGAACGTCGATCAGGCCGGGCAGGACGTATTTTCCGGTGGCATCGATTTCGATATCGCCAACGGGGCGGCGGGCGCGGCCCATCGAAAGGGCGACGCCGTCGAGAGGCACGACATCGGTGATGGTGTTGTTTTCGATCACGATGTCTTTCGGGCCGGACGCGGGCGTGCCGCTGCCGTCGACAACGAGGGCGCCACGGACCACGATGCGGGGATAGCGGCGTCCGCTGACGACGTTGGTTTTGGTCGTCTGGGCGGGTAGGGAGGCGGCGGCGAAGAGAAGAAGAAGAGCGATTCGGCTGGGGACAACGGGGCGCGTCATATCAGCATTAGGATACTGCACGCGTCAGAGTCCGAGAACTTCTACTTCGGTTTCCGCAGCGGCCAGCCCACGGAGTTTCGTATCGAAGGTGACGAAAACGGCATTGTTCAGCTGGGCAAGGGCAAGCAGATAGATGTCGGTGACTTGTTTGGCTCCCAGTATCCGATGGAACATTTCGGGAGATGCGGAGGGTGACGGCATCGTGCCGAAGTAAATATGCAAATCATCGCGCGTCATCGAGGCCAAAACCAACGCCGCCTCCGCGGGACTCTTCGGCGATGGAACCGCGGCCGGATTTGACGAGAGGCGTATGAACGAGAGTTGGGTCAGCGCGCATGTCGCCCACCGGGAGTTGCTCGATTCCAGGCGGCGGACTGAAGCCGTGTGAAATTGGTGATTGGGCCAGGCCAGGGCGAACAGAACATTTACGTCGAGAAGGAGGGGTTTAGAATGGCCCTTCTTCATCGATAATCCGCTGGATCCTTGAGGCAGGTATGATCGGCGCGCCCGGAGGAACCTCGAAGACGGGAAAGCGCCGAGCGCCTTTTCTCGGGGACGGGGGCTGGGCCTTCAGGCCGCGACGCACCAGTGTGGATAGAGTTTTTCCGAGCCGTTCCCCAGCAGCGCGGGAAAGGTGCACAGCGGCTTCGTAGACGTCGTCGTCCAGAGTAACGGTGGTTCGCACAATCTAATGGTTATACGGTGATGCAGCGATGTCAAGATGCGGCAACCCGACGAGCGCCGTCGGAACACAGGACCGCGGCGTGCTTCGATGCTGGTTCCAAGCCACCGAGCGCTTCTTCGATGGTCGCCGGCGTCAGCGTCTTGAGCTCGGCGCGTGATTTTCCGATCATCCATTCGGTGAGCGCGGAGCTGGCGGCGATCGAAGCGGTGCAGCCTCGGGTTTGAAAGCGGGCTTCCACGACGCGGTCGTTTTCGAAACGCGCCCACAGGCGAAGCATGTCGCCGCAGGCGGGATTGGTCACGTCGACCTTGACCGATGGCGGCGCGAGTTCGCCGGCGTTGCGCGGATTGCGGAAATGGTCCAGCAGCCGGTCGCTGTGCATTTCGTGCTTCAATTATCCCTGAATGAACGTGGTGGCAGCGGTGATCGAACGGGATGGACGTGTGCTCATCTGCCAGCGGAAGCGGGGACGGCATGCATTGAAATGGGAGTTCCCGGGGGGCAAGATCGAGCCGGGAGAGACGCCGGAGGAGGCTCTGGCACGTGAGCTGCGGGAGGAACTGGCGATCGAGGCTCGCATCGGGGAGCGAATCCATCAGCACGATGTGCGCTATGGAAATGGTCCGCTGATTCACCTGGGGTTTTACCGGGTGACGGATTTTTCGGACGAGCCGCAGAATCTTCAGTTTGCTCAGATCGTGTGGGAGGAGCGGCGGAAGCTCGTCGAATACGATTTTCTGGAGGGCGATCTGGAGTTTGTGCGGCGTCTGGCGGCCACCTGATCAGTCCGCGCGTTCGCGGACCAGCTTGTAGCCCACGCCGTGGACGGTGTGAAGATAGCGGGGCGTGCTCGGATCGGTTTCGAGCTTGGCGCGCAGGGTGGCGACGTGATTGTCCACGGTACGGGTGCTTTGTGGAGCGTCGTAACCCCAGACGGTTTCGAGCAATTCGTCGCGAGTGACCACGCGGCCTTCACGCGCGGCGAGCAATTGCAGCACACCGAATTCCTTTCGGGTCAGCTCGATGCGGCGTTCGCCGCGATGGGCCTCATAGCGGCGGAAATCGGCGACGATATCGCCGATATGCAGCTCCTGCGGCAGATCCGGAGCCGGATTCGCGCGGCGCAGCAACGCACGGACGCGAGCCAGAAGTTCGCGGACGGAAAAAGGCTTAGTGACGTAATCGTCGGCGCCGAGATCGAGGCCCAGGACACGGTCCTCTTCTTCGCCACGGGCGGTCAGCATCAGGATCGGCGTCATGCATCCGCCGGCGCGCAGTTTGCGGCAGACTTCATAGCCGCTCATGCCAGGCAAGCGGATGTCGAGGACGACGAGGTCGGGGGGTTGATCGCGCGCGGCGCGAAGGGCGGATTCGCCGTCCATGGCGACGTGAACCTGGTGTCCTTCGTATTCGAGGTTATCGCGCAGGCCCTGGGCGATGGCGCGATCGTCTTCAACTACCAGGATCTGGCTCACGCCGCATTCTCCAGCGGCAAGTGCAGCGATACCACGGTGCCTTTGGGTTCGTTGCCGCGAACTTCGACGCGGCCGTTGTGGCCTCGCATGATTCCATCGACCAGTGTAAGCCCGATGCCGACACCGGCCGCGGCCTGATGCTCGGATAGCGGGATACGAAAAAAGCGCTCGAAAATGCGCTCGCGGTGTTCGGCGGGAATGCCGATGCCGCCGTCGGCTACTTCAATGGTGGCTTCTTTCCCGTTGCTCGAAAGCCGTATTTCGATGTCGCGCGATGCGCCGGAAAATTTCATCGCGTTGCTCATAATGTTCAGAACGGCCTGCTCCAGCGCATCCGCATCGGCGCGCACTTCGAGCGCCTCAACCGGCATGATCACGCGGATGCGAAAACCGCCCTGCTCGAGCGGATACTCCATCGCGCGCAAGGCGGATTCGAGGACCGCCGCGAGCGGGATCCTTTCCTGCCGGAAACGCGCCGCGCCAGCCTCCATTTTTGAGAATGTCAGCACATCGTCGACCATGCGGGCGACGCGCTGGCTCTCGCGAGCGATCGTATCCAGATACCGGCGCTGACGCTCGGGATCGGTGACCCGGCCGAGCGCCAGCGTCTCGGCGAACATCTGGATGGAAGTGAGCGGCGTGCGCAGTTCATGGGAAACGTTGGAGACGAACTGGGCCCGCATGGCGGCGAGCTGGCCTTCCTGCCGCATCTCGCGCCAAACGATATAACGGCTGAACAGAGTAACGGAAAGCGCGAACACGATGGCTGCCGCGTAAAACGCGAATCGCAGTTCGGTCTGGCGGAGACTCGCTTGTACCTGCGGACCCTGGAGCCGCAGGGTTTCGAGCGGCTGCGATTGTTCGGCCGCGAGGCGCTGGACAATTAACTCCCGCTGCTGACGGTACAGTTCCAGGCCCAGCCCGGCAAAAACCGCGGCCGGAATCAGGATCGAAGCCACGAACAGCGCCACTCGCCGGTGGTGGGGCATTCGGTCTCTAATCGACAATTTGGATGTTTTCCGTAATACCTTGGGGAGCCGCAAACAGGTCGCCCAAGGCGCAGAACGGGGCCGAAATTACCGCCCATGCGGTGATCGCGGGAACTTCCACGATGCCAAGCGGCGCGGCTTCGGAGAACAGCCGGCGGAAGGCGTGGGCGTAGCCACGATGCAGGTCTTTACCGAGTTTTTCGAGGTTGATGGGCTCGGTGCCGACCCGGATGGTAGTGAAAGAGTTACGCGGGACCTCGAAACTGCCGCTGTAAACGAAGTCGACGGTTTTTGAAGGGTCCAGGAGCACAGCGGTGTTGCTGGCGCTGACAAAATGGCCGTGCATACTCTTGCCGTCCTTGGTGACGATGGTCACATACTTTCCCTTCAAGTAGTCGGCTAGTTCGGACCATTTCTTGGGGACTTGGGCATGCAGGCTGTGAGAGAAGAAAACGGCCGCTGCGGCAAACGTCGCCAGGCGGAAACATGGAAACGGGCGTGTGTTGTTCATAGCACGCCCAGATTACGGCTAAACGAAACAGCAGTTGCCCGCTAGAAGCCACGGCGGCGCAAAGTTATCGAAAAATGTTTTTGCAGCGCGGGTATGAAAAGTGTCTGGAAAGTGTCACGCCGGCTTGTAGTACAGGACCAGTCCGGCTCCGACGGGGACCAGCAGCATGCCGACCCACAACAGAGGATTGATGTCGCCCTTGGGCGGGTGGGCCCACATCGAGTAGAGGACGTTGATCACCGGCGCGCCGCCGAAGACCAGGGGCATGACGTAGGTGGGGACGCCTCCGTTCTTGAAAGCGTAGATGATGAAGATCGCGCCCAGGGCTCCGAGCGCGCCGCCCAGGGTGGAATTAATGATCCCGGCCTGGCTGAAACCGGTGATGCCGCTGGGGCCCAGGGCGATCATGGGAGCGAGGACTCCCATGACGAAGTAGGCCGCGCCGACGCATAAAAGCGCCTTCATCGGATTCTGAAGGAGGCCCTGGCCTTTGCCCAGGATGGGACCGTAGAGGCCCCAGGATAGAGCGGCGCCGATGGCGAAGATCACCCACCACATGGATTTTTTCCTCACTGGAGTTTGAGTTTGCATAAAATGCCGAAAGGCTATTTTAGCCCGCCGGATTCCTTTCTGCTAATCTCGTCTTAAGAGATGCCCTCTGCTCCTACCCAGGATTCGCTCCGGAAGCGCGGCGTCAGGCTTACGCGGCAGCGGCGTATTCTGCTCGACCTGATCGATCAGTCGGGCCGGCATCTGGATGCCGAGAGCCTGTATCTGCTGGCCAAGGAGAAAGATCCCAAGCTGAATCGGGTCACGGTGTACCGGACGCTGAAGCTGCTGAAACTCGGCGGGCTGGTGGACGAGCTGGATCTGATGCATTACGGCGGGGATCAGCATTACTACGAAACCCGGCTGAAGCAGGAGCACGCGCATATCATCTGCCTGCGCTGCGGCAAAGTCGAGGAGTTCTTCGGGGAGCCGCTGCAAAAGATCCGCAAGCAGGTGGAATCGCATTTCGGATTCGAGATCGTGCTCGCGCGAACGGAAATCGGCGGATATTGCCCGCACTGCCAGGCTCTGCGCGCCCAGGAGATGGCGGAGGCCGCTTGTCGACCCCCGGGGTGACGGCGGAGGCGCGCGCCCTTCCTCCAGCCGCGCTGCTGGTATTGCATCCCTCGGGCCAGCGTACGCGAGTCGCCATCGACACGCTACCGTTCATGATCGGACGGCATGCGGACAACAACCTGGTGCTGCGCGATAACCGGGCGTCGCGAAGCCACGCGCGGATTATCGCCGAGAACGGCGCCTACGTAGTCGAGGATCTGAACAGCCGCCACGGAACCTGGATCAACGGCGAACGCACGGCGCGGCATGTGCTGCGCAATTCGGACCGGATCGATCTGGGCGTTCGCGAGTCGTATCAGCTTACGTTCGCGCTCGAGACGGGCGAGATCAATCGAATCCTCGATCAGATCACTTCGACGTCGCGATCGGAGGGCACGGCCGGGAACAACCTGGTGAAGCTGCGCTCCCTGGTGGAAGTGGCGCGGGCGCTGCAGAATTCGCTTTCGACGCAGGAAGTGCTGACGGCGGTGGTGGATGCGGCGCTGGCCGTGACCGGCTGCGAACGCGGATTTCTGATGCTGCGCAAGGACGCGGAACTGGAAGTTTCGGTCGCCCGGGATCATGACGGGCGGGCGCTGGAAGCGGGCGATCTGCGGGTTCCCCGCTCCGTCATCCGGCGGGCGCTGCATAGCCGGCGCGATCTGCTGTCCATGCATTTCGATCCGCTGGCCGAACAAGGCGTCCGGCCGGAGGTGAGTATCGCGGCGCTGGAGCTGCGCAGCGTCGTATGTTTACCGCTGGTGCAGATCCGCAGCGGAACATCGGAAGAAACGCGGATTACGTCGACCGCGGAAGCGACGGTCGGGCTGCTGTACATGGATTCGCGCGATGCGCCCGCCGATTTGTCCGCCGGAAATCGCGAACTGCTGCAAACCCTGGCGATTGAAGCTTCGACGATTCTCGAGAACGCGCGCCTGCTGGAAGAGGAACGCGTCAAGCTGCGGATTGAGGACGAGCTGAAAATCGCGCGGACCATTCAGCAGGGCCTGTTGCCGCCGCTGTTGCCGTCGGCGGGATGGTTCCGGGCGGCGGGGTCGAGCATTCCTTCGACGCAAGTGGGCGGGGATTATTACGACGTGCGCGAAGTGACGGCGAACGTGTGGGCCGCTGTGGTCGCGGATGTTTCCGGCAAAGGCGTCAGTTCGGCGCTGCTGGCGAGTCTACTGCAGGGCACGTTTCTAATGGCATCGGCGGATCCCTGGCACGTCGAATCGATCATGGACCGGCTGAATACGTTCCTGCTGGAACGAACGCGCGGGGAGAAGTACGCGACGATTTTTTACTGCACGCTCGATTCTTCCGGCCTGCTCAGCTACTCGAACGCGGGCCATCCGGCGCCGTATCTGGTTAGTCCGGATGGACGGCTGCGCAAGCTGCATACGTCGGGGATGCCGGTGGGAATGATCGAGGGCGCGCCGTTTCAAACGGTTCAGACACAGCTCGAGCCGGGCGATAAGGTCGTGATTTATAGCGACGGCCTGACGGAGGCGGAAAACGCCGACGGTTCCTTTTTCGATACGGAGCGGCTGAAAGTAACTCTGCGGGACAACGCCAAGCAGAGCGCGCCGGAGATGCACGCGGCGCTGCGCGCGGCGGTGGACCGGTTCACGGAAGGCGGCGTCATTCGGGATGATGTGACGGCGCTGGTGATTGAATACTCGCCCGCGTGATTCTGTATACGGCCGCGCACGGCGGTTTTTCCTCCAGCCCGGTTCCGCTGGGCGGCGGGGCCGCGGTCTTCGAACACCTGGTGGAGGAATGGACCCGCACCCAGCCGTTCCCGTTCCGCGCAATCACTCCGGCGATTCTCGGAAAGGATGCGCCTTCGGGACGGGATCTGGTCGGTTTTAATGAGAAAAGCTACGCCCGCTTCTCGCGCGCCTTCGAGCGGGCCGCGACTGACGAAATTTTGCGTCACGATCCGGCGGAAACGATTGTTTTGAGCAACGATGTCTCCGAAGGGCCGGATTTCACGACGCTCGCCAAGCGCGGATTCCGGGTGTTTACGATCTATCACGTGGATGTGGTGGCGTATGTCGCCGAAATTTATGGGCGCGGGATGGTGCGGCCGGAAACGCTGGTGCGATGGTATCCAAGAGTCGCGAAGATGCTTCCGGACATCGCACGGCTGATCTGGGAGAAGCAGGCCGCCAGTGTGAGGGGATCGCGGGGGCTGATTGTTCCGTCGGAGGGTATGCGCGAAGTGCTGCTGCGCTGTTATCCGGATTGCCCCGCGGGCAAGATTCACGTTTTGCCCTGGGGATCGTGGGGGCAGGCCGGCGATGGCGGCGAGTTCGACCTCCAAACGGAGTTTGGCGTGCCACGCGAGGCCCGGGTGCTGCTGACGCTGAGCCGCATTTCGCCGGAAAAGGGGCAGGATCTGCTGCTGGATGCGCTGGCGGATTGGGAACAGCGGTCCGATTTTCCGGATTACCCGTTGTGGTTGTTCGTCTGCGGCGAAGCGGCGTTCATGCAGGGCGGCCGCTTTCTTCAAAAACTGCAAGCCAAAGCAGCGCGGCTGCGGCGGACGCGGGTGGTGTTTCCGGGATACGTCACTGGAGCTCGGAAGAGCGCGTTTTTCCGGCTCGCCGATGTGTATGTGTTTCCGTCGCGGCACGAGAGTTACGGGCTGACGCTGATGGAGGCTCTGGAAGCGGGAGTTCCGGCAGTGTGCCTGGATCATCATGGAGCGCGCAGCGTGATGCGGGAGGAGTTCGGGGCGATGGTTCCGGCGGCGGGGCTGCGGGCGGGGATTCAACGGCTGCTGGGGGACGACGCGGGCCGAAAAAAGATGGGCGAGGCGGCGCGGAATTTCGCGCGAAGCGAGAAGTTCTCCACGCGAGCGGCGGAACTGGCGGAGCTGCTCACGAACGAAGAAAACCCGCGCTGACCGAAACCAGCGCGGGTGTGGATGTATAAGGAGAGGAATGAGTCAGGATTTCGAGGCGCGCCTCCATCCGAGACCAAGGAGCCCGATGCCCATCAAGGCGAGGGTGGAAGGCTCAGGCGTCGTGGTGGTGACGGTGGATTCGTTCACCTGTCCGGTGAATGCGATGTTTCCGCCACCGCTGTTGGGCGCGGGGATTAGCGTTATACCGCTGATGGTGAAGGTGTTCGGGCCGAACGTCGAGGAAGTGGCATTATTGGTGCCAGGGCCGAGTTGGATCGGCGACCAATTAATGCTCAGGTTGGACGAACCTGCTGAGACGCTTCCGCCCGTGGACGTACCAACGAATTTTCCGACGCCGCCGTCGGTGAGATCGTTAACCACCACATCAATGGTGAAACCGGAAAACGTGTCGGTCAAGGTGCTGCAATCCGCGATCGCACATTCCAAAGTTATATTTCCATAACTGATGTTCGTGGGAAACGTGCTTACGGTGTTTGAGAACGAGCCTGCCGTCGAATAAACGAGTTCGAAGTCACTCCCTGTGGATAAAAAGACTGCAGGATTTCCGGGTGTAAAGCCGGAGCCTGATAAATTGTAGGAAACGGTTGCGTGCGCGCTGACAGCCATTCCGACTGCGATGGTCCCCATTAGCAACGCGTTGAAAACACTATGTTTCATTGCTTACCTCCGGTATTGATTTCTAAAATGCAGGACCAGAGTAACAGCAGTACTAGTTCTCGTCAATATAAAAGTACCATTAGTACTAATCTTAAGACTGTACTGGGGGTACTCGGGCCACGGAAGTTAGAATCAAATGTGGGATCAATTGTTTCGTTAACTCTTTCCGGCTTGGATTGGGTGGAGCATGGATTCGGCACGCGTGACGCTATATCGTCGCAAGAAGACATGGCGAGTCTGACGCAGATCCATTCGGCCACGGTGCTGCCGGCGGTTCGGATCGGGCGGGTGGGGGAAGGTGACGGACTGGTGACGTCGACGCCGGGGGTTGCTGTGTCGGTGCGGACCGCCGATTGTTTTCCGGTGCTGCTGGCCGACGCGAGGCGGAGGGTGGTTGCCGCGATTCACGCCGGCTGGCGGGGGACGGCGGCGCGGATCGTTCCGGCGGCGATCGATCTGATGAAAAGGGAATTTGAAACCGGTGCGGAAGATATTTACGCGGCTATCGGTCCGGGGATCGGCAAATGTTGTTACCGGGTGGGGGAAGACGTGGGGCGAAGGTTCGGACTAGAAGGCGCGGGATTTGTCGATCTAGGACAAGCTAACCGTGAACAGCTTATCGAGGCGGGGGTTCCCGCGACACACATCGATTCCTTGAATCTGTGCACGTTTTGCGATTCGAGATTCCACTCGTATCGCCGGGACAAGGACGCCGCCGGCCGGATGATTTCGTTTATCGGCATCCGGCCGAACGGTTGACGATCTCAAGCGGTGGTTAGGCCGCGTTGACCAGCAGTTCGTCGAGGCTCTCGGAGCCGTCGCCGGCCTGGTTGCGGTCCGCCATTTCCTGGCACTGGATGCAGAATGCGGTCCACGGCACCGCAGCCAGCCGTTTCGGGCTGATGTCTTCCTCGCAGTGCAGGCACACGCCGAAGGTGCCTTCGTCGATGCGGCGCAGTGCTGCGCGCACGTTCCGAAGCAGATTCGATTCGCGGTCCAGGTTGCGGATGGCCAATTCACGCTCGGCTGCGTGTTGAACTTCGTCGAGCGCATCGGGACTTTTTTCGATCGCGATTCCCTCACGGTTCCGCACGAACTGAGCCAGCTCTGCCTGCTTGGCCTCCAGTATGTTTTTGAATTTGTTTAACTCACTCTTTGTCATGGCTGCCTACTCTCCTGTTGTCTCTTTTCTCTTTTATTTTTTTCTTACTTCGTCTCGGTCTCTTGTTTTACTGTGTTGTCCAGCGCCACATCGCATTAGACGCGAAGTGATGCAAAAAGGTTCAAGGTTCAAATTCGTTTTGCGAGAGCTTCGTGGGTCTTCGCTGCATCGAATTCCACACTCGCGCTACGAGCAGTCGACCGTTCGAACGTTGCAGTCTCCTCCACCGCGCGAGCCCGTCCGAAATAGCACTGTCCGAAAAAGCTTTCCACACCATAACACATCCGTCCGTTTAGTGCAAGCAATTTTATGACCAAGTCCCCAAACTCTGTTTGCCGGTCGCCGGAAGGCCCTTTCGGATCCGTCCGCACTCAGCGATTACATTTGAATACCTATCGGCTCTGTCTTTCAAAATCATTACCCGTTCAAAACCATTAGCCTTTCAAAACCATTACCTGTTCAAAACCAATACGGCGTTCTGCAGTTGCCCGGATTACCTGCCGGCGGCAAAAAACCGGGATGCTCCAACGGAAAGACGTCCGGGAGGCCCGTAAGTTTCACGCCCTGCTGACGTATACTGTTTCGTGATCCGGTAAAAGTTCTCAGGGCAGTCATGTCTTTTCGTGAACCAGCTCTTAATTGACTCGGCTTCTGGCAGCTCATTCTTTTCGTGACGAATCGTAGCATACCGTTTCTCGTTTTCTGCGCCTGCTGCCTGTATATACTTCTTGGCGCGAGTCTTATTCCCTACGCGGGCGTTCAGAACGATGAAGCGCTGTTCTCGATCCCTCTATATCTATTCAATCCTAAGGACTTAAGCATTTCGATCTTCCATCATCGCGTCCCGCTGATGGTGATGTCGTACGTGGGGACGCTGAAAACATTCGTCTATGCTCCGATCCTGCGTATTTTCGGAGCCAATGTGTGGTCCGTGCGCCTTCCCATGGTGCTGGCGGGAGCCGCAACGATTTATTTTTTCTATAACTTAGCGCAGCGGGCGGCAGGAACCAGGACGGCCGTTCTGGGAGCGTTTCTTTTGGCTACCGACCCGATTTTCGTGCTCACCGACACATTCGACTGGGGTCCAGTGGCTCTCGAGCATTTTTTGCTGGTGACCGGTTGTCTCAGCCTGCTCCTTTTTGCCCCGTCGAATTCGATGCTTCAACTCGCCGGTGGATTCTTTTTCCTGGGTCTGGCCCTTTGGAATAAAGCTGTTTTCTTCTGGGCCCTTGCCGGTCTATGCTTTGGAGCGATCGTGGTGTTCCGGCGCGAGGTATGGCAGCGGCTTACGCCCACGAATATAGGGGTCGCGGCGGCGGCATTCCTGCTGGGCGCTTTGCCCTTTGTTCTCTATAACGTCCGGCAGCCGAACGCGACGCTCGACGCAACCGCGCACTTCGATACGGCAAATTTTGCACCCAAGTTCGCGATGGCGCGGGGAGCATTGAATGGATCGGGATTGCTCGGTTACCTGGCCATGCCGGACTGGGCGGAGCGTCCGAAACCGGTAACGTCCTGGCGCGGAAGGCTTGCGAAAGGGGTGGTTCAGCACTTCGGGGTACGAAAGAACCTGATGGAATATGCTTTCGTGCTCGCGCTGCTGGCTGTTCCCTGGTGGCGGCGATCGCGAGCAGCCTGGTTCTCACTGATTTTCATGGCGGTTACCTGGGGTGCGATGGCCATCACGAACGGAGCCGGCGGCGCGATTCACCACTCAGTGCTCCTGTGGCCGTTTCCGCAATTCTTTGTCGCGATTGCGCTCGCGTCGCTGCCGTGGCCCCGGGTCGCGGTGGCCGCTTGTGTCCTGCTAGCGGCGGCAAATCTGGCGGTTTTGAGCCAGTACGTGGCTGATTTCGAGCAGGATGGCGCATCCAGTGTTTTCAGCGACGCCCTATTTCCGCTCTCGGCGGCGTTTGCCGGCCCGTCAAATTCCCAGCCCGAGCAGCCGATATATGTAATGGACTGGGGTATGGCGAACACGCTGGCGCTATTCCATCGCGGGCGGCTGCTGGTCCGGCCGGCGGATGGTCCCTTTCAGAAAGATTCCCCGAGCAGCGGCGAGCGGGATATCATCCACGCGATGCTGTCGGACCCGAATGCAGTATTCATCGATCACGTGCCGGAAAAGCGCATTTTTCCAAAGGTGCGGGAGCGGTTGGATAAGGCGGCGGCGGACGCGGGCTATCGAGAAGAGCCCGTTCAAACGATCTTTGACTCAAACGGGCGGGCCGAGTTCGAGATTTTCCGGATTCGATAACGCAACAGATTGTCCCGTTATGTCTCAATCGTGTGTCGAGGGTCCACGAGACGAGCCCGCTACGGAGAGCCAAAGCGACGCATCGTCAGTCACTTACGTTGGCTGGTGGCGTGCTTTTAAGGCTGCTTCCATCACTATGCGGAGTCTGTCCAGAATCGCCACGCTCGTCGGCTTTCTAGCGGCTGCGCACGCGACTACTCTGCAGCAGCTTTCGACGGACGATATGATCCGGCAGTCGACGGCGATCGTCCGGGTGAAGGTTGCGGCTGCATCGACCGGTGTTCGCGGACGGGATATCTACACGTACTATCAGTTTCAAGTCCTGGAGACACTGAAGTCTTTAGGCTCGGGACCGGTTCAGGTGGCGGTGCCGGGCGGTGTTGCGGGCGGGCTGCGGGAGATGGTTCCGGGAGCGCCTACGCTGACGGCGGGCCAGGAGTATGTCATTTTCCTGTGGACCAGCAAGTCCGGGCTTACGCAGGTAATCGGGCTGTCGCAGGGGCTGTTCACGGTGATGCAGGACGCGGCGGGAAATCCGGTGCTGGTGCGGCCGGCGGCGCCGGCGCTGATGCTCGACCGGACTGGCAACGTGGTGGATGACAAGGCCGTGACGATGAAGTTGAGCGATCTGCGCGCCGAGGTCCAGAAAGTGTTGAGCAGCGTCAAATGAGAGCGCTGCGGCGAGCCGTGATGCTGATGGCGGGGCTGGCCCTGCTATCGCCGCTCGCTTCAGCCTACTATTATTTTGTTTACTTCGCGAATCGCACGGGTCCGTTTACACCGGTGCCGGTGAAGTTCGATTTGAACGATCCGGCGGGCGCTTACGGGATCGCGGGCAACCGGGTGACTTACCTGATTTCCAATCAGGGGCCCGGGCCGCTGGTGGCGGGCGACACGTTTCAGGCGTTCATCAGCCAGATACGGGCGGCGGCGGAAGTTTGGAATGGCGTGGCAACATCGGGCGTCCGGCTCGCGTTCGGCGGTACGGCAACCATGCCGACTGCCGACGCGACCCCCGAGGTTGACATTGAATTCGACGATAATCTGACACCCGGGCTGCTGGCGCTGAGCCGGCCGACGACGGTGGCGAATCCAGGGGCGCTGATCGGCGCGGGCGCGACGTTTCTTCCGATCGTGAGATCGAAGATGCAGCTTCGCAAGGATTTTACGAATACGGCTGTGCCGGGCTTTCCGATGGCCAGCTACAGCGACCTGTTCTTTATCACGGTGGTTCACGAGTTCGGCCACACGCTGGGGTTGCAGCATACCTGGACTTCGAGTGTGATGTCCACGCTGGTGACTTCGGCCGCGACCAAGAGCGCGCCGCTGGGGCCGGACGATATCGCGGGGATTTCGATGCTGTATCCGGCCAACGGGTATCCGGCGGGAACGGGCAGTATCACGGGAACGGTGCTGCTGGGCGGCGGCGGCGTGAATCTGGCGAGCGTGGTTGCGATCGCGACCAACGGCGTTGCGATCAGCGGCCTGACGAATCCCGACGGAACGTACCGCATCGACGGGCTTCCGCCGGGGCAATATTACGTTTACGTGCATCCGCTGCCGCAGCCGCAGCCGGGCGAGAGCCAGCCGGGCGGGGTGTATCTGCCGCTCGACGGAAATCAGAATGCGTTTGCGGCGAATACCGGTTTCGGATCGGAATTCTTTGGCGCGACGACGGACTGGACGCAGGCGCCGCAGGTCTCCGTGACGCCAGGGAATGTTTCGAGCGGAGTGAGTTTCAATGTGCGGGCGCGTTCGGGTCCCGCCGTATCGTCGATGACGACTTACGGCTACCTGGATGCGAATACGGTTCCGGTAGGCGAGCCGCCGCTGCAATCGGGAACCAATACGACGGTGGTTTTCAAGGCCAACGGAATTTTGGGCAGCGACAACGCTTCGGTCGCGCCGGGATTGAATGTCAGCGTTCTCGGAGGCCCGGCGCAAGTTCTGCCAGGGGGGCCGAATTATTTTCAGAACGGCTACCTGTATATGTACGTTTATGCGGGGCCGGTGACGACGCGAACTCCCACGGCGCTGGCGGTGACGCTGAATGGCGATTTGTATGTTCTGCCGTCCGCGTTCACGGTGGTGACCTCGGGTCCGCCGTCGATTTCTTCGGTATCGGGAAGCACGGACGGCCAGGGGAACTCAGTGGTGAATATCGCCGGAACGAACCTGGGGCCGGGGACGCGAATTGTGTTCGACGGCGCGCCGGCAAGTTTGGTGCAAACGAATTCGGATGGATCGTTGACGGTCGCGGCGCCACCGGGATCGGGCGGATATCGCGCTTCGGTCGAAGCGCTGACTCCGGACAGCCAGACGTCGGCCCAGACGCTGGTGGGCGGGCCGCCGACGTTCACATACGGCGGGCCGATGGCTCCGGGCATCAGCGTGAGTCCGTCGAGCGTGACGCCGAATACGGATACGATGATTCAGATCACGGGCTACAACACCAATTTCGTGGACGGGCAGGTGGTGGTGGGCTTCGGATCGAGCGACATCACGGTCAAACACGTCTGGGTGGTCAGCCCGGGGTTGATGATGATGAATGTTTCGGTGAGCCCAACGGCAACGGCGGGCACCACCACCATCAGCGTCGTAAACGGGCTGCAAATGCCGACGCTGACCGCGGCGTTTCAAATCGGAGCGCCCGTGGCCGGTCAGAGCAGTTTGCGCACGCCGATTCTGAACCAGACGACTGGACTTGAAGGCGTTCCGGTGGGCGGCACGGCGGTGATCAGCACCAGCGGGCTGCCGAACAACCTATCCGGCTGGACGCTTTCGATTTCCAATCAACTGACGCCGTTCACGGTCGGGAATAACGGGCAGCTCATCGCGATCGTACCGGGGAGCGCGCTCACCGGGCCCAGCGTGGTGCAGTTGGCATCGCCGAATGGAAATTTCATTCCGCCCGTGGTGATGCAGGTGGATCTTCCGCCGCCGGTGATCACGGCTGCCTCGAATCCAGTGACCGGCGCGGCTGCGGCGGCGGTTTCGAATTCGGTTTTCCATGCGGGCGATCCGGTATCGCTGCTGGTGACCGGGCTGTCGGATCAATTCGGGAATCTGCCGGCCGCCGGGAGCGTGGATATCAATATCGGCGGCGTGGATGTGACGGCGTCGTCCGTGGCGGCTGCGGCGGGTGGGACGGCGCTGGTCCAGTTCCAAATTCCGGGCAATGTGCCGACGGGAAATGATCCGATGACGATACGCGTGCAGACGCGGGTATCGGCGGCGTTTTCAATTACGATTCAGTAATCCTGCGCTGACTTTCAGCGAATCTCACTTCGCCTGCACGGCCGCCAGCGTTGGACCCACCGTGGTCCCGCGCGGAAGAAGACTCGGCCCGGAGGGGATGAACACCTTGCTTGCGTCCGTCTTCGCGTCGAATACCAGGCCGATGAAACCCGACTGCATCTCGTCCCAATTCTGATCGCCCCACCAGACCGTCTGCTTCGGATCCGGATTGAACTTGTTGTTCACGGAGTTGTCGAAGTGGGCGATGGCAAGAATCTTGGTGCCTTTGGGCACCGGCAATGGCTTGGCGAGCTGGTACCCAACCTGCCAGTCGAAATTCCAGATTCCTTTGAAAACGGTTTCGGATTCGCCGGTCGGATAGGTCAGGCGCAGCTCGTAGTCCTTGCCGCGCAGGTGCAGGTGCGGCTGGATGTAGGTCAACTCCGCGCCACTCACTCCGACGGTGACTTCGCTTACGATCTCGGCGTTGCTGTCTCCGGGCGGAATCACCAGGTTGAATGCCGAAGGAGTGCCGGGCGACATCCAGTAGCGCTTCTGCGGTGGATGCTTCGCGAACACCAGCCCGACCCTGGACCGGTCCGTTTCCGGCGTGCCCACCGCCGTGTAATGCAGATTGAACACCAGGTCCGAACCCTTCGGGACGAGCTTGGCCGATCCGTCGACATCGAAACTCTGCGCGCCAAGCCCAGGATTGTATTTGCCCAGCAGATCGGTGCCTTCCTTGGCGCCTCCCGACCCTTCTTCGTAGGCCTCGCCGGGGATCGCGTTCGCCATCCAAGCGGTTCCGGGCGGCAAGACGATCACGCGGCCGTGGTGCACCACTTTCGGATTGCCGGGCCGCATTTCCGCCGCGACCACCCAGGTATCTTCCGGGAAATTTACTTTCACGCGAAAGTTCTGATAGTTGATAGTGCCTTTCGCCGCGACGTGAAACTCCTTCGGCATTTCGACGATCATGTCGGGCTGGATATTCCAGCCGTCCCGAAACGTCAGCGGAGCCGGCTTGTCCTTGGCGTCGCCCTCGGGCGCTCCGTTATCGGCCCACGATACCAGCGTGTTCACCACGTCCTGGCTGAGCGTCCGGTCATTGGCGAAGTGGCCTTTCTCGGCAAACCAGGGCGGCATTTTCCTGGTAAGCACCGCCTGCTTCATGGCCTTGGCCCACGGACGCGTATCGCTGTAAGTCAAGAACGACATCGGCGCGAGTTCGCCGGGGCGATGGCAGCCCTGACAGTTCTTCTGCAAAATCGGGAGAACGTCTTTGTTGAACGTTGGAGTGTTGGATGCGGCGACCGCCGTCATCCCCAGAACAAATCCGGCCAGCGATGCCCGTAGCGTGTTCATGCTGCAAGCCTCCTTCGGCGTGAGCCGAGCCCGAATGAATGATATCGGAGGCTCGGCGGCAACGCAACGGGTTATTATGACCAACAGCCGCGATGGCCACCCAGTTTGCGAAGATACGCCGATCCCCAGCATTGTTCCTTGGCCTGGCGTGCGTGGCAGCGCTCGCGCTGATTTTGGCTGCGCAAACGCCATCCGCCGGAGACACGCGAATTCAGGGCCGCGTGCTCGACATCAAAGGACAGCCGGTGGCCGGCGCGATGGTTTCCCTCGCCCGCAGCGGGACGTCTCAGAGCATCCTGTCGATTACGCATGCCGACGGGACATACTCCTTCGCCAATGTCGGGGCCGGCGTCGATTATGAACTGAAAGCCGGGCACGAAGGCCAGGCCAGCCGCGTAAAGCCGCTGAGTATGACAGACGAAAAGCTCACGGTCGATCTGTTGGTAATTCCGCCGATTCGGTTCCAGGATATTTCTCAACGGGCAGGCCTCGACTTCGTTTTGCGAAATGGCGCAGCGGGGCATTTCTATCAGCCTGAAATCATGCTCGGCGGCGTAGCGGCTCTCGATTACAACAATGACGGCTGCATGGATATCTTCGCCGCCAACGGCGCGGAACTTCCTTCGGGCGTTAAGACCGGACCGCAATTCCACAATCGCCTGTTCCGCAACAATTGCGACATGACGTTTACCGATGTAACCGAGCAGGCCGGTCTGGCCGGCGAAGGTTATTCGATGGGCGTCGCCGCCGCCGATTACGATAACGACGGATTCGTCGATATCTTCGTCACGGGTCTCAATCGCAGCACGCTCTATCGCAATCGGGGCGACGGGACCTTCGAGGATGTCACCGGCCGGAGCGGCCTGGCGGCGATCGACAAAAAGTACGGGCCTATGTGGTCGGTTTCCGCCGGCTGGTTCGATTACGACAACGACGGTTATCTCGACCTGTTCGTGTCCAGCTACGTCGCCTGGAAACCGGGGGCGGACAATTGCTGGAAGGAAGGCGGCGAACTGTTTTACTGCCATCCGCGCGTATACCAGCCGCTGCCGAACCGGCTTTTTCACAACGATCACAAGGGCGCTTTCACCGATGTTTCGGAATCGTCGGGCATTTCGCGCAGCCTGGGAAAGGGCATGGGCGTCGCGTTCGGCGATTTCAATGGAGACGGCCTCACCGATGTGTTCGTATCCAACGATTCGGTCCCGAATTTTCTGTTCGAGAATCTGGGCGCCGGCAAGTTCAAAGAAGTGGCGCTCGAAAAGGGTGTCGCCTACGACGTTCATGGGAACGCGATCGCCGGCATGGGCGTGGACTTCCGGGATTTCGATGACGACGGTCTCGAAGACATCGCTCTCGACGGGATGTACTTCGACACGTTTCCGCTGTACCGGAACCTGGGAAAGCCGAAGTTTTTCTCCGACGAGACCGCGGCGTCTGGCCTTGTGAGCGCGACACATGAGCTGACCGGCTGGGGTCTCGGGATGATCGACTTCGATAACGACGGGCACAAAGACCTGTTCTTTGCGGCATCGCATTTCCCGGGATCGGGACCGCGCGGGCGCGCCGATGCGGCGCTTCCGAACCACGTGCTGCGCAACCTGGGAAACCGGCAGTTCGAAGATGTGTCGGCGCTGGCGGGGCCCGATTTTCAGATTGCGGCGATGCATCACGGCGCGGCCTTCGCGGATTTCGATAACGACGGCCGGGTGGACGCGGTGGTGAGCGTTATCGGCGCGAATATTAAGCTGCTGCGCAATCTAAGCCCCTATCCGGGTCACTGGATCGCGCTGCGGCTGACCGGCGTCCGGAGCAACCGGGACGGCATCGGCGCGACCGTGCGCCTGACGCTGCCAAGCGGCGCTGTCGAATACAATCGCCTGACCACAGCCGTGGGATACGCCGGGTCCAGCGAACCAATCGTTCGGTTTGGGATGGGGCCGTATGAAGAAGCGAAAGAGATTCAGATCCACTGGCCGAGCGGCCGTATGCAGGTTTTGAAGGGCATCCGCGGAGACCGGGTGCTCACAATCAAGGAACCGATCTGAACCGGGCACGCGGCCTTTGGGTATGCCGTAACGCTAAAGAAACACTAAGCCAAACGACATACTTCCCCATTGACACTCCCGCCGAAGTGATGTAGCTTGTGGTAACCACGTTTTCCAATTGAGGTTGGTGCTCGACGCCCTAAAGGAGGGTTCGTGATGCGGAACGTTTCGGCTTCCAGGGTCACAGTTGTCGCCTTGGTTTTGGGCTTAGTTGCCTGCTCCTTCGTTTTCCTAACCCAGAGCGCTTATGCCCAAGTGCTATTCGGATCGCTGGTCGGTAACGTAACCGACGCGAGCGGCGCCGGCGTCCCGGGGGCCGTAGTCAAAATCACAGAAACCCAGACCAACGCGTCTCGTACGGTCCAGACCAACGAATCGGGCGTCTATACGATTTCCACGGTTCCCGCCGGGCGCTATCAGGTCGAAATCTCAAAAGAAGGCTTCCGCGGCTTTGTGACGTCGAACATCGATGTCAATCAGAACAACGTCGTGCGTATCGACGCGCAGCTCCAGGTCGGCGCGCAGGCGGAACGAGTCGAAGTGAGCGCCGAAGCGGCCCTGCTTCAGACCGATCGTGCGGATATCCACGCGGAAGTCACCACGCAGGCGCTCGAAAGCCTGCCCCAGGCCACCCGTTCCTACGAAGGCCTGTTTGCTCTGGTACCGGGCACCAGCCCGCCCAGCGGACAACTTGCCGGCGGCACCAACAATCCCTCCAAATCGATGCAGTTTTCATTTAACGGCACGGGCACGAACGGAGCCCAGGTCCGCGTCGAAGGCGTCAGCGCAAATAATCCCTGGCAATACTACAACACCTCTTACGTGCCTTCGATCGAAGCGATCCGGGAAGTGAACATTGCGACCAACGCGAACGACTCCGAGCAGGCTCTTGCCGGTGGCGCGTCCGTCAACGTGATGCTCAAGAGCGGAACCAATGAAGTCCACGGCGCGGCATTTGCCTACAACGTCAACAGCAAGTTTGAAGCGAACAACTTCTTTGCTCCCGCAGGAAGCAAGCCGCCACATCTAAACGACAACAACGACGGCGGCAGCCTGGGCGGCCATATTATCCGCAACAAGCTCTTTTATTTCGGCAGTTACGAAGGCGACTATTCGCACGGAGCGAATTCCGGAATTCTGTCATTCCCTGCTGCCGCACAGCTCGCTGGTAATTTCACTTCCTCGGCGAACCCAATCTACGATCCCAACACCGGCAACGCCAACGGAACCGGAAAGACGCCGTTCCCTGGGAATATCATTCCGTTGAACCGGATCAACCCGATCATCGCGAAGATCATTCCTTTGATTCCGCCCACGAACCTGCCCGGCGTGAACAACAACGAATATCTAAACCTGCCGGCGCTCTACAACCTTCACAAAATCGACACCAAGGTCGATTACGTGGCGACGTCAAAACTGCACGTCTCCGGCCGCTACGGAACGCAGCCGTACTACGCGACGTTCGCGCCGATGTATGGAGAGGTCCTGGGCGGCTCCGGTGGATTTACGGCCTGCGGCGCATGTAATTATCTGCAACACGGCGCAACGTACACGATTTCCGGAACCGGCACTTATGTCCTCAGCCCGACTCTGGTCATCGACGCGACGTTTGGGCTGATCCATCCCCACCAGTTGTTGTATCCGAGCGAGACCAACGTTCGATACGGATCGGATACTCTCGGCATCCCTGGAACCAACACCGGTCCGCTTCCCTGGGCAGGCGGCGTGCCGCAATTCGTATTTACCAACACGACGTTCAACACGATGGGATATTCGTATCCGGCTCTGAACTACATTCAGCCGTCCCACGAATTCAACGCCAACGTCAGCAAGATCAAGGGCTCGCACAATATCCGGTTCGGCACCGATGTCTTCAAGATGTCGATGAACCACATCGAGATTTCGCCGACCGCGTTTACGTTCTCCGGCGGCGCCACCACGCTGAACGGCGGTCCTTCTTCGACGCCGTATAACCAGGTCGCGGATTTCATTCTCGGGCTTCCCACCACGGACGCCAATTACACGCAGGTAACCCAGCCTTTCCTGACGCTCCGCACCTGGGATTTTGCGATTTACGCGCGCGACCAGTGGCAGATCAGCCGCAAGCTCACGGTCAACTACGGCCTGCGATGGGAATACTATCCGGTCCCGACGCAAGAGAAAAAGGGCATTAACTTTTACGATCCGACCACCAACACCATCTCGGAGTGCGGCGTGGGAGGCATCCCGGGCGATTGCGGCATCACGGTGTCGAAACGACTGTTCTCTCCGAGCATCGGCCTCGCGTATCGTCTCACCAAGGATTTTGTGATCCGGGCTGGTTTCGCACTCTCCCCGCTCCAGGACAATATGTCCCGCCCTGGCATGAAGAGCTTCCCGGAAGAGGTCGGCGCGATCTTCAACGGACCTAATTCCTATACGGCGGTCACGAACATCAGTAATGGAGTGCCTGTGGTAACCGCCCCTGCGCCCGTCAACGGCAAAATCTTCGTTCCAGCTGGAACCGGCAACATCTTTACCGATCAGAAGAATTACGTACGAGGCTATGTTGAGTCGTTCAATTTCACCGTGCAAAAGGAATTCACCGGCGGGTGGACGGTGCAGGCAGGCTATGTCGGCACTCACGCCCTGCATGAGTTTTCGCAGGTGAACATCAATCCCGGCACGCTCGGCGGTGGATCGGCGAGCCAGCCGCTGTATCAGTACGGGATCACAGCGAGCACCATTCAGATCCAGCCCTGGAATTCCGATATTTATCATTCGCTGCAAACCAACGTCACCAAGCGCTTTGCGAAGGGCTTCACCACGCACTTCGTTTACACCTGGTCCAAGGACATTACGTATCAACCGGGCGCCGTCGCTGGATCGCAGTTAACCGCGCAAACCATTCTGGTCCCCGGATATTTCTTCTACGACCGCAACGTTTCGTCGCTCGATCGCACCAACTCGATCGTCTGGTCCAACACCTACGAATTGCCGTTCGGCAAAGGCAAGCCGTGGGTTCAAAAAGGAGTGCTGGCGCAGGTGGTCGGAGGCTGGGGAATTAACGGCGTCTTCACGCATTACTCGGGCATACCGTACACCGTGACGTCGTCCGCCTCCTCGTGCAATTGCCCGGGGAGTTCGCAGACCGCCAACCAGGTCCTTACGAACGTCGCGCAGGTCGGCAACGGTCTGGGCGGCCAGGCGTACTTCAATCCGCTGGCCTATGCTCCGGTGACTAACGTGGCCTTCGGAACGTCGGGCTTCGATCGCCTTCGCGGTCCCGGCGCGACGAATCTCGACTTGAACCTGTTCCGCGATTTCCGGATCACGGAGCGCACGAAAATTCAAATTCGCGCCGAATCGTTCAATCTGAGCAACACGCCGCACTTCGCCAATCCGGGTGCGAACGTTTCGAACCTGCAGTTGAATCCGGACGGTTCGGTGAAGAATCTGAACGGATTCAGCCAGATCACTGCGACCAATCCGCTCGGGCGTCTGATCGATCCGAGATATTTCCGGTTCGGACTGCGCTTCGAGTTTTAGCGGTCTAAGAGGCTGTTGACGGAAACGTCCGGACCCGGTCGCTGGCGCTCGCGGTTCTGTGTCTGGCCTCGGCGTGAAAAGGGGCGAAACCGCCCTAGCGGTCGCGGCTCGGTGGCGATGTGAGGGGGATTTCGAGGCGTTATCACGCAGGCACCTTTCAACAAGTTCCTAGCGCTGCCCGGTGGTGGCCGGCTGGTTCGTGAACGCGGATTTGCCGCCGGTCGAGAGGATTTGAACCAGCCGGTCGCGGCCGACCAGTTTTTCAAAGCGCGGGATTTGTTCATCGCTGGCGACCAGATAGTAACGCTCCGCCGTCAGCCATAAGCTGCGCCACTGGCTGTCGTCGATGAAGACAGCGGGAGCGCCGGGGGCGTACGAGCCGTAGACCATATTGTTGATCCGCCCATTCACCAGAAGAGCATTTCGATTGGTGTAAAAGAACACGGATGAAAACGTGTAGTAATGATGATCCACGATCAGCTTGCCCTGGGGCGAACGATTGATGGCTTCGGCGAGCGGGCGCGAGGACATGAACGGGTCGAAAACCACGAGAGCCATTCGCGCTGCCTGAAAAAAGATCACGGCCATGACGGCGGCCGCGATGAATGCGTGCTTGCGCAGGCTGCCGATCGCGCCGATGAGAAACGCGAACGCGGCCAATAATAATGGGCCTCGGAGATAGGCAAAGGACTTGAGAGTCAGATCCTCGATGTGGCCTAGCGAAAGCGTGTAAGCATCGGGATTCTGGCTGAGGGCGCTCGAAATGTCGCCTGGCGCGGGCTCATTGCGGACCAGGAACCAGAGCGATCCGCAGGCCAGCGCGGCGAGCACAAAGATTACCGTGAGCACTCGCGTGGCGCGCGTGATCCATGGGCCGCCCTCGGCCATCGCCGAACCAATCAAGAGCGCCAATGCCGGATAGCATGGCATCGAATAATATTCCTGCGTTGTCGAAAAGGTGAAGAAGATCAGGACGAAGGCGGTCAGGCAAAGGGCCAGAAGGCGGGTGCGGCCCGCGCGGTCGACGGGCTTGTAGGATAGTTTCGCAACCGCGGGGAGATAAACGCTCCACGGAAAAAGCCAGACGAAATGGAGCAGCCAAAAGTATGCGCGGGGGACAGTGTTGTAATCGCGCGGGTAGCGCAGGTTCAGGAATCGCAGGAGCTGCTCGTTGATAAAGAAAAACCACAGAAAGCCGTGATATTCGCCGGGGGCGCTGTGCATCGTGAAATCGAAATAGGGCGGATTGCGGAGAGCCGCCAGCACGTGCCAGGGGACGGCGATGAGCAGGATCACCAGAATGCCGCTGAACGGGCGAATGCGTTTCCAGACGGTCCACTGAAAGAGCTGGCGCGTAAGGGCGAGATAGATGATCCCGGCGGCTACGGGAAAAACGATGCCGATCAGACTTTTCAGCAGCAGGCTGACGCCGAGGCTGGCGGCGAGCAGAAAGGCCCACCCCTGCGGATGCGGCTCGGCGTCGTCAATGGCGCGGAGAAATGCCCACATGGAAAGCGCGATGCAGGCGGTCAGCGTGACGTCGGGAATCTGGATCCGGGTAAATAGAAAAAGACCGACGCAGGTCCCGACGGCAAGGCCGGCGTACAGGCCCGCGCGCCTGCCAAAGGCCCACACGCCGAAGGCGGCCGTAATCCACGCCAGGCCAATCGATGACAATACGACGGGAATTCGCGCGGACCAATCATGAACGCCAAAAATCTTATAGGAAATCGCGATGGCCCAGTATATGAGGGGGGCTTTTTCGAGATACGCGATGCCATCCAGTCGCGCAGTGACCCAATCGCCCGAAGCGATCATATTGCGAGCAATCTGGGCTTGCACGGCGTCGACGTCGTCCATGAGGGAGGGCGGCGAGATCATGCACCCGATATAAACAGCGGCGGCGAAGGCGATGACGATCAGGTATGTGGATTTGGATGAGCCCAATGCGTTATCCGAAATCGCAATGGTAGCGCAGGTGCAGCCGAGGCGTCCAAAAGATCAAGAAGGCAGGCCGGAGACCTGCCCTGTTGAGTTAGAAAGTGCTTTCGGATAGGGATACCGCCGCCGCGGCGGCTGTCCGGCGACGGTCATTGCGGGCGTTCTGCCACTTGACCTGCGGCAGGAACGTGCTTGTGTCGATACGGTCGCGATACTTGATGGCGATGTTCATCAAGGAATCGAGCAGCGAGTCCGAGAGATAGTGCGGCTTCAGACCGAGATCGATGAGTTTCGAATGTTTGGCGTTGTAGTAATGTTCTTCGAGCTCAACGCGCGGGGCCGGAAGATGCTGGATCTCCACCGGCAAGCCAAGCTGGCGGGCCGCCGTCCGGACCAGGTCGGCAATCTCGAGAACCGAAAACTGCTCGGTGAATTGATTGAAGACACGGCATTCGCCGCGAGCCGCCGGATTCTGGCAGGCGATTTCGATACAGCGGACCGTGTCGCGAATGTCGAGGAATCCGCGCGTTTGGCCGCCCTTTCCGTAAACCGTCAGCGGATGTCCCATCGCGGCCTGCACGCAGAAGCGATTCAACACGGTGCCGAAGATTTCGTCGTAATCGAAGCGGTTGACCAGCGCATCGTCCATCGCGACTTCATCGGTGACGGTGCCGTAGACGACGCCCTGATTGAGATCGGTGGCTCGAATGCCCCAGATGCGGCAGGCGAACATGATGTTGTGGCTGTCGTGCACTTTCGACAGGTGATAGAACGAGCCGGGCTGTTTGGGGAACGGGAGAACGTCGCTGCGGCCGTTGTGTTCAATGCGGATATAGCCCTCTTCGATATCGATGTTCGGGGTTCCGTATTCGCCCATGGTGCCCAGCTTTACAAGATGGCAGTCGGGCTGGAATTCGCGGATCGCGAACAGAAGATTCAGAGTGCCGACGACGTTGTTCACCTGGGTGAAGACGGCGTGCTTGCGATCGATCATCGAATAAGGCGCGGCGCGCTGTTCGGCAAAATGAACCACGGCGTCCGGGCGCACCGTCTCCATCGTGGAGGCAAGAAAATCGTATTCGGTGACGTCGCCTGCGAAATGGTCGATGTGGTGGCCGGTCAATTCCCGCCACACGCGCAATCTTTCCGCCAGCGGCTGAATGGGTGTCAGCGTCTGGACCCCGAGCTCATGGTCCCATTGCCGCCTTGCAAAATTATCGACAATGGAAACCGAGTGACCCTTACGAGACAAATACAGAGCCGTCGCCCACCCGCAGTATCCGTCACCACCCAAAACGCAGATTCTCATGTATTCCGCCTGTCTCTCCTTAAGATTTGAACGCTATGGAACAAATTTTGTTTGGAATCGGGTAGACGCCTGGGCAGCCGTTTAGGCGAAGTGGATAGCGGCTTACACGGCCAACTACGTACTAACCCTTATCCCTTAGCAGAGACGCGGTCTTCTCGCGAAAAGTTATCATTGGCCCATTATTCTCATTGAGATTCGTCTTTTATTCGCTGCCAGGTGGCTAAGTTTTAGGCTATTCGGATCGCAGTTGTTAGGATGAAAAGTAACGTTTCGCGGTTAACCCTTCCAACGATGGTTAGTAAGTCTATCCGCGTGATGTGCGGCACCCGAATTTCGATCGAGCGGGAAAACGGCCTGATAGTGCACAATGTGACCAGCGGCCAGAGAATCGTGGGCGCGCCGCTTCCGAAAATCATGCTGGAGATTCTCGACGCCGGCGGGCTGGGGCCATATTTTCGGCAGCGCGGCGATTTCTGTATATGACAAATATTCCTGCGGATTATCGTTTGCGATTGCCGGGGCCGACCGCGGTTCCGGAGCGCGTACGCCAGGCCATCGCGCTGCCGGCGTTGAACCATCGCGGACCGGAGTTTCGCGCGACGTTCGCGCGCGTCGAAGAATTGATCAAGCCAGTGATGGGGACGGCGAATCCGGTACTGTTTTTCGCGAGCTCGGGAACCGGCGTCATGGAAGCCAGCCTGGTCAACGTGCTGTCACCGGGCGAAGCCGTGCTGGTTTGCGTCAGCGGCCAGTTTGGCGAACGCTTCGCGGGGATCGCCAGGGCGCTGGGCGCGAAGGTTGACACATTGGACGTGGAATGGGGTCGCGCGATCGACCCGGCGGAAATTGAGGCGAGGGTCAAGGCGGCGGATTACCGCGCGGTGGTGGTGGTGCACAACGAGAGCTCGACGGGAGTGGTCGCCGACGTCGCGGCGATCGGCCGGATTCTGCGCGACACGTCTACGTTACTGATTGTCGATTCGGTGAGCGGGCTCGGCGGGCTGGAGATGCGGCAGGATGAGTGGGGCATCGACATTCTGGTTTCTTCGTCACAGAAATGCTTGATGTGCCCGCCCGGAGTGGGACTGGTCAGCGTCAGCAAGAAAGCGCGCGCCGTGGTCGAGCGCGATAGCGGGATGCCGCGGTTTTATTGGGATTTTCGCAAGGCATTTGCGCCAGCGGAAATCTCGGAAACTCCGTTCACGCCTCCGGTCGCGTTAATGGCGGGGCTGCGCGAAGCTTTGGAGATGATCCACGCGGAGGGGTTGCCGGAAGTCCTGGCACGGCACCGGCGATTGTCGTCGGCGCTGCGGGCGGGATGCGCCGCACTGGGACTCGCGCCGTTCGGGGATACTAATTCTTCTACCGTGGTTGTGATGAATGTGCCGGCGCCGTTGAAGGGCGGCGATATTGTGCGGGCCTTGTATCGCGAGCATCGAACCGTGATCGCCGGATCGCGCAACAAGCTGGAAGGCCGAGTGATTCGCATCGGTACGATGGGATCTCTAAACGCCGGCGATATTCTGACGGATTTGCTGCATCTGGAGGCAACGCTCGCGGCGCTTGGAAAGCAGGTGACTCCGGGAACCGGCGTTAGCGTAGCGGCCGGCATGCTGGAGCCGGAGAAGGCTTCGGTGCATGGCGGGTAAACCGGGATTCAGAGTGCGCAGCGGGTGGCGCAGGCCCGACGCTTCCCTGCTCTCGGCGTTTGGAAATGCGTCGAGTGCACAGGTGGCGGATTGCATGTCACGGCTCGGCGGGATGGACGCGGGGATACGACCGGTGTGGTTGTCGCCGCGAATCACCGGCGCGGCGCTCACCGTCTGGTGCCATTCCGGCGACAATCTGATGCTGCACAAAGGGCTCTCCCTGGCGGAACCCGGAGACATTCTGGTGGTGAATACGCAGGGAAATGTCACGAATTCGGGTTTCGGCGAACTGATCGCGACCAGCGCGGTGAAAATCGGAGTCCGCGGCGTGATCATCGATGGGACGGTGCGCGACGTCGAGGCGTTCGAGCAGTTGGGGTTGCCGGTGTATTCGCGCGGGATCTGCGCTAACGGGTGCAATAAAGACGGCGCAGGCGAAGTCGGCACGATCATCGCGTGCGGAGGCGTCGCCGTGCGGCCGGGCGACGTGATTGTCGCGGATCGCGATGGCGTTACCGTGGTGCCTCTTGACGATGCCGCGGAAGTGGCGAAGCTTGCGG
Source organism: Bryobacteraceae bacterium (assembly GCA_035308605.1). Classification (GTDB taxonomy): domain Bacteria; phylum Acidobacteriota; class Terriglobia; order Bryobacterales; family Bryobacteraceae; genus Palsa-187. The sequence continues at coordinate 36,270 of DATGGL010000326.1, forward strand.
CGGCGCAGATCGCCCGCGAAGAAAAGCGCAAAGCTGAGATTGAGAAGGGCGTCCTGGTGCGGCCCGAGATCGACGAAGCGCTGCGGGCGTTGAGAATTATCGACTAGGCGCGTGTGGGGTCAGCAAATTTGCAGGCTTGGACAACGTCAAGACCCGCTTACTGGCGTGCGCGGTTCCGTGGTCAGAGCCGCGAAGGGCTCGTGTTTACGGTGTTCCGGGATGGTCCGGGGTTTGGGGATGGGCGCGCTGCGCCTGGGCCAATGCCAGGATGTGGTCCGCGGCGGATTGCGGGTTGTCGATCGAATCGATCTCAATGCGGCTGGTGCCGCCGGCGGTTTCGAGAGACAAGTCGCCCAGGCCCACCATGCGCTGCCCCAAGGATTGTTCGACGCGGACGTCCTGCACCTTCACCAGCTCGATGGTGCGCGTGGTTTTTGAAAACAGTCCCGATTCGTACCGCAGGCGGTCGCCGGTGATGGTCACTTTCACCAGCCGGCGCTGGACGTGGCGGATCACGGTGAAAAAGGCGAGAATTACGGGGACAGCAAAACCGAAATAAGTGGCCTCAGGATGGTCCTTTATCGGCGGGTGATCCTTGGTCGCGACAATGTAAACCGCCAGCGCGACGGCCAGGACCAGGCAAAAGACGTAGCTCAGCTTGACGAACTTGAGTGAGGGACGCAGTTGCATCGCGAGCAATCATAGCATGGCTACGCTGGCCTGAAATGTCACAATAGATAGAAGATGCAAACTGAACGCCCGGTGACACGGGTTCTGGTGGTGGACGACGAAGTCTCGCAGCGCACCGCGCTGGCGAGCATGATCGCGTTGTGGGGCTACGCGGTGGAAACCGCGGGCGACGGCGTGGAGGCGTTGGAGAAGCTGGCATCCTTCGGCGCGCACGTGATGGTGACCGACCTGATGATGCCGCGCATGGACGGCCAGGAACTGCTGCGCCGCCTGAGAGCGCAGGGCAACGGACCGCCGGCGATCGTGCAGACCGCGTTCGGAAACCTGGAAACATCCATCTCCGTGATTCACGACCTGGGAGCGTTCTGGTTTCTGGAAAAGCCGGTGCAATCGCAGGCGCTGCGGCTGCTGCTGGAGCGCGCGGCAGCGCAGGGCAAGCTGGCAGAACACGCCGAGAGATTAGAGCGCGAACTGAGCAACCGCGGTGTGCTCGGCGAAATGGTCGGTGCGTCGGGAACGATGCAGCAGGTATTTTCTCTGATCCAACAGGTAGCGCCCAGCCGCGCGGCGGTGCTGATCACCGGCGAAAGCGGCACCGGTAAAGAGCTGGCTGCGCGCGCGATTCATCTGTTAAGCCCGCGCCGCGCCGGGCCGTTTGTCGCGATCAACTGCGCGGCGATGCCGGATACGCTGATGGAAAGCGAATTGTTCGGCCACGAAAAAGGCGCGTTCACGGGAGCGGTAGAGCGGCGCGCCGGATGTTTCGAGCTGGCGCAGAACGGAACGGTGCTGCTGGATGAAATCGGCGATATGCCGGTGGGGACGCAAGCGAAGCTGCTGCGGGTCCTCGAGGACGGGCGCGTACGGAGACTCGGCGGGAAGACCGAGATCCAGCTTGACGTGCGGGTGATCGCGGCTACGAATTCTCCGCTGGATAATGCCATCCGCGAAGGCAGGTTCCGCGAAGATCTGTACTACCGGCTGAACGTGTTTCCGATTCCATTGCCGGCGCTTCGCGATCGCAAGGACGATTTGCCGGTGCTGGCCGCGGCTCTGCTCGACGACCTGAATCAGAAGCATGGGACGAAGGTGACCGACATCGCGGCGGAGGTACACGACCGGCTGCGCGCTTACAATTGGCCGGGAAATGTCCGCGAGCTGCGCAATGTCCTGGAGCGCGCGGTAATTCTGGCCGGTGAAGGAACGATTCAGAACATGCATCTTCCGCCGGGATTCGGCGGCGCGCCTCTGCCGGCTCCCACGCTCGGGTCCGACAACGGTGAACTGCGCATCCCGGTGGGTTACACCATCGAACAGGCGGAGCGCGCGCTGATCGAGCTGACTCTGGAACACACCAAGCACAACAAGACCCGCGCGGCTGAAATTCTGGGCATCAGCCAGAAGACCCTATTCAATAAATTGAAGGAATATGGTTCGCAGGGAGCGGGCGCGGCCTAAATCCGGATGTCGCTGCGTGTACGGCTAGTTCTCGTCATTATCGCTTTGGTGACGGTGCTCGCGTTCGCGCTTTCCGCGCTAAATCTGGACACGCTGGTCAATACGCTCTCCGACGACGCGCTGCAGCGAAGCGAACTGGCCAAGGATCAGGTGCAATCGTTCGTCACGGCGCAGATCCGCCAGCACGCCGATGAATACGCCGCACCCGCGTCCATGGACGAGATGAAAGCGCTCTGGAACCAGATTGTCACCAGCGATGAAGACATTTCGATGATGCTGGTGAAGACCATGGCGCAGACCACGGGCATCGTTGAAATCAACGTCGCCGGCCAGACCGGGCAGGTGCTGGCGTCGTCCAATCCAACGCGGGTGGGCGGAGTGCTGACCAGCCTCCAGACGTTCCGGAACTGGAAGAACAAGCCGCTCTACCGGCGGCTTGTGGATCTGATCGTCCGGCGGCCGGATTATCAAGTCACGGTGCCGCTGGGTATCGGCGACATCCCGATCTTCACGATTCAGGTGGTGACGTCGAGCGTGCTGTTGCGCAGCGCGCTGACGCCGGAAGTGCAATGGCTGGCCCTGGTTTCGGGCAGCGCCCTGCTGGTCTCGCTGATTCTCACGGCGACCATAGCGAACTGGGTCCTGCGGCCGCTGCGCCGGATCGAGCAGACCATCGATCGCATCGTGCAGGGAAGTTTCCGGCGCGATGAACAGGATCGCGGCATGGCGAAAGAGTTCGCGGCGGTGGAGAGCAAGCTTAACCTGCTGGGCGAGAAATTTCGCGGCGCGCGCGAAGAGGCTACCGAAAAGCAGCACAATATCGAAGCGCTTCTGGAACGCATGGCGTCGCAACTGGATGTGGCCACGCGGCTGGCGGCCATCAGCCGGGTGAGCGGAGGCGTCGCGCACGAAATCAAGAATCCTCTGAACGCGATCTCGCTGCATTTGGATCTGATGCGGGCGCGGTTGGGCGGGCCTGAAGAAGAACTGATCACCGAGATCGAAATTCTTTCGAGCGAAGTTCGAAGACTGGATCGCGTGGTGAAGACGTTCCTCGATTTTTCGCGGCCGGTGGATGTGAAGCTTGAGAAAGTAAATCTGGCGGAACTGGTGGGTGAAGTTGCGGAGTTGATGACGCCCCAGGCGGAACTGGCGAACGTCACGCTCGAGTTTCAGGCTCTGGAGAACGATCCGGCGTTCATCAATGGCGATCCGGACATGTTGAAGCAGGCGGTCCTCAACCTGGTGACCAACGCGCTCGACGTGATGAAAAACGGCGGCGAACTGCGTCTGCGGGTGTCGCGCGTCAACGATTATGTGGTGCTCGAAGTGGTCGACAACGGGCCCGGTATTCCGCCGGAGCTGCGCGACAAAGTCTTCCAGCTCTACTTTACGACCAAGGCGAAGGGCTCGGGCATCGGTTTAGCCATGACTTACCGGGCGGTTCAGTTGCATAATGGTACCATCGACTTTCTGAGCGAAGACGGCCGGGGAACCACGTTTCGCCTCGAATTCCCGGTACTTGCCTGAGCATGCTTACTTGGCGCACAAAGGTTAATCGGCGCACAAATTCCGGAGTCCTCGCTACGATTGTCATATTGGGGATGACATCGTCGAGCGGGTGCCTTTTCAAGAAGCAGCCGTCGGTATTTACGCCGCCTCCGCCGCGCGAGCGGCCGAAAGTCGCTGAGACGCCAACACTTCCCGATCCGCCGATGGTTGCCGGGGATCCGGAAGCAACGCTACCGAATATGCCGAACTCCGTTCCGGAGGCTCCCGCGCCGCCGAAGCCGGTCCCGCAGCCTAAAAAACAGCCGGTGGCAACCGCGCCGCCGAAACCAACCCCGACTACGCCGGCTCCCGATCAGCCGGAACAACCGACGTTAGGTCCGATTTTCACGGCGACCGAGAAGCGCGATTACAATAAGTCCATTGATGACAGTCTGGAGCACGTTCGGCGGGACCTGGCGGCGCTGGCCAGGAAAAACCTGAATCCCGATCAGCAAAAAGAGATCAACCTGATCAGCACGTTTCTAAAACAGGCGGAGCAGGCGCGGGAAGCGCAGGATTTGACGACGGCGGTCAACATTGCAAAGCGGGCGGAAGTTCTCGCGGCGGATTTGCTGAGCCGGTTCCCCTAAAAGAGTCCCCTAAAAAGAAAAGCAGGGCAGACGAGAGAGAGAACTGGTGACCGAAGTCAACCTGACGAGGTGTGCAGTTTTCCTCGCCCGAGAATCTCTCTCCTAGCGCCTGCCCTGAAGCCGCCGGGTCGGAGGGTCCGGCGACTATTCCTTTACCCATCCCTCCCTTTTAAAGGGAGGGCGGGTGAACCTTTACTGATTGCCCGGAGCAGTGGCCATCGTCTTCGCGCTGGCCGAAGTCATCTCGGGAACCCACAGTTTCACTTCCACGCGACGGTTCTGCTTGCGGCCATCACGGGTTTTGTCGTCCGCCACCGGCTGGGCATAGCCTTCGCCCAACATGGTGATGTTGCGAACCGGGATCTTGAACTGGTTGGTCAGATAGCGCGCGACGGCTTCGGCGCGATGCTGGCTCAACATATCGTTGTAGGTCGAGGAACCGGTCTTATCCGTGAAGCCCTGAACTTCGATCACGTAGCGATCGAGAGTGGAAGCCTGCTTGGCCAGATCGTCAAGCATCTGCTTGGCGTCCGCGGTCAGCTTGTCCTGCCCGACGGCGAAAAGCACCGTTTCCGACTTGGTCATCTGGAATTTGTTGATTCCATCGATGGTCTTTCCAAGGCGATCCAAACCCTGCTCCGCGAAGCTCTTGGCATTGTTCGCCGACTGCTGGGCTCCGTTGGCAGCCTGCTGGGCGCCTTCGGCCTTCATGTCCGCCGCCTTGGCAGCTTGACCGGCTTCGCCAGCCTTGCGATCCGTATCGGCCAGTTTTTCCTTGGTGCGAGACAGATCCTTATCGAGGTCCGCAATCTCCGTGCCTTGCGTCGCGATCTGCTTGTCCTGCTCCGTATTCTTCGTTTCCGTTCCTGTGACCCGTTGCTCGACCGGTGCGATCGTTTTGGCGACGTACTTTTTCGTCGCGCAACCCGTGCCCAGGAGGCTCAAGGTCACTGCTCCCGCCATTAATACCGTGCTCTTCATTCGAATAGTCCCCTTTCGTTCTCCACCAACTCCCAAAATCACCAACCTCATGCGGTGAGCGTGCCCGTCAGGGTAAAGCCCATGATCGATTCCGCCGCCACCGAAACCCGCTGCTCTTCGCCCGTTACGCCAGCGCGAACCACTGCGCTGGTCAAAAGAGCGATCTGCCGTCCCGGCAGCTCACAGCTATCCAAGATCAACGCCAGCTTCAAACCATTTTCCGATCTTCCCGTTACCGATCTTCCCGCCGAAACCACATGACCCGTCACGGGTGTGCCTTTGGGCAGAATTTCCACCGTTCCCACGGTTACCGGAGCATCCAAAACACCTTCGAACCGATCTCCGGGCCGGCTGTGACCCGCGTCCAACGCCTGGTTCATCCGAACCCGGAGAACGGTGCCCGCGGGAGCAACCACGGGATTCCGGGTCGTGCTCGCCTCAACTGGGGCGATCGAGGAATGAAAATGGTTAAAAATTGCCGCCGAGCCTGCCATCAAAATAATAGCCGGTAGAATCTTCTTAATCGGAATCGGGAAATTTTTCATATCGCCCTCGTTAAACCGCTGATTCCGCTGCCCTACCGATCGTCACGGCCACTGAATGTGCACGTGGCGGGCCATCGATACGCGTTTTAGTACTTAGAGTACTATCCAGTAACCCACGCGCTACTATTGCCCGTCGTTGCCGTAATATTAAGTTCATACCGTGTTAGCTAAGGGTTCAGCAGCATTCTTAGACGATAAGTATTGCAACCGCTATGATCCGCGTCCTGGTAGCGGATGACCATCCGCTGCTGCGCAGTGCCTTGAAGCAAGTGATTTCGCAAGAACCCGACCTGACAGTGGCGGGGGAAGCAGAGGATTCCGAACAGGTCCTCCAGAAAATCGAGGAGAAACCGTATGACTTCGTGATCCTGGATCTATCGATGCCGGGGCGCGGAGGTCTTGACGTGCTTCGGGAGATCCGGCGTCTGAAGCCGAACTTACCGGTGCTCGTCCTGAGCATGTACCCCGAAGAGCAGTTCGCGGTACGGGCAATCCGGGCGGGCGCGAACGGATACTTGTCGAAAGATTGCGCTCCGGCGGAAGTAATCCGGGCGATCCACAGAATTTCCACAGGCAAGAAGTACGTGAGCGCGGGCTTGGCCGAAATGCTCGCAAATGCGCTCGATTCCAAGTCCGATCAGATGGCGCATGAAAATCTCTCGAATCGCGAATTTCAGGTTTTGTGCAAAATCGGGGCCGGCAGGACGGTTTCGCAGATCGCGCAGGAGATGGCGCTGAGCGTAAAAACGGTCAGCACGTATCGCACGCGGGTGCTCGAAAAGATGCACATGACTACCAGCGCGGAATTGGTGCGCTACGCGATCACAAAGGGCCTGGTGAGGTGACGCGGGCCGGCGTGTGTTTAAGCTGGCCGTTTCGGCTAGGGATTTAGCCTTTTTGGGATTTGGCCCTTTTGGGATTTAGCCTTTTTGAGATTTAGGAGGGGGTTGCGCCAGATCGACACACCTGGCGATTGCCCGCGACTTGAAGAGCCGGAACTGCGTTTCGGTCAAGCGCATTTCCGCGCAGATTTCCTGAGCGTTCTGCTCGCGAAAGTAGAATCGCTCCAGGATTTCCCGGTCGCGTTTCTTCAGGCAGCGCAGGACTTTGGTGAGGCGATCGATTCGTTCCTGGCGTACAACGCCTTCCTCGGGCGATTCGCCCCGGGACGCGACCATTTCGACTCCGTCGACCATCCACTGACGGCGGAAGACCTGGCCGCGGATATACGCAACGATCCGTCTGCGCGTGACCGTACGGACAAAACCGGGGATCCGATCGGGGTCTTGCAGTTCGCCACGGCGGACGGCTTCGAGGACAATCACCATCACTTCGTGAAGGCGATCCCCGATCTCTTCCGGACTCACTACCCGAGACAAGCGAGCGCGGACGGGACCGGCAAGCTCCGCATACAACCCCACTGCACCTTGGGGATCTCCGGCGCGGATCTTCTGCACTAATTGAGTCCAATTCGCGGTTGTCTCGACCGCGTCACTGGCCATTGCCAGGGAGTATATCAATATTTGTAACGGTTTCTTATCGGATAAAATGCCATAATCTTGTAGGACAATTACTGTGATTTAAGGTTGCTTTTTCCACAGCAATACTTATGCCTCACGTAGGCTATCGCGCCCGGCAGTGAGCCCTCAGCGAGGCGCCGATATTGGCCCTGAAGCCGATAGGCGAGATGTGTTTCGATTTATCCCCTTTCATTCTGGGGCTGGCATTCGAACCGGTGTAGGTGTACAATTAACCCGGCGTTCGGCCCGACAGTGGCTGCACGCGAAGCGCCGGACTTCCCCTGAGGCGACGTGGAAAGGGAAGAAGTTCATGACGCCAGATGAGTCCCTGGAGGGGACTTGCGGCCAGATTGACGATGAGGCCGTGGAGCTCCATGTCCTGGGAAGGCTTGAAAATGGTTCCGTTCGAACGCACCTGGATACGTGCCCGGTCTGTCGGGAGCGCGTCGCCGAACAGCGCTCCTGGATCGAGGACTTGAAGACGGCCCTCGAACAATTTCGACGGACCGAGGATATCTCCCCGGCGGGGAGGGGCGCAGACTACGCGTCGCGCCCAGATGAGTCGTGAGAGACCGAAGGCCCGAGGCTCAAAGAGATCGCTCCTCCAGGCCATTCTCAAGGAACTCACTGCTCGTGAACGGGAAGCGCTGCACCGACTCTACACTCTGAAGGAGAGCGGCAAGCAAGTTTCGCGGGATCTGGGGTTCAGTGAAGCTGAACTGCGGACGCTGAGAGCGCGGATCAGGCATGAAGTCATGGCGGCCCGTCATCCAAAAGGGAACGGGAACTGATTACGCAGTCTGCGGAGGCGATTGGCTTTACCCTAATATTGATTAGGTAAAGATGTCATTTCCCATC
>DATGGL010000327.1:0-4117 GCA_035308605.1 Bryobacteraceae bacterium
ACTCGCTCAGTCTACCAGCGCCTCGTACGCCAGATTCCGGAATTGTTCCGCCGCGCTGACATTCGGGGGAAGAATCTGAATCAGGAAGACGCCAATCATCCGCTCCTTTGGATCGATCCAAAAGCTCGTGCCCGCTGCGCCGCCCCACCAGAACGTTCCCGCCGAGCCGGGCCGCGCTACCTTGCCCGGTTCCGGATCGATGGCGAACGTCAGCCCGAAGTGTGCCCATTCCGGCAAAGTGGTCCCGATGTGCGGCAGCGCGCCCAGATGATCGCTCCGCATCAGTTCCACCGTCTTGCGTCCCAGGAGCCGCACCCCGTCGAGTTCGCCGCCGTTCAGCAGCATTTGATAGAAGCGCGCGAAATCGGTGAGCGTCGACGTCAGCCCCGCGCCTCCCAGAAACAGCGCGGGCTTTTTCTTGAAGCTTTCCTGCGGCGCGGCAGTCGAACGCTGAATACCGCCTTCTTTCTTCGGCGAATACAGCGTCGCCAGCCGGCTCCATTTTTCTTCCGGCACATAGAACGCCGTATCTTTCATCCCCAGCGGGCGGAAGATGCGCTCTTCGAAAAATTGGTCGAGCGGCTTGCCGGACGTAACTTCCACCAGCCGCCCCAGCACATCGATCGAATATCCGTAGCGAAACGCGGTCCCCGGCTCTTCGTTCAAGGGAACGGTGGCCAGCCGCTTCACCGCTTCCGCGAGATTGAAGGAGACTTGCGGAGCGCCGCCCATCATTTCGATCTTCTTGTACGCCGGCTCGCCATTTTCGTCCTTGGGTCCCTGATAATCCAACCCGGTGGTGTGCCGGAACAGATCGCGCACGCTGATGGCGTGTTCGGCAGGGGCGGCGTAATAGACCAGTTTTCCGGTAGTGTCCGTCATTTCCCGGCCGACCTTCATATGCGTGAACTCCGGTAGATACTTCGACACCGGATCGTTGAGCGAGAACTTTCCTTCTTCGTAAAGCATCATCGCCGCGACTCCGGTGACGCCTTTGGTCATCGAATACATCCGCACGATGGTGTCCGGCTTCAGCTCGCCCCAATTCTCCTGGAAAACGATCTTTCCGTCGCGCGCGATGAGGCCGGAAGCGCCCGCCAGCCGTCCTGCCTGCACGTGATCTTTCATCACCATGTTGATCCGGTTCAGGCGATCCTTTGAGAATCCGGCCTGCTCCGGAGCCGCCGTCGTCAGGCCGGCGCCCGACGCAAGCGAAAAACTCACCATCAGAGAGACAAGAGCTTTGTTGGTCGAGTTCATTTGACGAGGATTTTATCACACGGCCCGCCGCTGGCTGATAAAATCCCGAGCCGGCTGATAAAATAAATACTTGCCCGTCAACGATATCCTTACGCCGCGCGTGTGCGCGGTCAGCTATCTGAACACTGTCCCGCTGGTCTGGGGAATGCTTCACGGCCCGCAGGCCGGCGTCTTCGATCTGCGATTCGCGCTGCCCTCCGAGTGCGCCGACCAGCTTGCCTCCGGCGCCGCCGATATCGGGATCGTTCCGGTGATCGAGATGGCCCGGCAAGGCCTCGAATATTTCCGCGGCACGGGAATCGCCTGTCACGGCCCCGTGCGCAGCATTCTGCTGATTTCGAAAAAGCCGTTCCGCGAGATTCGCACGCTGGCCACCGATTCCGGGTCGCGGACCTCCGTCATGTTGTCGCGTGTGATTCTGGCGGAGAAATTCGGCGTGGAACCGAAGCTGATTTCCCGGCGCGCCGATCTCACTTCGATGCTGGGCGAAGCGGACGCGGCGCTCCTCATCGGCGATGCAGCCTTGCGGGTCGATCCGGCCATGCTGGAGTTCGAGACTCTAGACCTCGGCGAGCAATGGATCGCAATGACCGGACGCCCGATGGTCTTCGCCGTCTGGGCTGGACGCAAGGCCGTCATGCAGGAGCGGTACGCGCGGGCGTTCGTTGAATCCGTCCGCTTCGGACTTTCACGAATGGACGACATTGTCAGTAGCGAGTCAAAGCCACGCGGCTTTTCAGAAGACGTGGTCCGGGAGTACCTCACCAGGCACATCGTATTTGAGCTTGGCGAACGCGACTACGCCGGACTCGAAGCGTTTCTTCAGCACGCGGCCCGTTTCGAAAACATTCCTGTTCCCGGAGGCGTTTCCTTATGATCAGCCGCGCCGAAGCGATCGATCTTTACAACAGCCCCGACCTGATCGAGATCGGCATGGCGGCCGATCAGGTCCGCCGCAAGCTGCATCCCGAAGGTGTCGTCAGCTATATCATCGATCGCAATATTAATTACACGAATTTCTGCACCGAATATTGCAGCTTTTGCGCCTTCTACCGCCCGATGGGACACGCGGAAGGCTACGTCCATCCGAAAGAAGTGATCTTCCAGAAAATCCAGGAGACCATCGATCTGGGCGGCACCGGAATCCTGATGCAGGGCGGTCTGCATCCGGAGTTGAAGATCGAGTGGTACGAAGACCTCCTGCGTTCGATCAAACAGAACTTCGATATCTGGTGCCACTGTTTCTCGGCGCCGGAAATCGTCAATATCGCCAAGGTTAGCGATCTCAGCATCCGCGACACACTGGCCCGATTGCGCGATGCCGGGCTCGATTCGCTGCCCGGCGGAGGCGCGGAAATCCTCGACGACGAAGTCCGCCACCGGATCAGCCGTCTGAAATCCTCGGTGAACGATTGGATCGACGTTCACAAGGCCTGCCATTCGCTGGGCATGCGCTCGACCGCCACCATGATGTTCGGCACCGGTGAAACCATCGAGCAGCGGATGAACCATTTCGATATCGTCCGCCAGATGCAGGAAGAGAGCGGGGGATTCACGGCCTTCATCCCCTGGAGCTTCCAGCGCGAGAATACCTCGCTGGGCAGGTTTGTAAAAGAAGAAGCCACCGCGGTCGAATACCTGAAAATGCTCGCGCTGTCGCGGATTTATTTGGACAATATTCTGAATATTCAGTCTTCCTGGGTGACGCCCGGGCTGAAGACCTGCCAGGTGGGGCTGCGCTTCGGCGGGAACGACGTGGGCAGCATCATGATCGAAGAGAACGTGGTCAGCGCCGCCGGCGCGCATCATCGCGCGTCGGAAGAAGAGCTCCGGCGTCTGATTCGCGATGCCGGTTTTATTCCGAAGCAGCGGGATACGCTGTACCGGACGTATTTCCTGAACTGAGTTTTGAACCGGCCCTGGTTCACGGGATGCGCGCAGATCCATGCAAGCTGCGGCGGATGGGCGTGGGGCTTGTGCTCCTGGGCGCGCTGTATGCGTATCAAAAGCCCTTTCGCCAATACCCCGGCGTCGAGTACGACGATTTCCCTCTTCCTCCTGACTGGCAGCAGCCGGCCGAATACGCGTTTGCGCGGCTGATGTACCCGCAGGTTCGTGGACGGTTCAACGGCTACGGGGCATCGGGAAACGGCGCCTGGACCCGGGGTTACTCGATCTGGACACAGGATTACCCGCGCGCGGACCGTCATTTTTCCATGGCGCTGCGGCGCCTTTCGCTCGTGGACGTCCGATCGGTGGAGCAGCCGGTGAATCTGGATGACGGCGACGATGTGTACAACTGGCCGTGGCTGTACGCCGTCCAAACCGGCCGCTGGACCCTGACGGATTCGCAGGCAGCCAGGCTTCGCGATTATCTCCTGCGCGGCGGATTTTTCGTTTGCGATGACTTTTGGGGTGAGCAGGACTGGCAGGTATTCGAGCAAAGCATCAAGAAAGTCTTTCCGGACCGTGAAATTGTCGATCTCGACGATCGCGATCCGGTGTTTCACGCGGTATTCGATCTTCAGGATCGTTACCAGGTCCCCGGCGCGCGCTACTTGTCGACGGGCGTGACCTGGAAGTGCGAAGGCTGTGAGGCGCATTGGCGCGGCATCTACGACGATCGCGGACGGCTGCTGGTAGCGATGTCCCCAAATTCAGATATCGGCGATTCATGGGAGTGGGCAGACGATCCTCGGTACCTCGAAAAATTCTCAGCCCTAGGAATCCGCATCGGCGTCAACTACGTCATCTACGCAATGACCCACTAGACGGACCTGCTCCCGGCTCCGTAAGCGGATTTCTCGACAGTTATGACTGTCGATAACCCGCGACCACCCCCCTCGCTGCCGCTCGC
>DATGGL010000328.1:0-11094 GCA_035308605.1 Bryobacteraceae bacterium
AGCAAGTCCCCATGCCCGCCTTGGGGCCGCGGATTTAACAGATGATGCAGCAGCGGGTTTGTGCGCGCGGCATCCGCATGTGCGCGGACATATGCCGCGCAATCGAAAAGCATGTGGGGATTGCACCATTCGCCGGGCTTACTTTCCAGGAAGTGGATCAAAGGATTTGCGCCCGCGGCGCGCGCCTCTGGGCACTGGTTGAAATAGTAGTTCGGCTCGAAGAGCGGGTGCGGCTTACGGTCCTCTTTCGCGCCGTGAAGCAGGTAGTGGACCAGAGGGTTCGCTCCGGCCGCTTTCACGTCGGGATTGTGGGCCAGGTAGAACTCCGCGTCGAAAACGTGCCCCAGAGCTCGCAGGTGCGGGATCGCGGGGGTCAGTCGCCTGGCTTTTTCAAGGAGAGTCAGGGGCTCGGGCGGCGCCGGGCTGTCTTGTGGCGGGGACCCGCTTCCTTCAGTCGCGGCTCTATGGGTTTCCAGTTGTTGGATGCGGTGAGACAGGGCGTAGAGCTTCTTTTCGCCATCGCCGGCCTGCTGAAAGCGTCGGTCGATTTCGGCACGGGCGCGCTTGAGTAGCTCCTGGTCCATTTGATTCATGCGGACCAGTTCGGACCACGTGGATGTGTCGCAGGCAGCGCGGAATTTTTCGATGCGCGCCGCGACGGGGCTGCCCATGCCGCCGGATACGTTAACCGGAGCCTGGCCGCAATCGAGATTGGGAAAGACCGTGCGCAACGAGTGCTGACCGGCGATCAGGCTCTTGTTGAAGCAGTCCACTACGCCCAGGAATGACGTCGCGAGCATGCGCTCCGTAGCGCGTTCCAGGTCTTCCAGGCCCTTGGGCTGATCGTTGACCACGCCGTTCGACAACATATTTACCTGAACGTCGTTGACCATCCATGGGTATTCGCGGACCAGATGTCCGGTGAATTCGCCCAGACCCGCGCGCGCTGCGAGTTCGCTGATCGGGTCGCCTTCGGAGGGCTTGTCGCGGAAATAATCGTAAATGGATCGGATGCGGTCGAGCGGGTCGCGCAGAAAACAGAGCGAGAAGAAAAGGAATCCGGGGGCCTGCGGGACGGGATAGTAAATCTGATGGCTCGAAAACGCGCTGACCCCGGGATGCTCTTCGAGCAGAGAGACAAGATGCGCCTGCGTGACTTCCTCGTCGCGGTTGGGAATGTCGTAGCGAAGCAGCCGGTCGCGGAAATTTTGATAGAGAATTTCCTCCACCGTCGATCCGGCGTTTTTCAGGATGTGATAGTGGAGCAGAACGAAGCGCATCGCCAATTATTCAGCTTACGCGAGATGTTAACCTGAAAATTCCTCGTGTCCATTACTGAATCGAAGCTGTCAGCCAATGAGCCGTCGGCGGGAGCCGCGTTTGCCCGGCTCGTCGATCTGATGGAGCGTCTCCGCGCTCCCGGCGGATGCCCCTGGGATCGCGAACAGAGCTTCGACACGATCAAGCCCTATCTTCTCGAAGAAACCTATGAAGTCCTGGACGCGATCGACGCCCGCGACTGGAAGGCGCTGTCGGAAGAATTGGGCGATCTGCTGCTGCAGCCCGTTTTCTTCGCGCAGATGGCCTCGGAAGCAGGACATTTCGATATCGCGGACGCGCTGGAAGCCATCAACAGCAAGCTGGTGCGGCGCCATCCGCATGTATTCGGCGATGGCGAAGCTCGAACGGCGGACGACGTAAAGAAACGCTGGGACGAAATCAAGGCCGAAGAGAAACCGAAGCTCGAAGGCCAGGTGAAGGGCCTGTTGACGGGCGTTCCACGCTCGCTGCCGGCGCTGGTCGAAGCGCAGCAGATCTCGTCGCGGGCGGCGGGCGCGGGCTTCGATTGGACGGATATCGGGCAAGTCTACGAGAAGCTCGACGAGGAGATCGGAGAATTAAAAACAGCGCCGCAGGATGAAGTGGAGGGAGAGCTTGGCGACATGCTGTTTGTGATCGTCAATCTGGCGCGGTTTTTGAAAGTGGACCCGGAGCAGGCCCTCCGCAAGACCAATGCGAAGTTCCGCCGGCGATTCGGATACGTCGAACAAGGGCTTGCGGCGAAGGGGCGGACTCCGCAGGAATCGACCATAGAAGAAATGGAAGCGTTATGGCAGGACGCGAAGCGGCATGATTGAAATTCGCGCCTTGCGTACGCACGAGGAGTTTGTCGAAGCGGTCGCGCTCCAGAAAACGATCTGGGGGTTCGAAGAAGCCGAGCTGCTGCCGGTGCGGTTGTTCGTCACCGCCACGAAGGTGGGCGGGCAGGCGTTTGGAGCGTTCGACGCCGGGCGGATGATCGGGTTCTGTCTGGCGATTCCGGGAATGAAGGCCGGCAACAAGAGCTATCTGCACAGCCACATGTTGGGCGTGATCGGCGAGTATCGCAATGCGGGAGTGGGGCGGCTGCTCAAGCTGGAGCAGCGGCGCGAAGCCCTGTCGCGCGGAATTGAGCTGATGGAATGGACCTTCGATCCGCTGGAGATCAAGAACGCCTACTTCAATATTGAGCGGTTGGGCGCGGTGGTCCGGCGATTTGTGCTCAATCAGTATGGAACCACGTCGAGCAAATTGCACGGCGGATTGCCGACGGACCGCTGCATCGCCGAATGGTGGCTGGCGAGCCCGCGCGTGGAAGCGATTTTGAGCGGACAACCGCCGGAGCGCCGTCCCGTTGAGGCGCGGATTGCGGTTCCGGCGGAGATTTATTCGATCAAGGAAACGGATCCGTCGCGTGCGCGCGAGATTCAGCAGTGCGTCAGCCAGCAGTTTCTCGATTATTTTTCGAAGGGGCTGGCCGTCACGGGTTTCGAGCGGACGCCGGAAGCGGGAACGTACTTATTAACAACATGGGATTCCAAATAGACCGCATCGTTCTGCACCAGATTCGCATGCCGCTGGTGCATTTTTTCGAGACCAGCTTCGGACGCACCTACGAACGTCACATGGTGCTCGTGGAAGTTGTGTCGGACGGGCTCTCGGGTTGGGGCGAAATCACGGCGGGCGAGAACCCGTTTTACAACGAGGAGTGGACCGAATCGGCGTGGCTGATCGCGCGCGATTACGTCGCGCCGCGAGTGCTGAAGCACACGTTCGACGATGCGTCGCAAGTCGCGGATCGCACTGCGCATATTCGCGGACATCATATGGCCTGCGGCGGAGTCGAGGTCGCGGTCTGGGATCTCGAAGCGCGCCGGGCGGGTATTCCGTTAGCAAAACAGATCGGCGGAGGCACGCGCGCGGAGATCGCCTGCGGCGTCTCGATCGGCATTCAGGAAACCGTCCCGCAGCTTCTGAAAAAGATCGAGACGGAGGTAAACGCCGGGTATCAGCGGATCAAGATGAAGATCAAGCCGGGCTGGGACGTCGACGTGATCCGGGAAGTCCGGCGGCAGTTTCCGAAGATCCGGCTGATGGCGGACGCGAATTCGGCGTACACGCTGGCCGACGCGGCGCGGCTGAAATGTTTGGACGAGTTCAACCTGATGATGATCGAACAGCCGCTCGCGCATGACGAAATCATCGATCACGTCGAACTGCAGGCTCAGTTGCAGACGCCGATTTGTCTCGATGAATGCATCCGGTCGGCGCATCAGGCCGAGCAGGCGATCCGGATGAAAGCCTGCGGGATTATCAATATCAAGCTCGGGCGCGTGGGCGGATTTCGCGAAGCCAGGCGCGTGCACGACGTCGCGCAGCAGCATGGAATTCCGGTGTGGTGTGGCGGGATGCTCGAATCGGGAATCGGCCGCGCGCATAACATTGCGCTTTCGACTCTGCCGAATTTCATTCTTCCAGGCGACGTTTCGGCCAGCAAGCGCTACTGGACGCGCGACATCATCCAGCCGGCGGTGGAAGTTTCCCCGCAAGGGACCATCACGGTTCCCGCCGGCCCCGGATTCGGATACGAGATCGATCACGATTTTCTGAAGAGCATCACGGTTCGTGAGGAAAGCGTCGTTTGAAAGTAGGACGCGCTTGAGGGCCGGGCTTGCGCCTGCGACAGCATTAGCTCAAAAGCCGCTTTCCGACGCCCGCCTCTACGGGATGATCGCGTTCATGATCGTCTCATGGGCGCTGAATTTCGTCATCGGAAAGATCGCGCTGCGCGAGATTCCGGCGATGGTTCTGCCGGGCCTGAGAATCGGCTACGCGACCCTGCTTCTGATCCCGATCTATTTGTGGGACGCGCGCCGCCGGCCCCGCATCGAATTTCGCTGGAGCGATGCGCCCCGGCTCTTGATCGTCGGGCTGTGCGGGATTACCTTCAATCAGTTCTTCTTCATCGCCGGGCTCAGCCGGACCAGCGTCGGCCACATGGCGGTATTTATTTCGCTGTCGCCGATCTTTGTGCTGGCGATCGCGGCAGCTGCAAAACAGGAAAGACTGACCGTGGCGAAAGTTGGCGGAGTTCTGTTGGCCGCCGCCGGCGTCGTGATTTTGGAATCTTCCGGCAAAGGCGCAATCGTCGCGACGCCGTTAGGCGATTTCCTCGCGCTACTGGGAACGCTCGCGTTCGCGGTTTACACCGTGGCGAGCAAAGACCTGGCGTCCCGCTACGGAAGCATTCCGATCAATATGCTGGCTTACGGCGTCGGCTCGCTGACGCTGATACCGGTCGCGTGGATGTACCGCGAGCAATTCCGCCTGTTCGAAATGAGCGCAAATGCGTGGTGGTGCGTCACCTACATGGCCGTGTTCTCTTCCGTTCTCGCGTATCTCATCTACTATCACGCGCTCAAATTTGTGTCCGCCTCGCGCCTGTCGATGTTCACCTACGCCGAGCCGGTGATCGCGGCGATCCTCGGGTTTCTGATTCTGAGCGAGCCCGTCACGTGGCCGTTCGCCGCGGGCGCCGCGCTGGTGCTTTCCGGAGTTTGGGTGGCGGAGCGCGCATGAACGATTTCTTCGCCCTGCTGCGACGCAATCGCAATTACCGGTATACGTGGTCGGGCCAGATCGTCAGCGAAGTCGGCGACCACTTCAACAACATCGCCGTGTTCAGTCTGGCGCTGGCGAATACGGGGTCGGGCCTGGTGGTCGCGCTGATCCTGATAGCCCGGGCGATTCCGGCAGTGACCGCAGGACCCATTGCAGGCGTACTGCTCGATCGCCTGGACCGGAAGAAGATCATGATCACCAGCGACCTGGTGCGCGCGGCGATTGCGATCGGGTTCATTTTTGCGATTCCGCACGGGCGTACCTGGCTGCTCTACATATTGAGCGGCGCGCTGATGTTCGCGTCGCCCTTTTTTACCAGCGGACGCGCGTCAATTCTGCCGTCGATCGCGACCAAGGACGAATTGCACGCCGCGAATTCGCTGACCCAGCTCACCCAGTGGACCACGGTTACCGTGGGATCGTTCCTGGGTGGGGCTTCGGTGACAGCGTTTGGTTACCGGCTCGCGTTCTTTTTCAACGCGGTCTCATTCCTGTTTTCGGCGTGGTGCATTTCGCACTTGAAAGTCGAAAAAGGTTTTCGCGTGGAACGCACGGATTTAGCCGAGGACAAAGTCGCGCGGCCGTGGCATGAGTATGCGGAGGGCTTGCGCTACATGCGTGCCTCGCCGCTGATTCTGGGCATCGGGCTGGTCGCGGTCGGCTGGGCGACGGGCGGCGGCGCGGCGCAGATTCTGTTCAGCCTGTTTGGCGAAGTGGTGTTTCGCCGCGGGCCGGCGGGCATCGGGATTATTTGGGGCTGCGCGGGGATCGGACTGGTTTCTGGAGCCGTCATCGCGCACCGGATCGGCAAGCGGCTAAGCTTCGAAGGCTACAAGCGTACGATTTCGATTTGCTACCTGTTGCACGGAAGCTCGTATGTTCTGTTCAGCCAGGCGCCCAACTTTGGACTGGCGCTATTCCTGATAGCCGTTTCGCGCGCGGCAGTCGCCGTGAGCTCGGTGTTAAATATGTCCCAGTTACTGCGGCACGTCTCCGACGAATTTCGCGGGCGCGTCTTCGCGACGGTAGAAACGTGGACCTGGCTGACCATGATGGTGTCGATGGGCGTCGCGGGCCTGGTTTCGGATCACGTAAGTCCAAGAGTGGTAGGCGCATGGAGCGGCGTACTGAGTTCGACGACCGCGATCTTCTGGGGCTGGGCGAACTGGACCGGCCGCCTGCCCGAGCCGGCGTTGTCGGGCGTCGAGCCGGAAGACGTGGAAGTACATGGAGATCCAACGGTTTAGGATCGGCCGCGGATGAACGCGGATACACGCAGATTAAGCAATTTGTTCGGGACGTTTATACTAAAGGTGTCGCTGCCCTCGCGACTTATGCGTAACGCGATTTGGTTGTTTTGTATTTGTCTCTCTGCTTCCGCTTCTGATGCAGTTTTGAAGCGCGCGAATACTTTATATCTGCATACGGAATACAACGCTTCACTGCAGGTGCTGGCTCGCGATCCTGCGCCGGACGCGGCAACGTTCAGCCTGTCCGGCAAGAATTATTTCATGCTCGAGGATTATAAGAAAGCCGTCGAGCATTTCGAAAAGGCCGTTGCGTTGCAGCCACAGAGCTCGGACTATATGCTCTGGCTGGGGCGCAGTTATGGGCGCCGCGCGGAAACATCGAACTGGTTTTCCGCCGGGTCGCAGGCCTCGAAAGCCCGGCAATGTTTCGAGAAAGCCGTGGCGCTCGATGAGCATAACGATGAAGCGCTCAACGATCTGTTCGATTACTATCTGAACGCTCCGGGATTTTTGGGAGGCGGAATCGATAAGGCCGAAGCAATCGCGCGGCGCACGGAAAAACTGCGGCCGGCCGAAGGGCATTTCGATTGGGCGCAAATCGCGGAGAAGCGGAAACAGTTGAGCGTCGCCGAGCAGCATTATCGCAGCGCGCTGGCGTTGGCGCCGGAAGATCCGGGGCGGATCATCGATCTCGCGCGGTTCCTCGCGAAACATGGTCGAATCGAGGAGAGCGACGCGCTGTTCGCGCACGCCCAGAAAGTCGCGCCGGATAAACCGCGCGTATTGTTCGCGACCGCCAAGGCGTACATCGACACGCAGCGCAAGCCGGTCGAGGCGCAACAGCTTCTGCGGCGTTATCTGGCTTCCGACCTCACGCCGGACGATCCGCCGAAGCGGGTGGCGGAGAAACTGCTGAAACAGGAATCGCGCGCACCCAACGGCGGATGAATGTTTCGGAGTCGTCTCCAAACCCGCGCCCCCATCATCTGATTCGCACCTACGCGGTGGTCGCGCTGTTCATCGCCCTAAAAGCCGTAGGGAATCTGTCGCTGGCCTGGGGGATGAAGCATTCAACCCATTATTTGGAGGCCCTGCTCGATCCGGCCGTCGCCCTTGGCGTCGCGCTGCTGATTCTTTCGGTGCTGACGCGGATGGCGCTGCTCAGCATGGCCGATCTGAGCTTTGTGCTCCCGGTTACCGCAATCGGTTACGTTCTGGCGGCGTTTCTCGGGAAGACGTTCTTGCATGAGACGGTCACGCCGCAGCGATGGGCCGGAACCGTGCTGATCGTCATTGGAGCGGCACTCGTGGGGTCGACTTCCGAATCGACCACCGGAGACCGCGCATGAAGTGGCTGTTAGTGGTCCTGATGGTAACGGCGACGGTCGCGAGCGACGTGCTGCAAAGCTTCGAGATGAAGCGCTCCGGCGAACAATCGGTGGGCGCGCGCGGGATGGTTCGGCTGCTGCGGCTGATCGCCCAGCGCAGGTTTCTGATTCTGGCGATAGGCTGCCTGGCGGTTTCCTTCTTCTCATTCATGGCGCTGGTGCAGACTGAGGCGCTGAGTTTCGTGGTTCCCGCGTCCGCGGCAAGCTATGTTTTCGAGACCATCCTGGCGCGATTCATGTTGAAGGAACGCGTGGGGCCGCGGCGGATCGCGGGCACGCTGATTGTTTTGGCCGGAGTCGCTCTGATCGGCGGCTGAGCTACTTGTCGGAAGCGACCGGCACAAGCTGGCCGTCGCGAATGTAGTAATCTGCCCCGCGCCAGCGGACGCTGGTGCGGAAAAAGCTGATCAGCCAGATGAAAAATGCAATCGCGTCCCAGATCGGGATCAGCGCCATCTTGCTCCACAGGCCGCGTTGTTTCAATCCCCACGTGCCGATCAGGCCGGTCATCGCGATGCGCAAGATCAGGTAGGTTCCGAGATACGCGAATGCGATCGCGGCGGAAGGAGCAGCCGCGGCTGCGGCGAGCGACCACGGCAATCCCTGCGTGAGAAGCAAACCGAGATGACCCCACGGCCGCATGTGGCGCATCACCACGATCCAGCGCATGCGTTTATGGAGAAGATCCCGCATCGATTGGAAATCGGCGACGGTGCCGACGCAATAGGGCAACAGCGTCACGTCGTAGCCTTGCTCGGCGATCAGACGGCCGACCAGAAGATCGTCCGCGGGGCGGTTTTCGATTTTCTGATAACCGCCGAATCCGGCGAGCCGGGAACGCGTTGTCGCAATCGTAGGGCCAAGAGCGAACTTCACGCCGTCGAGTTGCCATGCGACCAAGATGCCGGCATAAAAATCGGACATCATGCCCATGGTTTGCAAGCGCTCGGTGAAAGTCTTAACGTCGGTGGGAACGTAGAAGCAGGTCACGGCGCCCACTTTCGGATCTTTGAGCGGCGCGACCACCGCGCGCAGATAGTCGGGGCCGACGCGGACGTCGCTGTCGCTGATCACCACTACCTCGTGGGCGGCTTCGTTCACCAGCCGCGCGAGCTTGGCCACTTTGTCGTTAGTGGCGATGCGGCCGGACCCGAATAGCAATTGAATATTTCGCTCCGGAAAATCGCGGCGCAGGCGTTCCACCAGGCCAACCACGGTGTCGTCATCTTCGTCCACGCACAGGAGCAATTCGAATTCCGGATAATCCTGGCGGCAAAAACTGGCGAGATTATCGTAGGCGTCGGGATCAAATCCGCGGATCGGCTTCAGATTGCTTACCGGCGGACTGAAATTGGGGTCAGGCGCCGGCGTGGGGCGGCGGAAAAAGCGCCAGGCGCTGAAAAGAACGATCAGATAATAGGCAAACGGGGCCGCGGCAATCGCCAGCACCAATAGAGACACTCTCACTAGGCTACTTCAGGGGATGGGGAGGATCAACTTGGACGAATGCCTCCGTAAAAACCCACGGAACACCCGGTCTCCTCGAGACGTATCCACTAGGTATGACCCTCACACAGCAACCGGAACGAACTCGTGAGCGGCAGATCCGGATCTGGCCAGGAGTTGTCGCCGTGGCGCTCCAGTGGCTGCTCTGGCTGGGCGTGCCGCTGGTCGCTCCCAGCTTGATCGCCTTTGGAATGGTGGCCGGCATCCTGGGCGGCGGACTGGCGGTTCTGGTGTGGTGGCTGTTTTTCAGCCGCGCGCCACAATTGGAACGCTGGGCCGTGCTGCCGCTGATCCTGGCCGCGGCACTGGCAACGCGGCCGATTCTCCATCCTTCGATTACGGGCGGAATGATGGGCATGATGTTCGGCGTCTTCGTCATCCCGACGCTGAGCCTCGCTTTGGTCGCTGGAGTGGCGATCAGCCGGAATTTCTCCGATGGACCTCGCCGCGTAACGATCGCGGCGGCCATCCTGGTTGGCTGCGTCGTCTGGGCCCTCATGCGCACCGATGGGATCACCGGCGAAGGCCGATCCCAGTTGGCGTGGCGCTGGGCCATGACTTCCGAGCAGAAGCTGTTAGCTCGATCCGGCAGTGAACCGGCAGCATCTGCGCCGGCAGCGCCAGAAGAACGTCCCGCACCGCGACCCGTATCCGAGCCCGTAGCGGCGGCGCGACCCGCGGCGCTTCGGACACCGGCACCGGCGCGCACGCCCGTCTCTCCCGTGGCAGCGCCACGAAGCGGCGCCGACTGGCCCGGATTTCGAGGGCCGCATCGCGACGATGTGGTCACCGGCGTCCGGATCAAAACAGATTGGACGGCATCGCCTCCGGTCCAACTATGGCGCCGGCCGGTGGGCCCGGGATGGTCATCCTTCGCGGTACGCGACGGACTGATCTACACGCAGGAGCAGCGCGGCGATTTCGAAGTCGTCGCCTGCTACAGCGCGGCCACTGGCGAGCCCGTGTGGACCCATCGCGACGCCGCCCGCTTCTATGAGTCGAATGGCGGCGCCGGTCCGCGCGGAACGCCAACGCTCGATGACGGACGGGTCTACACGTTCGGCGCCACAGGAATCCTGAACGCGTTCGACACCAGTGACGGTCACGTTCTGTGGACGCACAACGCGGCGGCCGACACCGGCGCCAGCGTTCCCGAATGGGGCTTCTCGAGCTCGCCGCTGATGGTGGATGACAAAGTCATCGTCGCGGCGTCCGGCCGGTTGGCCGCTTACGACCGCGCGACCGGCGATCCACGCTGGCGCGCCCAGAACTTCGGCGGCAGCTACAGTTCCCCGCAACTGGTAACGCTTGGCGGAGTCGCGCAGGTGGTGCTGATGAATTCCTCAGGCGCGACAAGCTTCGCGCCATCGGACGGGAGCGTGCTGTGGAAGCACAAGTGGCCGGGCGCCGCCATCCTTCAGCCCGCGATGACCACGGACGGTGCGCTCCTCATCACCAGCGGCGACATGTCGGGAGGAATGGGAACCCGCCGGCTCGCGGTCGCACAAGGGCCGGCAGGATGGAGCGCGGACGAAGTGTGGACATCGACCGGCCTGAAGCCGTACTTCAATGACATCGTGGTTCACCACGGCCACGCCTTCGGATTCGACGGCGGCATTCTCGCGTGCATCGATCTCCAGGACGGCAAGCGCACGTGGAAAGGCGGACGTTACGGCCATGGGCAACTGCTTCTCTTAGCCGACCAGGATTTGCTGCTCGTGATATCCGAGGAGGGTGAGCTCGCTCTGGTCGCGGCGGTACCCGGCCAATTTACGGAAGTCGCGCGCTTTCCCGCCATGGAAGGCAAAACCTGGAATCACCCGGTGCTGGCCGGCGACGTCTTGCTGGTCCGCAACGGGCAGGAGATGGTGGCATTCCGGCTGTCGCTGGCAGGCGATTAACTACCTGGCGGTCTTCACCGAAACTTTGACCGTCGCGAGCGTATACTGCGGGACAAGCGGCTTCCCTGCCACGTCCTGCAAATAGAACGTCATTCCATCGGAGACCCA
>DATGGL010000329.1:0-12990 GCA_035308605.1 Bryobacteraceae bacterium
ACGGTCAACGAGAAATGGCCTCGCGTGACGTTTCTCGATTCCGGTATCGGGCCCGATTCGGTGGTATCCGCCGGGTCGAGCGTCCCGCTGCGCGCCGCCGTGGAGTTGGCCGGGTTGAGCCCGGAAGACGTCCGCGTGGAAGCGGTAGTCGGGCGCGTCGGCGTGAGTGGCGAACTGGAGGAAACCCAGGTACTGACCCTCTCTCCGGTGGAGCAACGAGGATCGGTATATATGTTTGGGCGCGATTTTGCGCCCCCGACCACCGGCCGGCTCGGTTATTCGCTGCGCGTTAGCCCGAATCATTGTGACGACCCATTGAACCGGCCATGTAACGCTTTGATGAAATGGACTAGCTAGAACTGCGTCTAGTACTGTAGGGCGCTAAAGTTCAACAAAAAAACGCCGAATGGAGTGGTAGAGCGAAGATTTCACTGGATTCCGCGTCGAGTTCGTGGTACATAGTGGTTTAGACATTTGAACGGGCATCCGACTTCCGAAAGTCTCCGAATCCGGTTGGCCCGCCGTCTCCCGAAAACTGGCTGATCCGAACCTCCCGGGATCGTGTTCCTTAAACGTTTCAGCAAAGGAGTAAGCCGATCATAAAACCAGCAGGTCGCCACGCGATCTGATCAGGTTGACCCTCAGGCATTTTTATGGATGGTGATCGTAAGTACCGGCAACACGGCTATCAGGACTCCGGCCGTGATTATTCCGGAAATGGTGGACCCCGGCGTGATGAGCGCCCTCGTCCCCAGGGTCCACGGCCTCCGATCGACGTAACCGGCCCGCGCCTGCCGCGCATGGTGCAATCCGTCACCGCCGCGCGTTGCTATAACTGTTCGACGCAGTTATCGACTGAGATTGATTGGCGCGGCAACTGTCCCAAGTGCGGCGTGGCCCTGCATTGCTGCAAACAGTGCGCCCACTTCGAGCCCTCCACCCGGTTCCAGTGCCTGAAGCCGATTCCGGTCCGGATTTCTCCAAAGGACGCGGCCAATGAATGCGAACTCTTTAAGCCGCGCGTAACGGTCGCCCGCGACGCCGCGCACGGCGGCGCTGGAAACGGCGCTGGTCCGGTTGCCCCCCAGACTCCCGTCCCCAAGAACGCCAACGACGCCCGCGCGATCTTCGACAGCCTCTTCAAAAAAGAATCCTGACGTCCGCTCACTACCGCCTAAAAGACGCCGTCCGCTTCCTCCGGTCGCGGCTCGGTGTCGGCGATGTACCAAATCAGGGGGCTGGCGAGCCCCGAAACATTCGCACGGAACCGCGCGCGGCAGCAAGCGGGTTCCCCGGGGGATCCTCAATCGCCTCTGGCCAATTCCAGCGCACCCCACAGAACGCTGTCGTCTGCTAATGCCGCGGGCACGACATCCAGCCGTGCGCCTGACCATTGTGTAACCTGTCTACGCAGTTCCGTTCGCAAAGGCTCGAACAACATGTCTCCTGCCTTGGCGATTCCTCCGCCAATTACAATTTTCGCGGGATTCAACACCATCACCGCCGCTTTCAAACCCATCGCGAGATCGACAACATAGCGCTGCACGAACGCAACATCGCGCAGTAATTCATGAGCCGGTTTTCCATGATCGCGCTCCAGCCACAGGCCGCAGCACATCCGCTCGAAACAACCGCGCGCTCCGCAAAGGCACTCCGGACCATCCGGCCGGATGGTCATATGCCCGATCTCGCCGGCCCAGGAGTCCGCGCCTCGATATACCGAACCGTCATGCAGAACGATTCCACCACCGATGCCGGTTGAGAGCGTCATGTAAAAAAGAGGCCGCGCGTTGCGCCCGGCGCCGTGAACCGCTTCGCCGAGCGCCCCAACGTTGGCATCGTTATCCATAACGACCGGGACTTTCAAAAGCGTCCGCAGCCGAGGGACTAACGGAAAATCATTCCATCCGCTAACATGCGTCGAAAGCGCGACGCGCTGCCGGCCGAACTCGACCGGGCCCCCGAATCCCACCCCGCATCGGTCGAAATGCTTACCAGATATCCACGGGCCGTCGATCATGCGGGCGATCTCGCGCAGCATCCATTCCGGCCCGCCGTCGCGATTCGTCGCGCGCGATTCGCGCTGCGTCATTCGTCCGTCTTCGAAAAGACCGACGGAAAACTTGGTTCCTCCAATATCAATGGCCAGTATTTTCACGCGATCGCCAATACCTCTTCCGGTGAAGCGGTACCGGTGCCTTTCTTCATGATGGTGATGGACGCGACCAGGTTCCCGAACCGCGCCGCCTCGACCGCAGAGCCGGTTACGGCGAGCGCCATCGCCGCGCCTGCCGAAAAGCTGTCGCCCGCGCCGCAGATATCCACGGGATTCTCCACCGCCTTCGTCCGCACCCAGGTTTCGTCCGCGCCATCCACCACCAGCGCGCCGCCGGGGCCGTGCGTGATCACGAGAAGCTTCGCGTTCGTATGTTCCCGGAAGGCCCGGTCATCGACGCGTCCGAAGGCGCGCACGCTCGCGGCGTCACACTCCTGGCGGTTCGGCTTCAGAATCACATTGCGAAAATGCTCCGCGCGCGCCCGCGAGTCCACCCAGACGACGTCATGCCGCAAGCCGCACAGCGTATCCCGGATTCTCGGCGTGACCACTCCGCCTGACGCAGTTTCCGCCTGGTCTGAAACGAGAACCACGTCAAAGTCGTTGGAGATCTTCCAGATCTCCTTTAGCACCTCCGATTCGAGCACATCCGGCAAAGAATGCTCGTTGATGTAGTCGACGCGCGGAAGATCCTCGACGCCGGTGACGGAGTTGATCAACTTTGTATAGGTGAACGTCGCGACGCGGGGCGATGCGATCAGGTGGTCGCTGGAAATCGACCGTTGGCGCAAAGCTCGGGCCAGCTCATGTCCGTGCCCGTCATCGCCTACGACACCTAAGACCGCGACTTGTCCCACCCGCAGCGCCGCCAGATTGCTTGCCACGGTTCCCGCCGCACCCGGCGACACTTCGGCTTCGATCACGGCGACGCGCGGGATCCCGGTTTCGCGCGAAGGATCGCGTTGTGCCGGATCGTAGCGGCACCAGCGGTCCAGGCAGACGTCTCCGATCACCAGCGCCCGCAGCTTAGCAAATCCGGCGAGGATCCTGGCCGCGTCCATCGCCTTACGCCGTCAACAGCCGCCACAGCGCCGGCAACGTCGCCCGATGGTCGCCGCAGAAATAGAAACTCTCGCCGCCGTCCTTAACGGTGCGCACCAGGATGGTCTTGTGCGGCCGGAAATAATAACCGGGATCGGACTTGGGAAGTTCGCCGCGGAAATCTCCACGAATGGGAGCCAGATCGAAGACCGCCGTAGTGAACTTCGTGAACGGATGCGGGGATACGTTTCGAGCCATTGCCAGCGCCTTCAAATATACCTCCGGACCCATGATCGCCGAGCCAAAGTTGAGTAGCACACCCTCTTCCAGATCCTCGACCGCGCGCGCGAAGATCAGGAAGTCGCGATAGCTCGCGTCTCCCACGGCGGCGCCATCGCAGTTCGGATGTTCGTGCAGGATGTCGTAACCGATCCCAACATGCACTGTCACCGGCACCCTGCAGCGCCAGCCCGCCGCCAGAATACTCAAGTCGCGATGCTCAAAGTCGCTTTCTTCGATGCGCCGTCCAATGTTTTCGCCGAACCCCAGACACGCGCGCGATGCCTCCGAGATCCATTCATTCAGCTCGCCGGTTTCACGCCACAACCCGAACTCTCCGGAGCGGATGTATCGCTCCACGCTTTCGGTGGTCGCACCGATGCGCGCCAGCTCATAATCGTGAATCGCGACCGCGCCGTTCACGGCCACATGGGTCACAAGGCCGCGCTCTATCAAATCGATAATGTGCCGGTTTACTCCTGCCCGAAGCACATGCGCGCCCATCATCAGGACGCGCGCTCCGCGAGCGGTGCGGAGGCGTTCTGCAATCGTCGCCAGATCCGGATGATCGAACGGCGGGGTGGTATCGGTCAGAGCGAGCCAATGCCCGATCTTTAGATCGTGACGGCGTTCCGCCAGCGGCCGGATGCGCAGCCGGCTGCGGTCGAAAGTCTCATATCGTCCCATTGGAGAAAGCCTGCCCCGCAAAGAGCTTCGCCATCAGCTCGTCGTGACACAGATAGTTCGGGACAATGTAATCGGCGCCCACTCCGATCAGCCGCTCCCGTTTCCAATTGTCGACGACGCGGCATTCCGGCTCCGTGCTGGCGACGCCGACGGCAACGCCGCCCACCTGCTTCACTTCCTCAATCTCGACGTATCCGTCTCCAAACCCCAAGATCTCCGCTCCGCGCACGTCGGTGGTCGAAAGAATCCGCTGAATCAGAATCTTCTTTGAAAAGCTTTTATAATCGTCCTGCGCGCCGTAAACGCCGCCATCGAAATATCTGGCGACGTCCAGCAGCCGCGCTTCTTCCTTCATGAAAACTTCGTCGGTCCCGCTGGCCAGATACATTTTCAGCCCGCGCGCTTTCAGGCTCTCGAGCAGCGCGCGCGATCCCGGCACCATATACGATTCCGGCGAAGCCTTCCCGTCCTTCAACTCCTCAATCCGCCCGCGAATCCGCACCCACAGCCGGTCCAGGTACATCTTCTTGTATGCCAGGGGATCCAGCGCCTTGCCGCCACGCCGTGTCACATGATCGGCGAACTCCATCATTTGATAAATGGTCTCTTTGCCGGTCAACCGCCAGACGAAATCTTCGACGATGGTCCGCAGCTCCGCCTCGGATTCTCCGGTCTTCAGGTCCGCCAGGATTTCTACCATCATCGGGACCATCTCCTCCACCCATCCCGACCGGATCAGAGAGAGAGTGCCGTCGAAGTCGAACAAAGCCACGCGGGCGCCCGCGGCGGATGCGCCCGGCCGAATTGATTCCATCATGAATTAGTCTTTATAACCAATATTCCCATTTCCCGGCGGCGATCACGTAGATGCTCAGACACAAGTTGGTCACGGCGTGCGTGAGGATCAGATCCCCCAGACTCTTTACGCGGATCATCCACCAGTTGTAGATGACACCCGCGGCCAGCCCCACGTCCCAATACGACCCGTGCTCCGAAGCGAACAGGATCGCAACCAGCCAGAATGGCACGGGTGCATACGTCCCCAGGGGGATCTTCAGGAAATCGGGCGAGATCAGCCATCGCATCAGCCACGCGCGCCAGAAGAGCTCTTCAACGATCGGTACAATTACGGCGGCCCGCAGTGTGCGGAGGGCAAGCACCAGCGGATCCGTGCGTCCGCCGGCGGACAAGGCCCCGCGCCCCACGCCCGTAACCGGATTCTCGAACAGCCAATGGTGCCGGTATGCCGGTGCAAGAATATCGGGAGCCACCCACACCACAAAAACCAGGATTCCGATCAGCACGCTCCCGCCCCAGCTACGGATCCGTAGATCGATCGCCCGGCGCGCGATCCACAGCAGAGTTCCGCTCAACACCACAAGGCGCACGCACTGATCCGCCAGGTCCGGCATCGGGAACTGCGATTGCATGGCCAGCAGGCCCATGAACACAGCGAACGGGACGACGTACGGGGCAGACGGGGAGCGGGTCACACGCCGGATTCGCGCATTTCAGATTTTTGTGGGGCCGGTCAAATCTTTTGCAACAGATCCTGGATCTTGCTCTTGTCGTCGCGGGACGGGTTGTCCTTCAAAGCGGTCTCCAGTTCCCGCTTGGCCGAAGGCTTGTCGCCCTTCTGCAGCAGGGCCATCCCGTAATGATAGTGAAACTGATAGTTGTTCGGTTCCTTGACCACCAGGTCCCGGAACACGCGCACTGCATCGTCCGTCAGGCTCTTCTTGATGTAGATCCAACCCAGCGTATCGGCGATCTGCGGATTTCCCGGCGCCTTCTGCACGGCCCTCTGCGCCATGGTCAGCGCTTGATCCAGGTCCACGCCCTCTTCTGCCTTCGCGAATGCAAGATTGTTCAAAGCCAGCGGATCGTCCGGCCGGATTTTGAGAATCTGCTCGTAGATCGGCTTCGCCTGTTCGCGCTTGCCGGTCGACTCCATCAATAAACCGAGCAGCATCAGACAGCCCGTGTCGCTCGGGGCCTCCTGGCTGCATTGCCGGAAGTTATCGATAGCGCCGTTCAGATCGCCCTTGCGCCGCTGCGTTTCCGCGAGCGCGCGCAGCAGCGTGGCGGACTTCGGCTGCTGTTGCAGCAGCGTTTGATAAATCTTGATGGCTTCGTCGTACTGGCCGTTCCGCACGTCCAGGTGAGCCGCGAACAGCTTCAGGTCCTGCCGTTGGGGCTCTTTCTCGCTGGCCTTCTGCACTTCCTTGATCGCGTCCGGCAACCGGCCTTCCCCGACCAGCGCCTCTGCAAAACCCGCCAGCCCTCGATTGTCATGCGGATTGCCCTTGTACAAGTCCGCGAAGATTTCCTCGGCCCGCTTGAAATCCTTGTCGCGCAGCGCCAGCCCGCCTACCTGAAGCTTCGCTTCGGGGTTGTCGGGGTACGCCTTGGAGATCAACGCCAATTCCTGGCGCGCTTTGTCCTGATCGCCCATTCCCAAGAAAGCGCTAGATCGCGCCAGGTGACCCCGCAAGTTATTGCGATCCAGCGCGACGATTTCGTCGGAAGCTTTCAGGGCCCGGTTCCAATCCTGCTTGGCCAGATAGATCCGCGCCAGCCATTCCCGCGCCACCACGAAATCCGGCCGCAGCTTGATGGCTTCTTCTAATTGCAGCCGCGCCGCTTCAATATCGCCCTTCGCCACGAACGCACGCGCCAGATTGAAACGCAGCAGGTGATTTTGCGGCGTTTTCGTAACCAGCCCTTGCAGATCGCTGGCGGCCATGTTGATCTGTTCCCGATTGCCGGTGGTCAGCATCAACGCAGCCCGCATCGCGATCGCGTCGTTATCCTTGGGGTTGTCCTTCAGCAGCGTCGCCAACAGTTCGTTCGCTTCGTTATTCTTCCCGGTGGCCGCGTACAACTCCACCATCCTCTTCTGATAGACCGCCTTATCCTTGGGAAATGCCTTCATGGCCGCTTGATACTGCTGCAGCGCGCGATCGAAAGAGCGGACGCGGAAAAAGAAGAAATCGCCCGCGAGCAGATGACCGTCGGGATACATCTTTTCGTCGTTAAGCTTCGCCACCGCCGCGTCCATGTCAGCGGCGCGGTTCAACGCGAAGTAATGCTGAGCCAACTGAAGCTGATATTCGGCTTTACCCGGATTATTCTCGATCTTCAGCTTGAGCAGTTGTTCGCCATCGTCGATCCGGTTGGACCGCATGTAGTGCCGGTATAGCAAATCGTAAGTCGGCGCATATGCCTTTTGGCTCGCGATCAGATCGCGTGCAAGCTTCTCTCCCTCAGGGACCTGGTGGTTCACGATCAACGCCTGGAAATACAGGGTCACTACCTCGGGCGAGTTCGGCTTGATCGCATTTGCCTTGGCGAATTCCGCGATCGCCCCCACCGCATCCCGGCTCTCGAGCGCCGTCTGACCCATTAGCCGGTGTCCATCGAAAGAGTTCGGATCCTGTTGCAAAACCTTATCGAGCAGTTCCCGGACGTCTTTGAATAGCTGGGCCGAGTGGCTCTGATCCCCTGGAATGGCCAATAGATAGATTTCGCTGAGCTTGATGGCGGCATCGGCATTGTCCGGCTGTAACTCCACCGCACGGCGGAATTGCCGCGCCGCGTCGCCATATGCGGCGAGCTTGAGATCCGTCAGACCCAGCCGATAGTAGGCTTCGCCAAACCGCGCGTCCTTCTGGAGAGCGCGCCGGTACATGATGGACGCTTCCTTATACTTAGCCTTACCGAAGAACTTATTTCCGTTATCGACATAACGTTGCGCCTGCACCTTCGGATCGCGGCTGCAGGACGCCAGCATCAAAATCATGGGGAAAACGGCGAATAGCTTATACCGGCGCATCGCCTTTAGTAAAACACAAAGCTGGCTGGGTTGAAATGAGGCCAAGCTCTTAGTATAGGCTAGCTAAACGGTCGCCACGTGGGCGGGTTTTCCACGGGACATGTACAGGATTTCCACAACGTCTCGCACATAGGCTTCATCGGTGATTTGTTCAACGATTTCAGGGGGATAGGGGACCAGCTCCCGAAAATAAGCGGCCAGGTCCGCAAATACCGCCAGCCGCGCCGCCGGATCGAGCCGGTCCCGTCGCAGCAAGGCCTCCAGCGCGACGCCTGCGACCTCCGGCGTCACTCTCTGCCGCAGCCTCGCTACCAGGTGCCGCGACTCGCCCAGCGAGTTGTACTTGCTCCCCAGCAGCCTGTCCAGATCCGGTTTCGCGACCGCCTCGTTCCGGACCACCGCCGTTCCCGCCGCCAGATCGCCCAGCCGCTGCCGGTGGCGGCTGACCACGCACGCGATCCCGCCGACCAGATACAACGCCGGCAACGCGTCCAAAGCCCGCATCAGGTTCCGGACGACGATCTGGCTCGGCTCCAGGCGCAGACCTCGAGCGTCCACCACGCGCAGCCCCAGGAGCCGTTTCCCCAGGGTCTGCCCGCGCCACATCCATTCGGTCGCGACGCTGTAAAGGATTGTGATCGCGAAGTACAACACAATTTGGACCGCTCCCGCGACATCCTCCCCGAAAAACATGAGCGGAGCGATCACCTGACGCAACACCGACCCTAACGTCGCGATCACGGCGAGATCGACCGCCAGCGCCAGCATCCGGCTAAAGGGTCCAGCCAGCGGAAGGCTGAACTCGATCCCCTCCGGGGTCCGGATCACGAGCGCGTTGGGACGGGTCACTCTGAACTTACCCCCGCTCGCGTCAGGAACAGCACCAGCAAAGCGGCTTCCACCAACCCAAACCCGATCTTCATCCCGTAGGAAATCACCGGCTCGTGATATTGCGACAAGAACGCCTCGACAATTCCCGCCCACACCAGCATCAGCGCGATGCCACCGGACAGCGTCACCACGTCCCGCGAAACCGCGCGCAGCCGTTCTGCCCGTGTGAGCCGGCTTCCCCATCCGATCAGCGCATGCGCCAGTACGAACCCCGTTTGCCCGCCGAGCAGAATCGCCGGAATTTCGATGACGCCATGCGGCAGCAGCCAACCCAATAGAAAAACGCCCTGTCCGCCATGGACGTAATCGAACGCGACCGCACCCAGAATCACGCCGTTATAAAACAGCATCACGATGGTGCCGAAGCCGAAGGTCATCCCGAGCGCTATGGTCAACAGCGCCACCTGGGTGTTGTGCGTCATCAGCTCCGCCGAGAATCGTCCTTTCTTGCCGGAAAGCTGGGAGCCTTTCAGCCGCTGCTCCCGCGCCACGCGTTCCGCCGGCGTCATCTCCAGGCCCTGAAACGGCACAATCACGGTCTTGGCTTCGGGATCCATCCGCATCGCCAGCGCGCCGAACCCCGATCCCACCAGCGTCAACCCGACGGCCAGCAGCAGGGCAATCGAATGCCGCCGGACGGCTCGGGGAAAATCCGTTGTGAACCATCGCCATGGCCGGAACTTCTTTCGTTCCCGCGATTCGTGAATCTCCGCGTAAGCCCGGCTGACCAGCCTTTCCAGGTAACCGCGCAGTTCCGATTCAGACGCGAGCGCCGCGACCTTCCCCAGATCAGCCGACGCACGCTGATAAAGAACATGGAAGCGATCCAGATCCTGAATGGAAATCTCGACGCCCGGATTCCGTCCGATCCAGTCGAGCGTCTTCTCCAGCGCCGTCCAATGCGGGCGCTCGGTCTCGACGAATCGCGACAGATCCAGAATCACAGCAATTGCCTCTGCTTGACCTCATCGTACAGCCCGATCAATCCGCTACCGAATCGCTCCGGATCGATCAGCGCCAGCCGGACGCCCTGCCTCGCCAGGGTGGATTCCAGCTCGCGCAGCCGCCTCCACGCCAGATGTCCAGCCAGATGCCGGTAAATGTCCTCGGACGAGCTCACGTCGCCGTCTTCAAACAGCGGCCGCGCCGATTTCGGCCGCAGCATGCCGGCGATCACCAGATGCCTTCGCGCCAGCAAGCGCGTTGCGCGAGCGAAATTTTCCGCCAGCACCGGATCGTCGAGCGATGTCAGAAACAGCAGCAGCGCGCGTCTACGCAGCCGCAACCGCAAGAATGTAGCGATCTCGTCGAAATCGGGCGACGTGGGCCGCGATTGCAACTCGTAAATCGCGTCGCGGCACGCTGCATAGTGGGCCTTCCCGTTCCTTGCCCGTGTGAACGATTCCACTCGATCGGAAAACGCCGCCAGCCCGAACAAATCACCGCGCTTTTCCGCCGCCGCTCCGGTGATCAATCCCGCGACAATCGCCCGTTCGAGCTCCGTTTCGTTTCCCGCCGGACGCGCCGATAGCCGCGACGCATCGATGACGACGTAGATTTCCTGGGTTCGTTCGACCTGAAAGACTCTTGTAATCGGCCGTCCGCGCCGCGCCGTCGCCTTCCAGTCAATTTCGTCGAATCCATCGCCAGCGACATACTCGCGCAGTTTTTCAAACTCCCGGCCGCGCCCGATTTGCCGAAGCGCGTGCATACCCTCCGCTCCACGCCGCAGTGCCTTCAAGTCTTCGTCGCGCCGAAGATTCGGATACACACGAATCTCAAGGGGCACCGCGTCGCGACGGCGCACGGCCCACAATCCGAACGGCGATGCCGCCTCAAGATGACAGGCCCCCATCCGATATCGTCCACGCCGCCTCGGCGTGCAGCGCCAGGAAAACTCCGCGGCTTTGGCGCCCTCAGGCAATCCGAGCAACACATCTTCGCCGGCCGCCTCGATTCCCTCAGGCGCGACCAGCCCTACCCGAATCTTCCGGGCTTTGAGGCCTGAATTATAGACTCGCACTCGAATCTCGCCATCGCGATCCTTGAAAAACCGGGCCAACTCTGGTGTCTCGATCCGGATCCCGTCGAGCGCCCGTTCTCGCAACATCGCGTCCCCGGCCGCGACTACGACGATCAGAGCCAGAAGCACCCACGCCCGCATATCCGTCGACAAACCAGCGACTACCGCCGCCGGAAATCCGACGACCGCCACCAACCAGATCAATCGTGGACTCGGGACCATCGAAATTCAGACCGGCACCGCGACGCTTTCGAGAATCTTCTGCACGGATTCACTCGCCGTCATGCCTTCGATCTCGAATTCGGGCCGCAAAATCAGCCGGTGCTCCAGCACTGGAATCGCCATTGCCTTGACATCGTCCGGCGTGACGAAATCGCGCATCGCCAGCGCCGCATGCGCCCGGCTCGACATCACCAGAGCCTGCGTCGCGCGAGGCCCCGCGCCTACCAGCACACTCTCATGTGTCCGCGTCCGCCGCGCGATGTCCACGATATACGCGGCCAGTTCCTCGCGCATCGAAACATCGTCCAAGGCCTGGCGCGCCTGCCCCAATTCCCCCGTCTTCAAGACCGCGCGAACCTCGCCGCGTTCGAGCGTCGCCTCCGGCGCATTCCCGCCGAGCATTCTCCGCGCCAGCTCCACTTCGTGCTCCCGATCCGGTGCGGACATCGAAACCTTCATCAAGAAACGGTCTTTCTGGGCTTCGGGAAGCGGATACGTCCCCTCATACTCGATCGGATTCTGCGTTGCGAATACTGTGAAATTCTCGGGCAGCGTGTGGGTCTCACGGTCGATGGTCACGGTCCGCTCCTGCATCGCCTGCAAAAGCGCGGATTGCGTCTTCGCGGGCGCGCGATTGATTTCGTCCGCTAGCAGAAACGACGTAAATACCGGACCGCGCACCAGCGTGAACTCATTTCGAGCGAAATTGAAGACGTTGGTTCCCGTGATATCGGCGGGCATCAGATCCGGCGTAAATTGAATGCGCGCGAACTCGCATCCCAGCACATGCGCCAATGTGCGAGCCAGCAGCGTCTTCGCGACCCCGGGCACGCCTTCGATCAACGCGTGCTGCCGCGTCAGGATCACGATCAATGCCGCATCGATCGGGCCATCCTGCCCCAGAATTACTCTGCGAACCTCCGCCCGCGCCGCGTCCAGCGTCTGGTGAAGCCGTTCGAGTCTCTCCGTCATTTTTTCTCCAAGAGGGCTTTGCTCGCTGCCCGATACGCCGCCACCGGATACTGCTTTCCGTAACGCCGGATCTCTTGCTCCATACGCTCCTTGCGCGCACGACGGTCCGCCGACTTGCTCCATTCGGCAAAACAAACATCCAGAAGAGCTTTCTCCCCCACGCCCCGATGCAGCAGCGACGTCATGCCCTCCAACGAATCACGCCCCGCAACCGCGTCCGCGCGCTCGCCCGTCCTGGGCGGCAGAAAGCTGGACGCGCTGCGCCACAAAAACAACCCGGCGACCAGCGCGAGAACCGCAACGGCGCCTTCCAGCCGGTATTTGCGCATCAGCTTTGTGACGCTCCCGCTCTCCGACACCCCGAAGTGATTCTCATCGAAAATAATCCGCCGCGCGGGCCCTGAAAGCCTCGCGACGAATTCCGCGTCTTCCATTTCTCGCAGCCCCTGATTACTCAGCGGGAAACTGTCCGCCACCAAAACGATGGTCCCTGTCCCGAACGACTTTTCCGCAGTGCGCCCGTCGATTTTCCATGGCGGCCCTGCGTCAAAATACAGCGTCGACTCGCGCGGCACGCCGCTTCCGGCATCGTCACCAGCGGGCCGCCGGTATCGAAACCGGATGTTCCATCGTTCCTCCACTGGCCGCTTTTCCAGCGACGCCGCGGGCTTCTGCACCGCCAGGAACGCGATCACCAGCCGCCCGCCATGTTCCACCAGCTTCTCGTACTCCTCGAGGGTCTTTTCCTTCACGGTGGACCATCCGCCCGCGTCCACACCGAGGACGAACATCGAATCGCCGGGACCATCCAGCGTCGTCCGCTCCTTATAAAGACGCTCGACGGCGATTCCCGGCATCGCCTCCAGACTCTCGTACAGAGCTTTCGCGCCCAGCGGATCGGTCCGCAGCGACGAATACGGCGGATACACATCGCCAGTATCGAGAGGCCCCATCGCGACCTGTTCCAGCCCCCAGACCAGGGCG
>DATGGL010000330.1:0-2349 GCA_035308605.1 Bryobacteraceae bacterium
ATCAGCTCCGGATGGCGATCAAGCAGGGCTTCCGCCGCGCCGGGGGCCGCCGGACGGCCGATGGCATAGGCCACGTCGAGCGTGAAGAAATCGCAGGGTTCCAGAAACCGGTCGACCGTGTTCACGTCGATGTGGTCGGCATCGACATAATAAGGCTGCTTCCATTCCAGGGCCCGGATCGCGGCGTCGACGGCTGCGCGTGTGCCGCTTGGTTCAGATCCGATAATGTTGTGTTCCCGATTCGACTTATTCCAGACAGGAATCACCTGCGCGCCACGTTTTGCGGCACAGATGCAAGCCGCGAGCTGCGCTTTTGCCTGGTGCGCGAACCGGTCACCCATTCCGAGGGAAAGTTTTTCGAGGACCATCGTTGTCTCTCTCTAAGAGGCTACTGAAAGAACCCAGCCACCCGCTTACTATCGTGCGCGGTTCCGTACCAGCGCTTCAGAACCGTGAGCGATAGCGGGCGGGTCCGCGCGCTTCTTCAGCCCCAACAGTCGAGTTTAGCAGGGTAGGTGCCGTATGACGGATCCTGATAAGATTCGATTGTCTTCAAGCCGATCATGACACGCAGAACTTTTCTGGCAGGTACAACCGCGGCTCTTACAGTCCATGCAGCCGACGATTGGCGGGATCAGGCCGACGTCATTGTCGCCCGTGTTACGCCGCCGAAATTTCCGAACCGCGATTTCGAGATTACACTGCACGGTGCCAAGCCTGGCGGGGATGCGAGCGACTCCATTCGTAAAGCCATCGACGCGTGTTCAGCCGCCGGCGGTGGACGCGTCGTGATTCCCTCCGGTGTTTTTCTCACCGGCCCCATTCACCTGAAAAGCAATGTGAATCTGCACGTCGCCGAGGGCGCGACTTTGCGCTTCAGCCGCGAGCCCAAAGATTATCCGCTGGTTTTCACGCGCTGGGAAGGGACCGAGTGCATGAACTACTCGCCCCTGATCTACGCGTTCGAGCAAACCAATATTGGGATCACGGGAACGGGAACGCTCGACGGCGGAGGCGATTGCGAACATTGGTGGCCTTGGAAAGGGGGCAAGACTTGTGGTGCGTCCTCTAACGGTCCCGATCAGGCTAAGGACCGCGCGGCCCTGGTCGCCATGGCCGACAAGGATGTGCCTGTTAAGGACCGGATCTTCGGCATCGGCCATTATCTGCGCCCGCAATTCATCCAGCCCTATCGATGCCAGAACGTTCTGATCGAGGGCGTGAAAATAAGAAATTCGCCGATGTGGGAGGTTCATCCCGTTCTGTGCCGCAACGTGATGGTCCGAAACGTCGATATTTCCACGCACGGGCCGAACAATGACGGCTGCGATCCCGAATCGTGCCGCGACATCGTGGTCCAGGGCTGCACGTTCGACACGGGCGACGATTGCATCGCCATCAAATCCGGCCGCAATCGCGACGGCCGGCGCGTGAACGCCCCGTGCGAAAACCTGGTCATCGAAAACTGCACGATGAAAGACGGCCACGGCGGCGTCAGTATCGGCAGCGAGGTTTCCGGCGGCATCCGCAACGTCTTCGTGCGGAATTGCGAGATGAGCAGCCCGAATCTCGAGCGGGCATTACGGATCAAAACCAACTCCTATCGCGGAGGCGTCATCGAGAACATTTCCTTCCGCAACGTGACGGTCGGCCAGGTTGCAAACGACATTGTGCAGATCGATTTTTCTTACGAAGAAGGCGAAGGCGGTCCCAATTTGCCGACGGTGCGCAACATCGATATCCGCGATGTCACCTGCCAGAAAGCCGTGACCGCTCTAAATCTGCGCGGCTACGCGTCCGATCCGATCCGAAACGTCAGCGCGGTGCACTGCAAGTTCCAGGAGGTCGCCAAGGCCAACATTGCCGAGCACGTCGAAGGTCTCCACGTCGACGACTTCAGGATGAACGGAAAGTTGTGGCGGCCTTAAGCCTTAAGAGCGGCCGCGAGAAACGGCAGGCCGCGGGCGCCGTGAAACTCGTGGGCGCCCGAAAAGATCTCCTGCTGGACCGCATCGGCTGCGCCAAACACTTCATAGACTTTCTTAACGCGCGCGTAGCTCTCGCGCGTTGCCGGGGGCGGGAAGATCGGGTCCCGGTCGCCGCCTTCTGAAAATAGCGGCCGTGGCGCAATGAGGCCAGCGACGTCGTACATCTCGGCCCACTGGAGAATTCCAGGCACGTAGTTGTCGATGCAGTGCGACATGCTCATGATGCTGGCGCGGAAGGTATTCA
This sequence comes from Bryobacteraceae bacterium, assembly GCA_035308605.1. Taxonomy (GTDB): domain Bacteria; phylum Acidobacteriota; class Terriglobia; order Bryobacterales; family Bryobacteraceae; genus Palsa-187. Next base: position 2,233 of record DATGGL010000330.1, read on the forward strand.
GATATCCGCTTACCAGAGCCGCTCGGATTCGCGGTTCCATCGCAGTCGAAAACAACGTCACCGTGCCGCCGCCGGAGATCCCCATGCACCCGACTCGCTTCGCGTCGAGCGTCGCTG
>DATGGL010000331.1:0-6112 GCA_035308605.1 Bryobacteraceae bacterium
TTAGCGGGATCAAGACGGCGGTGCTGCGGTGGGTGGAGGCGCGTGACATGTCGGAGGAAATTGCGGGCCGGAAGGCACTGCTGGCGGAGATTGCGCAGCCGAGTGTCGAGGAGTGGGTGAAGGTGACGCCTCAGGGGACGCTGGATTTGCTGGCGTCGTTTCAGAGGACGGTGATCGAGGAGCTTTTGAGGAGAGCGGTGCGGTGTGTGGAAGAGATCGACGCGCGGAGTTTGATTATTTCGGGAGGGGTCGCGTGCAATACGGGACTGCGAAGGGCGGCGGAATCGGTCCGGCTTCCCTGCCCTGTGTTTTTTCCGACTGCGGGGTTGTCGACGGATAATGCGGCGATGATCGCGGCGGCGGCGTTTGTCAAGTTTGCGCGGGGGGAGTTTGCGGGGCTGGGGTTGCGGGCGCAGGCGAATCTGACGTTGAGTTAATGGCCACGAATGAACACGAATGAACACGAATCGATTCGCGTAGAATATTTGCATGCTGCGATGCATTGTGTTGTTGCTGATCATTTCCATTTGCCAGGGTGCGGTTACTCGGGTGGAGGTTGCTCAGAGGGCCGATATGCCGGGCGGGTCTTATGAACAGATCACGGGGAAGGTTTACTTCGCCGTCGATCCGAAATTAGCTGCCAATAAAATCATCACCGATATCGACCTGGCGCCGAAGAATGCGGCGGGGATGGTCGAGTTTTCGGCGGACCTCGTCGTGATGCGGCCGAAGGATGCGGCGAAATCGAATGGGACGGCGCTGCTGGAGATTTCGAATCGCGGCGGGCAGGGGATGGTCAATATGTTCGATGTTGGCGATTCGCTGCTGTTTGAATCGGGATACACGCTGGTGTGGGTGGGATGGGAGTTCGATGTTCCGCGCGGGCTGAAGCTGTATGCGCCGGCGGTGAAAGGCGTGACGGGAGTGGTGCGGTCGGAGATTGTGCTGGATAAGCGCGCGACGACGGCTTCGCTGGGGGATCGGGTGATGATTCCTTACGCGGTGGCGGATAAGGCGTCGGCGACGTTGACGGTGCGGGACAAAGTGAATTCGGCGCGGACGACGATTGCTCGGGATCAGTGGAAGTTTAATGAGGCTGGGACGGGCGTTGAGTATCCGGCGGGGTTTGAGCCGGGGCGGATTTACGAAGTGGTGTATACGGGGAAAGATCCGGCGGTGGTGGGCCTGGGGCCGGCGGCGGTGCGGGATTACATCGCTTACATGAAACAGCAGGGCGAGGTGAAGCGAGCGATCGGGTTTGGGACGTCGCAGAGCGGGCGGTTTTTGCGGACTTATCTGTATTACGGGTTTAATGCGGACGAAAAAGGTCAGCGCGTGTTCGATGGGATCTGGGCGCATGTGGCGGGGGCGGGGCGCGGGAGCTTCGATCACCGGTTTGCGCAGCCTTCGCGGGATGGACATCCGCTGTTGAATTTGTTTTATCCGTCGGATGTGTTTCCGTTTACCGACGAAGTGGAGACGGATGAGGGGATCACGGAGGGGGTGTTGTCGCGAGCCAGGAAGGACGGCGTGGTTCCGAAGATTTTTTATACGAATGGATCGTATGAATATTGGGGCCGGGCGGCGTCGCTGATTCATATCGCGCCGGATGGGAAGAAGGACGTGGCGCCGGCTCCGGATACCAGGATTTATTATCTGGCAGGAACGCAGCATGGGCCGAATGCGCAGCCGACCAAGACGGTGACGCAGAATCTGGCGAATCCGACGGATTACCGGTATGCGATGCGGGCGCTGTTGGTGGATATGAATTCGTGGATTAGCGATGGGACGGCGCCGCCGGAATCGCAGATTCCGCATATCGATAAGGACCAACTGGTGGCGCCCTCGGCGCTGGCGTTTCCCCGGATTCCGGGGGTGAATCTGCCGAAGGAGCCGAATCTGGCGTGGCGGATGGACTTTGGCCCGGAGTTCCGGACGAAGGGGATTGTGGCGAACGATCCGCCGAAGGTGGGGAAGCCGTTTCCGATATTGGTGCCGCAGGTGGATCGGGACGGGAATGAGACCTCGGGTGTGCGGCTGCCGGAGCAGATGGTGCCGCTGGCGACTTATGCGGGGTGGAATTTGCGGGATCCGCGCATGGGATCGCCGGATGTGATTTACAACATGGTCGGGTCGTTTATTCCGTTTGCGCGGACGAAGGCGGAGCGGGAGAAGAACGGGGATCCGAGGCCGTCTATTGAGGAGCGATATGCTTCGCGGGATGCTTATCTGATGAAGATCGAGGATGCGGGGAAGGCGCTGGCTTCGAAGAGGCTGATGCTGCCGCAGGATGTGGGGAAGGTGAAGGAGAAGGCTGCGGCTCGGTGGGATTCGTTGATGACCGGCGGGGGGCAGTGAGCCGTCGCTGTCAAAAGGCTTAATGGCCGCGAATGCACGCGGATGGACGCGAATAAGAAATTATTCGGGCTTGGGTTTGAGGGTGCCCTTCGCCTTAGCCACAGGTAGAAGAGTCGGGTAGAACTGGACGAAGGTGTTTTCTACTGCGCCGTTTTTGGAGTGGCAGGCCTGGCAGCCGGCGGTTTTGGGGATCGCTTGGGCGCTGGCGTCGGATTCGCCGAAACCGAAGAAGGCCCAGTTGTCGGGGAAACGCGGGTCTTTTACTTCTACTTCGTAACGCAGGCGGTCCTGTTGAAAGTGGCCGCCTTTGTTGATCGACCCCTGGGTCTCAGAGGCGCGGATTTCGAGGACGAAAGTTGTGCCGTTGGGCCATTTGCCGGTCGCGAGAAATGCTTTGTACGCGCTGGGGTTGACGAAGACGTTTTCAAACGGCGGGTTTTGGTTGCCGGCGGATTCGCGGGCGGGGCCGTAAACCATGCCTAGGCCGGTGCTCAGGTAGATCCATTCGCGATAGTTTTCGGGCTTTAGAAGCTTGTCGTCTTTCGTGAACTGCGGGTCCTGCGCGTAGAGACTGACAGTCAGAAGCACTCCGAGTACAATTCGCATAATTAATCTCTTACGCTACCATCTTAGACACTAGGCAAAGCGTAGACACTAGGCAAAGACGAATGGGATCTCAAAATGTACCGCCTCCGAAGACTCCGATTGCGGGGATTCGCAATATTGTTGCCGTTGGATCGGGAAAGGGCGGCGTCGGGAAGACTACGGTCGCGGTGAATCTGGCGCTAGGGCTGACGGCGCTGGGACGCAAAGTCGGGCTGCTGGATGCCGATGTTTACGGGCCGAATGTTCCTTTGATGATGGGGATCAGCGAGCCGCCGAAGGCGTTTGGGGATCGGATTCAACCGGTTGAAAATTACGGTGTGAAGCTGATGTCGATGGGGTTTCTGAATCCGGGGGACAAGCCGCTGGTCTGGCGCGGGCCGATGCTGCATTCCGCGATTCAGCAGTTTTTGCGGAATGTGGAGTGGGGGGAATTGGATTACCTAGTCATCGATCTGCCGCCGGGGACGGGCGATGTGGCGCTGTCGCTGGCGCAGACCACGCCGATCACCGGAGCGATCGTGGTGACGACGCCGTCGGATGTCTCGCTGGAGGATGCGCGTAAAGCGGTGAATATGTTTCATCAGGTCCGGGTGCCGCTGCTGGGATTGATCGAGAACATGAGTTATCTGATCGCGCCGAAATCGGGCGAGCGGATCGATGTGTTCGGGCAAGGCGGCGGGAAGCGGACGGCGGAGGCGATGAAAGTTCACTTTCTGGGTGAGCTGGCGATGGATCCGGAGGTCAGGATCGGCGGAGATAGCGGCAAGCCGGTGACGACGCGGGCGATGGGGGATGCGCATGCGGCGCCGTTTCTGGAATTGGCAAAAGAGGTCGAGATGCGCTGCGCCGAGGAGCAGGGCGGAGGGCCGTCGATGACCATCGAAGACTAAACAGGCGAAGATTGATGGCGCTGGAAGCGGGAACTCGTTTAGGTCCGTATGAGATCATCGCGCCGCTGGGCGCGGGCGGAATGGGCGAGGTGTATCGCGCGCGGGATTCAAGACTGGGGCGCGATGTGGCGTTGAAGATTCTGCCGGACCCGAGTTATCGCACCCGGTTTGAACAGGAAGCCCGTGCGATTGCGGCGCTGAATCATCCCAACATTTTGTCGGTCTACGACGTGGGCGAGAATTATTTTGTCCCCGAGCTCGTCGATGGAGATTCCTTACGGAATGTCCCCCAAATGACGGTCCGGAAGGTGGTGGAGATCGCGGCGCAGATTGCGGATGGGCTGGCGGCGGCGCATGCGGCGGGGATCGTTCATCGCGATCTGAAGCCGGAAAACGTGATGATCACGCGGGACGGGCGGGCGAAGATTCTGGACTTCGGGCTGGCGAAGCTGGAAGAGCCGAAGGAATCGGATCCGGACGCGACGCAGTTGATGCACAAGACGCAGCCGGGCGTAGTAATGGGAACTGTCGGGTATATGTCGCCGGAGCAGGTGCGGGGGAAGGCGGCGGATTACCGGTCGGACATTTTTAGCTTTGGATTAGTGTTGTACGAAATGCTGGCGGGGAAGCGGGCGTTCGCGGCGGACTCGGCGGTAGAGGTGATGAACGCGATTCTGACGGTGGATCCGCCGGAGCTGCCGCTGTCGGTGCCGGCGTCGCTGGCGCAGATTGTGAATCACTGCATCGAGAAGAATCCGGCGGACCGGTTTCAATCGGCGCGGGACCTGGCGTTCGGGCTGCGGGCAGTGACGGGGCCGACGCAGTCGAGTGGACAGGTTGCGGCGGTAGCGGATCGCAAGAAAGCCGTGAACTGGGGGCCGATCGCGGTGGGCATGGGAATTCTGGCGGCGGCGGGAGGCGGGATCTGGTTCGGGCGGAGTTCCGGAGTGACGCAGCATCCGCGATTTCATCGCGTGACATTTCAGCGGGGACTTGTTTCGGCGGCGCGGTTCGCGCCGGACGGGAAGAATATCGCGTACAGCGCGGCGTTCGCGGGAGCGCCCTTCGAGGTTTTTTCAACGCGGACCGAATCGATGGATTCGCGGCCGCTGATGCTGGATAACGGGCACATTTTTTCGATTTCGAAGAAGGGCGAGCTGGCGGTGGCGCTGGATGTGCAGTTTCCGCATACGCATGGCGTGTACGGGACACTGGCGCGGGTCGCGCTGGCGGGCGGCGCGCCGCGGGCGCTGATGAAGGACGTTTACCAGGCGGATTGGGATCCGGCCGGCGATCAGTTAGCGGTGGCGCGAATGGTGGACGGGATCATGCGGATTGAGTATCCGCCGGGGAAACCGATTTATCAGAGTTCGGGATGGATCGGGGCGCTGCGATTTTCGCCGGATGGAACCAAGCTCGCATTCGCCGATTATCCGCTGCGCTGGGACGATCGGGGCGACGTTGCGGTGCTGGACTTGCAGGGGCAGAAGACGGTGCTTTCAGCGGCGTGGGAATCGATCGAGGGACTGGACTGGAATCCCAAGGGCGACGACGTTTGGTTCGCGAGCGGGCAGAGGGGATATGCGCGGATGCTGTACGCCGTGAGTTTATCGGGCAAGCGGCGCGAAATTCTGGAATCGCCGAATGCGCTGGTGTTGCAGGACATCGGGCCGGACGGCCGGGTGCTGTTGACCACCGATGACGGGACGCACTTTGAGATGAAGGGCATGAAGGGCGGGGATACGCACGAGGAAAACCTGGCGTATCTGGATCAGTCCTCGCCGGTGGATCTTTCGGGCGATGGGAAATCGCTGCTGTTCGTCGAGTACGGCGCGGGGCAGAGTTATCTGGCGTGCATGCGGGGGATGGACGGATCGCCGACGGTGGTGCTGGGGGATGGAGAGCCGACGTCGCTATCGGCGGACGGGCATTGGGCGCTGGCGGTGCTACACAAGAAGCCTCCGGAATTGATTTTGATTCCGACGGGCGCGGGGGAGCAGGTGCATCTGCCGCAGCGTGGGCTCGAGTATCAGCCGGGCGGGCAATGGCTGCCAGATTCGAAAGGGATCGTGTTCGCGGCAAGCGAAGCGGGAAAGGGGACGCGGCTGTGGGCGCAGAGCGTGTTTCCGGCGGGCGAGCCGCGTCCGTTCACGGGCGAGGGGATGGCGATCACGGGGAAATCGGTTTCGCCGGATGGAAAGACGGTCGCGGCAACGGGGCCGGACGGGAAGCTGGGATTGTATGGAATCGACGGGGGT
>DATGGL010000332.1:0-25980 GCA_035308605.1 Bryobacteraceae bacterium
CTGATCGGCCGCATCGAGATCCCCGGGATCGACGGAGCTTTCACCGTTTCCCGCGAGGACGCTCTGCGGACCGCCTCGCATTACCTGTTCGCAGTTACCGAAGCGGCCAAAATCTACCAGAAGATCGCCGCGGCGAAGGGCGCCGGCAAGTTCATCACCGAAGTTTCCATGGATGAGACCGATGCGCCACAGACTCCTTCGGAGCTGCTGCTGATTCTGGCGGCAATCGCGGATGCGGGAATCCCGATTCAGACCATTGCGCCCAAGTTCACCGGACGCTTCAACAAAGGCGTCGATTACGTCGGCGACGTGCAGCAGTTCGAAAGCGAATTCGCGGCCGATGTGGCGGTCATCGCGTTTGCCGTGAAGCGGTACGGCCTTCCCGCGAATCTCAAGTTGAGCGTGCATTCGGGCAGCGATAAGTTTTCGATTTACGCCCCGATCCGGCGAGTCCTCGCGCGATTTGGCGCGGGTGTCCACGTCAAGACCGCGGGGACGACGTGGCTCGAAGAGCTGATCGGGCTCGCCGAAGGCGGACCCGCCGGTCTTGCACTGAGCAAGGAGATATACGCGAATGCCTATGGCCATCGCGATGAGTTATGCGCTCCGTATGCGGCTGTGATCGACATAGATCCGGCGCGGCTGCCGTCGCCTGAGGTGGTGAACGGCTGGACATCCGAACAATTCGCGAGAGCGCTACGCCACGATCAAAAATCCGCTTTGTTCAATCCGAGTGTCCGTCAACTTCTCCACGTGGGGTACAAGATCGCAGCTCACATGGGAGATCGCTACACAAAATTGCTGGACGATTGTGAAACGTCGATCGCAAGAAATGTGACGCAGAATCTATACGATCGCCATATCGTCCCGCTCTTCTTTGAGTAGTTGCCTTGGATATAACTCCTAAGTTACGCCGATAATCGGGCATTTTGCGTAACTCTTTTTCTATTGACAGTTTAGCTTCAGTTGTATTACGTTCTAGACAACAGTGTTGTTGGGTAAGCGTAAGGGCCGATAAAGTTTTACTCAGTCAGGCCTTGGCGCCTATGTTGGGGATTTCTTTGAAAAATCAGTCCCGGTCTCCTCAGGAGATCGAGGTATCGGTGTCCAACCTGAGTTGGTGCGCCTGTTTTTTTGGAGAAAGGGCTTATGTTTTCTGTAAGATCCGCTCGTTCCTCGTCCCAGGGCAGCAGGCTGCTGCTTTTCTCTCTCACGTTGATCCTGGCGCTGACAGCCCCGTTTTGTAATCGGGCCTCCGCGCAATCCCTGATTTCCGGCGATATCGCGGGGGTGGTTCTTGATCCCAGCGGCGCCGTAGTTCCGAAGGCGACGGTCACACTGAAGAGTCTCGACAAAGGTGACACGCATACCGCCACGACAGATCAGTCTGGGAGCTACCGTTTCAGCCTGTTGAAACCCGGACGATATACGGTCACTGCCAGCGCTCCCGGGTTCCAAACCGTGGAACGGCAGGTGGATGCGGCGGTCGGCCGGTTAGTAGCCGCCGATCTGACGCTTGCCGTGGGCCAATCAGCGCAGACGGTGGAAGTCGTCGAGGCGCAGCCGGTCCTGAATGCTGAGGCCAGCATCAACACCACCTATTCGCCCCGCGAAGTCGAGCTGTTGCCGAGCGCCGGCAGCGATATCACCAGCATTGCGTTCACCGCACCGGGTGTAGTCGTTTCCGTGAACAACGACTATGGAAACTTCAGCGCCAACGGCCTGCCGGCAACATCGAATCTGTTCACCATTAACGGCGAAAGCTACATGGACCCGTATTTCAATATCAACAACTCGGGTGCTTCTAACCTTTCGCTGGGAATGAATGAGACTCAGGAAGCAAGCATCACCACGAACGCGTACGGCGCGCAGTACGGGACTTTTTCCGGCGCGCAGGTCACCTATGTCACCATGTCGGGCACCAACGAGTTTCACGGAAACGCGATCTACTGGTGGAACGGGCGGACACTGAACGCCAACGACTGGTTCAACAATTTCTATGGCGATCCGCGGCCGTTTTCGAACGCCAATCAATGGGCGGCGCGGCTGGGCGGACCCATCATCAGGAACAAGACGTTTTTCTTTGTGGATACCGAAGGGCTGCGATTCGTTTTACCGGACGTGATCTCCGCGACGATTCCGACGCCGGCGTTTGCCAACGCGGTTCTTGGCAATATCGCCGTTACGCAACCAAACGAACTGTCTACTTACAAGAGCATGTTCAACCTGTGGGATAACGCGCCGGGATCGAGCAACGCGCTGACGCTGCCGAACAGCAGTTCGTGCGCATCCTTAATCCTGCCCGGATTCAACCCGGCCACCCAACGCTGCGCCGAGCAGTTCCAGGCGGCGCCGAGCGCGCTCGCCTCGGAGTGGATCCTGACCGCCAGAGTCGACCAGAAGCTGGGAGACAGAGACAATGCATTCTTCAGGTATCGGCTGGATCACGGGTTGCAGCCGACGCACATCGATCCCATCAGTCCCGCGTTCGATGCGCTTTCCAATCAGCCGCAATGGGACAACCAGTTCACCGAGACTCACATTTTCGGTCCAAAGTCGACCAACCAGTTTCTGGCGTCATTCAGCCACTACGTGGCGCAGTTCGCGCAAAATCATCAGTTGGCGAACAGCACCTTCCCGTATGATGTTCTCTCGTCGGGCAGCGTCAACTTTGCCGAGCTGAATCCCATGCGCGATTTCCCGCAGGGCCGCAACATCACCCAGTATCAGTTCATCGATGACTATTCGATCATTCGCGGCTCCCACACCTTGAAGTTCGGCGCGAATTTCCGCCGGTACGACGTCAGCGATCACAATTTTTATTACAACTATCCGACGGTTTACTACGGCTACACGAACAATGGCTTGCAGAATTTTGCCAACGGCCTGGCCTACCAATACCGCCAGTCGCTGAACCTGGCCAGCGACGTGCCTGTGGCTTTGTGGGGCATGGGCCTCTATGCCAACGACGATTGGCGCGTCAATTCCCACTTGAAACTGACGCTGGGATTTCGTATCGAGCGCAACTCGAATCCGGTGTGCCAGTTCAACTGCTGGGCAAACTTCAAGAGCACGTGGACGTCTTTGGCCAGTGTCACCAGCACGAATCCAGGGTCCGTACCCTACAGCAGCGATATCAACTATAACCAGCACCAGGCATTTCAAGGGGTCGACGCGGCCAACCTCTCGCCGCGCATCGGATTTAGCTGGTCCCCGTTGAAGGATAACAAGACCATCATCAGCGGCGGATTCGGCATCTTCTATGATGCGTTAGCCGCCGGGCTGGTCGACGATCTGTTGACGAACCCGCCCGTCTCGGTAGCGATTCGCGTGCGTCCCGCGGCAGGGGTCCTGCCCTTCGATCCGGCCGGTGGCGCTGCGACTTGGAACGCTTCGGCAAAAGCCTTCAACATTCAGCAAACCTTCTCGCAGCTATCCGCGTCGCTCGCCAGCCTGGGATCGGTCTTTTCGGCGCCGTCCTTCGACTCGATCATCGGAACCGTGCATGCTCCGATGGTTGAGGAATGGAATTTCCAGGTACAGCACCAGTTCGGCGGTTCCACGGCGCTGATTGTGAACTACGTCGGGAATCACGGCAGCCGATTGCCATACGGCAACTCCTGGCCGAATGCCTATGACGAGTTCGGACTCTATCCCGGGATAAAAGGAGTGCCGGTAGCCCCGGCCGTGCAGAACTACGGGACGGTTCAGCAATTTCAAAGCGGGGCGGTCTCGAACTACGCCGGCCTGAACGTCACCTTGCGCAAGCAGCTTTCGCATTCGGTGATGGCTCACTTCAACTACACCTGGTCGCACGCTCTGGACGAGATCTCGAATGGCGGCGTCTTCCAATTCAACAACGATTCCTTGCTCGGGCAGCTCAATCCCGTGAGCCTGCGCGCCAACAATTACGGCAACGCCGATTATGACGTTCGCCACAACATGAGCGCCGACTTCGTATATACACCGACGTTCCATTCCGGGAACGCTGTGGTGAGAAACGTTCTGGGCGGATGGCAGGTATCGAGCAAGATCTTCTGGCGCTCCGGACTGCCGTTTTCGGTGACCGATGGCAACACTGCCTTGGGCAATTTTGGAACTTCGCTGCTGGGAACCTATAGCGGAACCGGAGGCGCGGCACAAACCAGTTGCGGCGCCGCAGCGGCCATCACTCCGTGCGTCAATGCGAACGCCTTCGTGAATGCCGCCGATCCCAACTTCAGCAACTACACGTCGTTTTCCACACAAACGCGCAATCAATTCCACGGGCCGCATTACTTCGACGTGGACTTGAGCCTGTACCGCACGTTCAAGCTGAAGGAACGCCTCAATTTCTCCGTCGGAATGCAGGCGTTCAACCTGTTCAACCATCCGAATTTCAATCTGCCGGACAACGTTCTCGGGGATTCGACGTTCGGCCAGATCCTGACCATGGCGAGTACCCCGACCAGCGCTTACGGCAATTTCCTCGGCTTCGATTCATCGCCGCGGGTAATTCAACTTACGGGCAAGATCGTTTTCTAAACCCGGTGGGACCAGCGCCTCGGAGGGCGTAGGTACAATCCTGCAAACCTTACTCCTTAGGAATACAATGTCTGGTTGGGAGCTAAGCAGGATTCATGAAGGATTGGGAAGGGCAGATTGTCGACAATGCGTTCCCATTGGGCCGCTTTCTAGGCGGCAACGCTGTCTTTCTGACCGAATACGAAGGCCGGCCAGCCGCTATCAAGATTGTTCCGGCCGATGACGCGCGGCTTACTGCCTGGCAGGCGGCGGGCAGGCTTTCCGACCCCCATCTTATACGGCTATACCGTGCCGGGCGCTGTAGCATCGGCGGAGAAAACCGTATTTACGCGGTGATAGAGCTGGCGGAGGAGGATCTCTCGCAAGTTCTTCCGGAACGGGCCCTTACGTCGCAGGAAACGAAAGACATGCTACGGCCGGCGATGGCCGCGCTCAGCTACCTTCATGGCCAGGGACTGACCCACGGGCGACTTAGGCCGTCGAACATCATGGCGATCGGGGACCAATTAAAACTTTCGATCGATCGCGTGGCGAAGGGCGACCCGGCAGACGACGTAAAGGGATTAGGGGCGACACTCGTAGAGGCGCTGACGCAACGGCGTCCGATGTGGCCGCATTTGCCGGAATCGCTGGAACAGCCGTTTCGCGATATCGCCGAGCACACGCTACACCCCGATTCGAAGAAACGGTGGACACTGACGCAAATCGCCGCCCGGCTGGATGGCACGGCCGCCGTGAAGCGTGCGCCGGTCCGCTGGCAATACCTGCTGCCGGTGGGAGCAGCCGGGCTGGCGATCCTGGTCTTCGCATGGCGCAGCGGCGGGTCGAGGACGGAAGCTCTACCCGGACCGGCTCCATCGGTTGCGGCGGCGGCTAAGCCAGCGCCTGAACCTGCTTCAGCGCGAAAGGTCGAGCCAGTTCCCGTCGCTGCGCAGCCCGAGCCGCCACCCGAGCCGCCACCCAAGCCGAAGACTAAATCGAAGCCGGAGCCTGCGCCGGAAACAAAACCATCGGCGCCTGTGGAAAAGGCCGAGCCGGAAACCAAGTCAAGAATCGTGGCGGACAAAGCGCCGGGCGTCGAACAGGAGGTCCTGCCGGAGATACCCCGCAAAGCGGTCGCGACCGTGCACGGGACCATGGTGGTGAATGTTCGAGTCCAGGTGGACCCGTCCGGAAGTGTTTCCGATGTGAGGCTGGAGCCGCCGGCCGCCAGCCGCTATTTTGCGAAATATGTTCTGGATGCAGCCAAGCGGTGGAAATTCAAATCGGCGGATCACCCGCAGGAATGGACTCTACGCTTCGTCATCACTCGCAAAGACATGAAAGTGATGCCGAGAAAAGTTAGTTAGTAGAGGCGCTTCCCTTGTGGAAAAACTTTCGCTTGATGTCGGGCCAGAATTCCTTCAAGACCTGCGAAAGCGCGTCCGTCGCACACTGTGTCAGTAGTTTCGTGGCGTTATCGCTGAAATCGCGGGTATCGGGATAATAGGCATTCGAGATCGCCACGGACGTAGCGTTGCCTAACCACTCGGAATAATTGAAACGGGAGTGACCGGAATCCGTTTGGGTCACAAAAATCCGGCTGAACGCATAGCCGGCACGGTGCCACTTGGGCCCAGTCCCACGGCGGAAATACCGCGGATCTTCATGCAACATCGCAGGAAACAGACCCTCGGTGAACATGTTTCCCATGGCCTGATCCGCATAGTTAGTCAGCAGGCGGTGCCCGTAACCCTTGATTCCCTGACCGAAGGACGGTTGTTGATTCGTAAGCTGGCCGAGGCCTGCAAATGCTCCCGCGAGCAAAACCAGCGGGTAGTCGAATGAGTCCTTGCTGGCAATGTAGAACTTCTGGTGGGCACTGATCGGAATCCCTTCCTGCGACGCGTCCGCCGTGCGGTAGTTCGGTAAGACGCCGAACACCCGCTTTCCACCGGGAGGTTCCGGTTCCTGGCCAGTTGCCGGGGGAGTTGCCGGAGTCGATTCTGTCGGAGTCTGCTGTTCCGAAGGAGCGCTCTGCGCAGGCTCGGTGGGCGTTTGTTCCTGGGCGAAAGCAGAGGAGAACGTGCCAATCGCCGCAAGCAAAGTGAACGCGCGGCACGAACGTGAAGAAAATTTCATTATTATTACCAGGACGGCGAGAACGCTCGCGCGGCTTACCTTATGATGCTACGACGGATCGTTGGGTTACCGCAATCCGCGTCCAGCGGAAATAGCCCTGAATTATCTTCATGTTGAGGTTTCGTGGGCGGAACTATTCCTGCAGATATCGCTTCAAATCCTCGGGCCGGAAGCAATGGGCAAAAGCCGTGTCCCGCGCGATTCGCCCGGCTCGGACCATTTCCGCCAGGGATTGTTCCATGGTGGCCATCCCGGCCGCGCGGCCGGTTGCGATCGCGGAATAGAGCTGATGATCGTCGCCTTTTCGAATCAAGCTGCGCACGCCGCTGGTGGCAACCATCAGTTCGACCGCCGGGAACCGCGCTGTCCCATCGGTTCCCGGGACAAGCTGCTGCGCGACCACGGCGAGAAGCGCGAGCGAAAGCTGCTGGCGAATCTGCTGCTGATTTCCCATCGGGAAGGAGTCCAAAATGCGGGACACCGCCTGGGGTGCGTCGTTGGTATGCAGCGTCGAAAACACCAGGTGGCCGGTTTCGGCGATCGTCAATGCCGTCGCGATCGTTTCCTGATCGCGCATCTCCCCGACCAGAATCACGTCGGGAGTCTGGCGTAGAATGCTGCGAATCGAACTGGCGAAATCCGGCGCATCGTGCCCGACCTCGATCTGCTCGACGATCGAGTTGCGATTCGTGTGGACGTATTCGACCGGATCTTCGATGGTCACGATGTGATCGTGCCGGTTCGTGTTGATCAGATCGAGCAATGCGGCGAGGGTTGAACTCTTGCCGCTACCGGTCGGCCCGGTCACCAGGACCAGGCCCTGCCGCGCTTCCGCGAAACGCCGGAGTGTGCCCGGCAGGTGCAGGGATTCCAGAGTCGGAATCTTTTCCGGAAGAAGCCGGATGGTCCCCGCCAATGTACCGCGCTGATAATGTACGTTCGCGCGAAATCGTCCGATGCCGGGCCGGGTAAAGCAGAGGTCGGCAGACCTCGCCTTTTGCAGCTCCTGGGCTTGCGACGGCCCAAGCAAAGGCAGCAGAAATGCGCGGGTGTCCTCGCCGGTTAAGGGCGGGCCGACGGTGCTCGACAGCACGCCGTTCACCCGTAGCGCCGCGGGCGCTCCTGCGATCAGCAGAACATCCGAAGCCCGGGTCCGCAGCGCCTGGGCGAGAAGATGATCCAGGCTTGCTGAGACGACGGTCGAACCGCCGCTTTCGTTCGTTCCGCGCGACGCCTGCGCCGCGCGGTTCAGGTCCGCGACAATCTGCGCGAGTTCGTCCTCATAACCCGGCACGTTCTCATTATGCACGGTCGTCCTAAAACAATTTATTCTAGATTTGTCGTGAGTACTTCAAGAACCATGCCCGGCGGCTTCGCCGATCGCGCCGCTTTGGAGAAAGGTCCTGGCGGGCGCCCGTTGTGCCGGTGGTGCAATCTGGAGGTCCCGGCGCGGCGATTCACGTTCTGCTCGGACTGGTGCGTTCACGAATGGCGGCTTCGTACCGATCCCGGCTATATGCGCGAGCAGGTATTTGCACGGGATCGCGGCGTCTGCGCGATCTGCAAAGTGGACGCGCATGCCGCGTATATCGACTTGAGGCGAGCTCGTGGAACGCATCGTCTACGGCTTCTGGAACGTTGGAGCTTGAAGCGGCTCACGCGCCGGTCATTGTGGGACGCGGATCATATTATTCCCGTCGTAGAGGGCGGCGGCGAGTGCGACCTCGTAAACATCCGCACCCTGTGTCTTATTTGTCACCGGCGGCAGACGATCGAGCTGAGGCGCCGGATGGCGTCTGTGGATGAAAGCCGACGCTCTTCCACAGCTTTGCCGAATCGTACATCCAGCCATTCGCAACCACTCGCGAAACCTTGCGAAGATTGCTGATGTCGCGGAGCGGATCGGCGTCAACCAGAATCAGATCGGCGCGCTTTCCGGCTTCCACGGTACCGGATTCGCGATCGAGTTTCATGGCCCGCGCGGAGACGATCGTCGCGCTTTGAATCGCCTCCATCGGCGTCATCCCGGCTTGCACGTAGAGTTCTAACTCGCGAAGCAGGCCATAACCGACCAGGCCCGTGTCGCTCCCGGGGACAATCGTGATGCCGGCTCCGTGAAGCGCGCGGATCACAGCGACGGTCTCCTGCATGCGCGCATGGAAGCGCTCGCTGTCGGTCGCCGCAGCGCCCATGTTGATGAATTTCGACGAGAGCGTGTAGGGCGCGGTCGCGATTCCCGGCTCGAAGGATGGAACCTCGACATCTTTGGTGTGCCCCGCCATTTCGCCCCACGATGCCGTTGGATCGATCACGGTGCGATGGTCTTTGAAGAACTGGAGCGCGGTGCGAACGCGTTCGGAATTCAAATCGATGGGACCGGGGCTTCCAGGTGCGCGCATCGCCTGAAACACACCCGTCAGGTGATTGATCATGTCCATGCCTGCTTCGATGCCTTGAAATGTCGTGACGCTTTGCGGGACGTGACCCGTAACCGTCATTCCGAGCTTGTGCGCCTCGGCAGACAGCGCTTGAATGACCTCGGGCTTCAGGAACGTGTACAGCTTCATCTGCTGAAATCCGGCCGCGTGGTAGCGGTCGACCACGGCTCGCGCTTCTTCGGGCGTATCGGCAAACGTCGCGCCAAATCCAGTGAGTCCGCTGGCGTCAACCAGCCCGGCAAGTAACAGCCGCGGCGCGAGGCCATGCTGCTTCTCGATATGATCCCGTTCGGCGACCAGAAAATCGAATTCCCCTCCACAATCGCGGGCGGAAGTGATTCCGGCGGCCAACAACGCGGGGCCGAACTCGACACCGGAAAAGTGGATATGCATTTCCCATAGGCCTGGGAGGAGCGTCTTGCCGGTGGCGTCGACAATGGGCGTGCTCTTCGGGATCGAGACCTGACCGCGCGCACCCGCGGCTGCGATCTTTCCATCGCGAATGAGGACGACGGAATCGGAGACCGGCGAAGCTCCGGTTCCGTCCACCAGCTTGGCTCCGACGATGGCGAATGTTCCCGTCCGTTCAGGCCTCACCTGACGCTCGATGGCGGAAATCATCCGCATTTCTTCAGCAACGCCGAGCCGGAACAATTCCGGCAGGGCGCTTTCATATTCGCTGCGAACCGCTTCGGCCGGCAGACCTCCCGCAAACGTCATCAGCGCTGCCAATCGATTTTTCTGGTCGAGCCACAGAACCTCCCGCCCGAACAGAACGTTCGCGATGGTGTAGCGCGTGAGCTTGACCGGTTTCCCACTGATAATGAGCGAATCCTGCCCGGCCGGTTCGATTTCGACCGGCTCCGCACCGGCGCGGGCAGGCAGAATCGGCAGATGGCCCGGCTTGCCATGTGTGGCCCAGTAGCGAACCATCATCATCTGGACTGAATAAGGTACGCCTCCGAAGCCTACGAAGAATCTGTTTGGCGCTGAGGAATCAACCGTCAACGATTCTTCGGTCCGCGATTTTAGTTCGTAGCGGACCGGCGTAAGGTCTGCCTTGAGATCGAGCGTCGCCGTCCCGGAGCGCTTGTTGCCACGGTCCGAAACTTCGAAGGAAACGCTCATCGAAACGTCGTCGCCGGAGGGCTTCAGCTCATAGCGCTCCTCGCCGATGGCATGCAGGAGGGAGTGCACGATCAACGTGCCGCTCTCCTGCGCGGATCCCAGCATCGGGATACAAACCGCGGCAACGACGCTCCAGATCTTCATGGAATCATCGTAGCGCCCGCGGATATGACAGCGAGTCAGCCGCCGGTGCTGCCTTCGATACGAACCAGCTCCACGCGGCGGTTCTGGGCGCGGCCCTGGGGCGTGGCATTGTCGGCGATCGGGCGCAACTCGCCGTATCCCGCGGCGCTGAGCCGGGACCGGTCGACGCCGTGATCCGATAGCCACGTGGCAATTGCCTCGGCGCGCTCTTGCGAGAGCCGGCGGTTCTGCTCCCGTCCGCCAACACTATCGGTGAATCCCTCCACGCGGACCCGCCATGACGGATTACTCTGCAAGGTTTTCGCGATGTCCGCGAGCGCGGGCTCCGCCCCGGGGGGAATGGCCGCCTGACCGCTGGCAAAGTGGATCTGACGGTCAGAAAGCGCCAGGCGTCCGCCGGGCGTGCTCAAAGGCTCGGCTTTCCGCTCTCTTGGAACATTTGTAGCGGCAACGACGGGAGCGGAGCCGGAGAAGCGATGCAACTCGGCCATCAGCGGCGAGGTACCGCGCGGGGCGGGAACGCCGGTTTCCAAAATTTCGCGATTGGTGATCTTCCGGCCGTACAGTTTCCGGTTTTCGCTGGAATCGGGACGAAGCGTGGCGCCTTCGAGCGAGATGCCGGCGAACAGGCCCCGCGAACGGGACCAAGACAGAATCTCGGCGTGCATGGCGATATCGGTCTGGGCTGTAGTGTTGCGACCCACCGGCCCGGCGGCCGCGGCTGCTTCGCCGCCAATCGTGAACTTATCTCCGAGCAGCCTCTGCATTCCGTGGCGATTCATCACCAGCATGATCAGGTCGGTTGCCGATCCGCCGAGCTGAAATCCGAAGCTGCCGCCTTCGATGCGGACCGCCGCGGGCGAGCTCCAGCCGTTCCCATGCCGGCAGGACGCGAAGCCGCGCCCGTACTTTCCGCCAACGAGGAAAGCGCCCTTGAGCAGGTCGGGCACGATCACGACGCATTGAGACTTGTCGATCAGATCCCGGGGAATGCTCTTGTCGGGGCTGCGCATGATTTCCCGAAGCGACGCGGCCGAGTTTTCCAGGCGTGCATCCGGCATCTGGGCCTGGCCCAGAACCAAGCCCGCGGCAAAGCTCGCAATGATGAATTGCTTCATGCCCGATTTACTGGCATTTATAGCACCATTGTTGGGCGGGCGAAAATCTTGTGTTAAGAAGCCTGGACGCGGAAGATTTTACAGAGAGGGCGCGGTTTTACCCTGTAATCCCTGCCCGCTCAATCGCTTACCTTAATGCGGATCTAAGGGCGTCATTGATTCGAGCGCGGCGCGGGCGGCGCAAGAAGATCGTCCAGCGACGTGCTGCTTGCACCGTATCGCGGCTGGATGTATTTTTCGAGAAACGCCAGTTGCCGCCGCCACGCGTCCAGGCGATGGTCGCGCTGGCTGAATCCGTGGAGCTCGTTCGGATAGGTGAAATAGTAGACGACCTTGTGATGTTCCTTCAGGGCACGAACGAACTGCGCGGATTCGTAGGGCGGCACTTGCGGATCGTTCTCGCCGTGCATCACCAGAAGCGGCGTCTTGATCTTGTCGATTTGCAGGAGCGCGTTGGCTTTGCGGTACACCTCCGGCTTCTCATCCGGCGTACCGCCCATTTTCATCATCCAGCGAATGGCGGAGTTGCGGTTGGTGCGCTCATTAAACGTGGCGCGATCGACCACGCCGTATAGTTCCATGGCCGCGGCAAACAGGTCGGGATATTTCGTGACGGCGTAAGCGACCATGGTTCCACCGTGGCTTCCTCCGCCGATCGCAAGACGTTTCGGATCGGCCAGGCCCTGCTTTACTAAATAGTCCGCCCCGGCGGCGACGTCGTCCATTTCGCCGCCTCCGCTGTCTTCGACGTTAAGATTGCGGAATTTCTCGCCATAGCCGGAGCTGCCGCGATAGTTGGGCTCCAGGACGACGTAGCCGGATTGTGCCAGGTATTGCGCCCATCCGTCGAACCGGAAGGTATCCTGCCCCTCGGGTCCGCCGTGAATCCATACGACCGCGGGATGCTTTCCGGCTTTGCCGTCGCGAGCCTTGTAAAGAATCCCTGCGATATCCATGCCATCCTTGCCGCGGAAATGAACTTCTTCGGGAATTGCCAGCGCTCCGTCGAAGACCTTGGGAGTGGTATGCGTCAGATGCTTCGATGCGCCGCTGTTGATATCTGCGACCATCAGGTCCGCGGTCTGAAGGGGTGTGCTGCGGTGGAAGAAGACCTTCGAGCCGTCGGGCGACCACTCGGGTTGTGATTCCATTCCGGGCGCTTCGAATTTGGCCAAGGCGTGGGGCGCAGACCCATCGAGCGGCACGATCCAGATTCCGGACTCTTCCAGATTCTTGCGGCTGGACACGACGGCCAACGATTTTCCGTCGGGCGAGAACACCGGGTTCACATCCTCGAATTCGCCGTGCGTAAGCGCCTTGGGCGCACCTCCCGAGGATGGCACGAGATAAATATTGTCCCAGCCGCTATCTTGCAGAACGATGGCGAGCGAGCGGCCGTCCGGCGACCATTGCGCCTTGCGAATCGACCATCCTCCGCCGCGATCGGTGGGCGAGGTGTACAGAGTCACCGGATCGCCCTCCGCCTGGCCTTTTGATGGATCGAACTTCACGACGTTCAACTTCCCGCTGAAGTATTCAGGAGCGCGCTGGGTGTAAGAAATGCGCGTACCATCGGGCGACCAGCTTGCGCCTTCTTCATCGGCGTTTGCGGCGGTCAGATAATCGTTGACCATGCCGTCTTCGCTGACCACCATCAGGTTGTCGTGGCCACGGCGGCCAGTTTCGAACAGGATCCAGCGTCCCTTAGGTGACCATTGGGGCGCGCGATCGCTCGACTGGCGCGGATCTCCCGGTCCCGCAGCAGCGTTGGTCAATCGCCGGGGAGTCCCACCGGCGGTAGGGACCACCCAGATGCTGCCCTGGCTGGCGTAGGCGATCATGCGCCCATCGGGGGACCAATTGAGACCCGATTTGCCGCCTGCGGTGCTGGTCAAAGAAACCAGCCAGCCGCCTTCGGACGGCATCAGCACAATCTGCCCGTTGCGTGTCATTGCGAACGATTTTCCGTCGGGCGAGAGCGCGCTTTCACCGATCGGCTCTACCGAAACCAGATCTTCCAGGGTGAAGCGATGCGTCTGGGCGGCGAGAATTCCGCAGGCTGTAAGCAGAATCGAGAAGGTGCGCATGTGAGGATTCTACCAACCATCGCCACGTTGGGGTTGAAGAACAAAGTCACACGATCGTAATCCCTTCGTAACTTAGCTCCCGTAAGATCAATCGCTTGCAACTGTGGAGGATGGATGGAACTATTCGGCGAAACACTTTCAGTCAGTAGCGGGATTTTTTTGCTGTTTGCGCTCGGACTCGCATTAAGCTTTGAGTTCGTAAACGGGTTTCACGACACGGCGAACGCGGTTGCGACGGTGATTTACACGCACACGTTGAAGCCGACCGTCGCAGTGGTCTGGTCCGGATGTTGGAATCTGATCGGAGTGTTGACGTCGAGCGGCGGCGTAGCTTTCGGCGTACTTGCGCTGCTGCCGGTAGAACTGGTGTTGAACGTCGGATCCGGAGCCGGCTTCGCAATGGTTTTCGCCTTGCTCCTCTCGGCAATCATATGGAACTTGGGAACCTGGTACTTCGGCCTGCCCGCCTCGAGTTCGCATTCGCTGATCGGCGCGATTATGGGCGTCGGCCTGGCGAACTCTGTGCTGGCGGCGGGCCACGAATTCGGCGAGGGCGTGAACTGGGCGAAGGCGTCGGAAGTCGGCATGTCGCTCCTGGTTTCACCGATCGTCGGTTTTGTCGCGGCGGCTCTGCTGTTGCTCACCATGAAGGCCTTGATCAAGCGCCAGGATCTGTATATGGCTCCGGATAAAGACAAGACCCCGCCGGCTTGGATCCGGGGCTTGTTGATCCTTACCTGCACGGGTGTGAGCTTCGGACACGGCTCCAACGACGGTCAAAAGGGCATGGGACTGATCATGTTGATTCTGATCGGTATCCTGCCGATTTCATTCGCGGTGGATTTGAGTACGAGCCAGGCGTCCATCGAGGAAATCACTTCGACCACCCAGACCATTTCGTTCCAGATGGACCGGCACGCCCCGGGCGTCGCCATGGCCGGCTATCAGACGGCGGCGGACGAACTTTCGGGGTATCTGAAGACCAGCGGAAAATCCAACGAACGGACATTTGCGGCCATCGGCACGAAATGCCGCGAGATTTCCGAGATCCTCACCGGGAGAAAGTCGCTGACCGAACTCAGCCCCGAACAGCGGCGGACCCTTCGCAGCGGCTTGTACCTGACGTCGGAGGCTTTGGGAAAGCTGATCAAACAAGACAAGCTGACGGACCCGGAGGAGAAGAAGTCGGCGGCCACCTTGAAAGCCAGAATGGACAAGGTGACCAAGTTCATCCCATCGTGGGTTAAAGTCGCCGTCGCCCTGGCGCTGGGACTCGGAACCATGATCGGCTGGAAGCGAATCGTGGTGACGGTCGGCGAGAAGATTGGGAAGGAGCATCTGACTTACGCGCAAGGCGCGGCGGCCGAACTGGTAGCGGCTGCCACGATCCTGGCGGCGGATCAACTTCACTTACCGGTGAGTACGACACACGTGCTCTCCTCAGGGGTCGCCGGGACCATGGCCGCGAATCGATCCGGCTTGCAGACGGAAACGCTGCGAAACCTGCTGCTGGCCTGGGTGCTGACGCTTCCGGTGACGGTATTGCTCGGCGCCGGAATCTTCGCGTTTACGCTGAACCTGTTGCTGCGGCTTGGCGTGAAATAGAGGATTGAAAAACAAAGGAAGCGGCAGGGCCGCTTCCCATGCTGACTAAGCTGTTGATCTAGGCTGCGTGCTGGCCATGATCGTTGGCATGATGTTTGCTCGCTTCCTCTGAATGATGCACGGCATGGACGTGATGACCGTGCGCCACATGGGCATGGTGACCGGCTGCTTCATGATCCCCGGATTCATGATGTTCGGCAGCGGCAAGATGGTGCTTGGCGGCGTGCTCGTGATGTTCGGCGGCTTTCCGATGGTGCTCAGCGCTTTGTTCGGACATGTGTAAGCCTCTCTGTGGTTAAACCTCATTCTGGTTAAACCTCATTTTGGTA
Source organism: Bryobacteraceae bacterium (assembly GCA_035308605.1). GTDB lineage: Bacteria > Acidobacteriota > Terriglobia > Bryobacterales > Bryobacteraceae > Palsa-187. The sequence continues at coordinate 15,495 of DATGGL010000332.1, forward strand.
AAACCACGATGCAGGATACATAACGGTAATCACGCGAGCATCACGGCCGGATAAACATCGAGTTGCCGCGTGCGAAGCTGGTACAATCGAGGTTACCCAAGCCGTGCGTGACCCTGTGCAATTCGTGACCCTGTGTAAGTAAGGAGCAGCGTTGGCCGCGCCGACCGCGAGCATCGTAGCCATCTATCCGGGTTCCTTCGATCCAATCACCAACGGACATCTGGATCTGATCGCACGCGGAAGCCGGCTGGTGGACAAATTGATCGTCGGGATTCTCCGGAATGAGTCGAAGAAGCCGCTTTTCTCGGTGGAAGAGCGCCGTGAGATGCTCGAAGAAGTGGTGAAACCGTACGCGAACGTTCAGGTGGGATGTTTCCATGGGCTGACCGTGGAATTTGCGGCGGAGAGTGGGGCGAATCTGATTCTGCGCGGCATCCGCGCGATTTCGGATTATGAGAAGGAATTGCAGATGGCGCTGATGAACCGGCGCCTTCAGCCGGGAATTGAAACCGCGTTCCTGATGGCGGGTGAGGCGTACTCGTTTATCAGTTCGCACCTGGTGAAGGAAGTCGCTTCGCTGGGAGGGAATATTTCGGGCCTGGTGCCGCCGTTGGTGGAGACGCGGTTGAAGGCCCGCTTGGCGGCTCTGAAATAAAAGCTGGAGATGAACATGCAAACTTTACAAGACTTGGCCGATCGGATTTCCGCAATCAGCGTTTCCTCGACGATGGCGGTTTCCGCGGAGACGGATCGTTTACGCAGGCAGGGCGCCGATGTCGTCGATTTCGGAGCCGGCGAACCAGACTTTCCGACCCCGGACAACATCAAGCAGGCCGCATTCGACGCGATCAATCAGAATTTTACGAAGTATACGAATGCAGGCGGCGTCGAGGAGCTGAAACAGGCGATCGTCGCTCGCCATAAGACCGATTACGGCACGGATTATTCGACCAAGGATTGTATCGTCACCGTCGGCGGCAAGCACGCCATTTTCAACCTGATGCAGGCGCTGATCGATCCCGGCGACGAGGTAATCATTCCGGTCCCGTACTGGGTGACCTATAAGGACGTCGTCAATTACGCAGGCGCGACCTGCGTGTTCGTCGATACCGACGAATCGGAAGGGTTCCTGCTTCGCGCTTCGATGATCGAGCGTCACCTGACGCCCAAAACCAAGCTGATCATCATCAATTCCCCGTCGAATCCGAGCGGCGCCGTGTTCGCGAAAGCGGAACTGGAGCGCATCGCTCAGCTGGCGCGCGATCGCGGAATCTGGGTGATGACGGACGAGTGCTACCATCGCTTTGTTTACGATTCCGAGCCTTTCTCGATGGCCGGCTTCCCGGGAATGAGGGATACTGTTGTCGTCGCCGGATCGCTCTCGAAGACTTACGCGATGACCGGTTGGAGAATCGGATTTGTGCTGGCTCCGCCGATGGTGATCAACGGGATCATGAAGTTGCAAAGCCATTCGACCTCGAACCCGACGTCCATCGCCCAAAAGGCGGCGATCGAGGCTCTGCGAGGTCCTCAGGATTCAGTCGTCGCCATGCTCGCCGAATATAAATCGCGCCGCGATTACGTCGTAAAGCGTCTGCGTGCCATGCCGGGAGTCCGGGCGCACGAGCCGCAGGGCGCGTTCTACGCTTATCCCAACGTGAGCGCCGCCTTCAAGGGCGGGATTACGAACTCGTTGCAGTTTTCCGAAAAGCTGCTGGCCGAAGAGCTGGTCGCGGTCGTTCCGGGCGAGGCATTCGGCACCACCGATCATGTCCGCATCTCCTATGCGACTTCGATGAAGGAACTGGAGCGCGGACTGGATCGGATCCAGAAGTTCATCGCAGCGCGCGTTTAGAATGTCGGCGCGGTCCGCTCACTATCGAGTCTGTGTGAAAAGGGCGAACCACCGCTTCCTTTGGTCGCGGCTCGGTGCCGGCGCTGTCCGAGATCAGTGGGTAAAAGAGCCACGACCGAAGGAAGTGGTGGATTTTGAGCGGTTGTCACCCAGACTCTATCGTTCACGGTTCTGTTGCGTCACCGAGCCGCGAACGGCAGTGAGCGGGGCCCGAATTTTTCCGGCAGGCTCTTGATGGGTCTCCGTCGTCTGACCCCGTCTTTGCGCGAGAAGATTTGGGGGGCTACGCATCTCGAACCGTGGTTCCCCAATTCGGATCGGAAGATCGGAGAGGTGTGGTTTGAAGGCGTCGACGATCTTCCGCTTCTGATCAAGTTCCTCTTCACGTCGGAAAAGCTTTCCGTGCAGGTTCACCCGAATAACGACTACGCCCGGGTGCATCACGATTCGCGGGGCAAGACAGAAATGTGGCACATTCTCGCCGCTGAACCGGGCGCCAAAATCGCGGCCGGATTTCGCATGGAGATCAGCGCGGAAAAGCTGAAAGAGTCGGCGCTTTCGGGCGAAATCGAAGATCTGCTCGCCTGGCACGACGCCCGGCCGGGCGACACGTTTTTCATTCCGGCCGGCACCGTGCATGCCATAGGAAGCGGGCTGGTATTGTGCGAGATTCAGCAGAACTCCGACGTAACGTACCGGCTCTACGACTATGGCCGCCCTCGGGAGTTGCACCTCGCTCAGGCGGCCGCCGTGAGCGCTCGCACGTCTCACGCCGCGCTGCAGAAGCCGGAGGGTGAAGTTTTAGTGAGAAGCGAATACTTCACGACCTCGAAGTTCGCTGTGGATTCGCCCAGGCAGTATCAACCGGCGCCCGGTGCGTTTGAGGTTCTCATTGTCATCCACGGAAACGGCAGCCTCGCGGGCCAGGAAACCAAAGCCGGAGAAGCTTGGTATGTTCCCGCGGGAACACCGCCGTTCGATATGGCAGGTCATATGACCCTTCTGCGCTGCGTTACCTAGGGCTTGTTGAGAAAACGCCAAGACCCGCTTACCGGCGTGCGCGGTTCCGTGCTGGGCGGATCCGCGCGCGTCAAGCGAGCGGATCCAGATGTGCCCCCAACAGGTTCCTAGTGGAAGTACCCGCGAGCGAGCTCCGGCTTAGTTTGCAGCGCCGACACCCAATAGTCGCGTGCTTCATCCTTGCGGCCGAGGACTTCGAGTACATGTCCCAGGTTTAACATCGCTTCCGCGAATGCCGGTTGTACTTCGAGTGCTGACCGGTAGAATCCGGCCGCATCGTCCAGTTTCTCGAGCTGTTGCGACAGGAGCCCGCTGTTATACAGGACTTCCGGCGTCATTTCTCCCGCTTCAAGCAAGCGCTGGTGATATTCCAGCGCCCTCTCATGATTCGGGCGTTTCAACGCGATCGCCGCAAGGCCGCGCAATGCGTCGAGCGACTGCGGCTGCTGCGCGAGGAGCTTCTCGAGCGTGCTTTCGGCGCGATCGTAATCGTCGAGGCGCGCGTACGACAATCCCAGGTTGATCTCGGCTTCCGGCCAGTCCGGCCGCTTCTTCAAACAATTCTCGAAGGCGATCGAACTTCCGCGGTAATCGTTTCGCGATAGCTTCAGATAGCCCAAACGGAACCAGGCATTCTCGAAATCGGGATTGCTCGCGATCAGCTTCTCATAGAGCGATTCCGCTTCCTGCGCCGATCCGGATCGCTCCACCGTCCAGGCGAGATGAAATTGCAAGTCGGCCCGGTCCGGGGCGATCTGGGCGGCCCGCTGATAGGCCAGCCTGGCCTGCTCCAGTTCGCCGAGTTCCTCATGGGCGACCGCAAGATTGATGTGAGCGTAGATGGCTTCGCTGCGGATTTCGGAAGCGCGGCGGTAGGCCGCGATGGAATCGCGAACCTGGCCGGATTTATAGCGTGCGACACCGAGGTTAAACCAATGGTCGTATACATTGGGCGCTGCTTCGGTTAATCGCGCGGAGTACCGGGCGGCGTCCTGATAATCTTCCCGCGCAAAAGCGGCGGCGGCGAGTCCTTCGAGCGCCGGCAATGCGTTGGGGCGGATCGCGAGAAGCCGCTCCGCATACCGCTGGACCTGGTCGTAGTCCTTGCGCTGCATACTCAGGCTGATCATGTTGACCAGGGAATCTTCCGCGCCGGGATTGCGTTCGAGAATCCGCTCGTAAATGGCGGCGGCTTCGTCGAAATCCCACCCGGTTTGGAGCGCCACGGCCTTTCCGAAAAGCGCAGCCTCGGACGAGGGCGCCAGTTCCAGCGCGGCGTCAAACGCTTCCAGCGCCTCGGCTTGCCGGTTCAGATGGAGCAGGCAGGTTCCAATGGCAAGTTCCGGCTCCAGCGGTTTGGCACCCAGGGAAAGGGCCTTCCGGAAGCTCTCGAGCGCCTCGGCGTAGCGGGCAAGATTTTGAAGCGAAAGCCCCAGATTGAAGCATGCGGTCGCGTCATTGGGACGAATCTCGGTCAACTGGGAATAACTGGAAAGCGCGTCCTGATAACGGCCGAGTTCGAACTGAACATGTCCCCGCGCTGACAGAACCTCCGCCGAATCTTCCGGACGGATGTTCGCGTCGATGCCTTCCAACACCTTGAGCGCCTCTTCGCGAGCGCCCTTCAGGTGATAGGACACGGCAACGGCCAGAAGCCGGGAAACGGCTTCGGAGTCCGGCGCATTGCGTCCATTTTCGGCCACATTATGATTCGAGTTATCGATTAGCATTCCTTTTGCCCTCTTCGCCTTTTTCCCGTCTCTTCGAACAACCTTAGGTGTTCTGCAGTATTAAGTAAGGTGTTCGGCATCGTGAGGTGTTTTCTGTAGAGGTCCGGATCGACCCACAGGGCGGGAACGTCACCGCGAAAACCGAGGCCGACCGCGCCTGACGTGGAGTAACTTCTTTGGAAATAATCGGATACGGGGATTTTGGCTCGTTCTGCGGCGGGACTTCGAGAGAGCGGTGTAGTTTACAAGAATCCGCTACAGCTCCCGGCGGCGAACCCAGGATCAGACGGGAGTTCGGCGAAATCCGCACTGGGTCGAGCTTTGTGATCCGTGAATCCGGGCGGCAATCAGACTTGTGAGTCGCCAGCGTGCAGGCTGCGCTTCGGCAAACGTCGGCGAACGGAATTCTAGCGACTGGCAGACTAGGGTTCGCAGACGCGTTGCGAGGGCCCTCCAACACGGCATCCGTTTTAGAATGAGCAATTTCCTTAAGACTGTCGACAACCGGAAAAATCTGAAGGGCGTAAGCTCGGGCTGCTTGGCGGGTAATCAAAAGCTCAGGAGTCGTGGGACGGGCCGGCGATAGCGAAATTGCATCTTGACCCTCGGTGTCGACCGCCCTGACGCCACGAAGTTCCTTCTCAGGTTCCAACCTGAGAACAGGCCGTTCATGAAACGGAAACAAAGCGGGACAGTTCGCGAAGACGGTCGCCGGCTCCGGTCCATACATTCCGGCCGAAGAGATCGCGCGATGCCGGACCGAACTGTTGAGAGTAAATCTGAGGGTTGCGGAATAGTCGGTGGTTTGCGAAATGCGGACCCTCAGGTCGGCAGGCGCAAGGAGTTCGTCCCCGGGCGGCACGACATAGACCACGGCGGAAAACTCAATGGGAGCCGGCCGGTGTGGATCCCACCTCGACTCAATCTCTGTAAGTACTTTAAATTGTTTGGTTAGCGGGCCCGTCGCTGCGACCTCTGGATAGCGGAGGGTTTGCGAAGGCCAAGTTGTTTCTTGCCGGGCGGGCGGTTGAGGAATCCATTCCTCCATTGACGGTACTGTAAGCCGGTCAATAAGATGGGGGTTCGTCTCCAGTAGATGGGCGAGCGGCGGATCGGATTTCCGATAATGAAGGTTCCGGTGCTCGAGCGAGCAGAACGGTTCGGTGACGCGGAATCTTAGGATTCCGAGGCTTCGGTCGCAGTAAAGGCATCGCATCCGGCCCCGCACCTTTCGCTCCAGAATACGCTGCCTCTTCTCCGACCGCCAGACGGCAGATCACCCTATCTTGCTGTAATACATAGTTCGGGAGAGAGTACGCGGATCAGCTTATCCGATCCAGTCAGTCGAACGTCTGATCCGCGATCCCACCTTCTTCCGATGGCTGCGAGCCCGGTTCGGGCCAATGTTAGAGGTATGGCGAATAACTTAGCGAACCTTTCCAGCGACCTGACCGAAGCAATCGCGGGAGCGGCCGCCAGCACCGTGGCAGTCCAAGCCCGGCGGCGGATCGGAACCAGTGGGGTAGTCTGGAAAAAGGGAACGATTTTGACAACGAATGAAGGGATTCGATTCGAGGATCGAATTCAGATCCTGTTTCCAGACGGGAGGACCGGCGAAGCGAAGCTCCGTGGACGAGATCCGGGATCGGACCTGGCTCTTCTGGAGGCGGATACTGGAAGTATCGCGCCAGTCGAGTTTGTGGCGGACGATGGGCTCAAGGTGGGGCAGATTGCAATATCGGTCGGCCGAACCTCGGACACAGGTCCGATCGCCTCCGTTGGCATTATCAGCGGCCTGGCTGGCGAATGGCGAGCGTGGCGCGGCGGGCATGTGAATCGATTTGTACGTCTCGACATCTCGGCGTATCCCACGTCTTCGGGCGGCGCGGTGGTAGACGCATCCGGCAAGATCCTTGGATTGGTTTCCACGGGCCTGTCGCGTACGTCGGTGCTTGCCTTGACGCGCTCGACCATCCTTCGAGTCGCGGAGCAGCTCCAGGATAAAGGCTATGTTGGCCGCGGATTTATCGGGATCGCATTACAGCCTGTTCGTATCCCGGACGACCTGCGGAAGAATCTGCAACTGGACCAGACGATTGGAATCATGGTGCTGGGAACGGAGCCGAACGGTCCGGCCGCATCGGCGGGGCTTACCATTGGCGATGTACTGATCTCCGCGGCCGGGCGGGAACTCCGCGATCCGGACGTGTTGGCGCGCGTGCTTGAGAGCGCGGCTATTGGCGACTCGATCCCGTTTCAGGCAATTCGCGGCGGTTCGCGTGTGACGGTCGATATCAAAGTCGGTGAGCGGCCCGCGAAACCGTGATTCGCGTCTTAGTACTGGCGCGGTCGACAGTAGTGCGCGCGGGACTGGAGAGCATTGTGCAGGCTAGCGCCACATTGGAACTGGCCGGGGAACTGGCCGGTGCGTCCGAATGGGCGCACTTTTCCCAGGCTGATTTGCAGGACACTGACGTCTTGCTGGCAGACCTTGGGGACATCGAGCCGGACGCCGTTGCGGCGCTTGGAAGGCTTCCCGTCCCCGTTGTCGTACTCCTGCTTCACGCGGACGTTGCCTGGGACGAAATCTTAGGCGCCGCGCTGCGCTCCGGAATTCGAGGAATTCTTTCGACCGAATCCGGCGCGGAGGAGATTGAAGGAGCGATTCAGGCCGTGCATGCGGGATTAGTGGCGATCACGCCGGCCGGTTCTGCCGTTTTGCTCGGTAAGCCGCGGAGGCCGGAGGAAGCGTTGCCCGAGCCGCTCAGCGATCGGGAACTGGAGGTGCTGAACCGGATCGCGGAAGGGCTCAGCAACAAGATCATCGCTTACCGGCTGGAGATTTCCGAGCACACTGTGAAGACACACGTGACGGCGATCCTCGCGAAACTGGGCGCGTCGAGCAGAACTGAAGCTGTGGCCCAGGCTATCCGGCGGGGCCTGATTATGTTGTGACACGTTGTGAATCACATCCACGCCGAGAGCCGGATAGACGTCATACTCTGTGATAGTCCTGCGTCCGCCCGAAGCACGTCACGTGTGTTCGGATGATAATCTGAAAGAGCCATTGGAGATTGTATGATTTTTCGATCCGCGTTAATTCTGCTGCCGGTCGCCATGCTGGCGCAGACCGGTGCGCAGAATCCTCCGCCGGAAGTAGACCAGGCGCTGCGCGCGCGTGTGACGGAGTTCTTCAACTTTCACGTGGAGGGCGCCACCGGCTTCCGTAAGGCGATGGATCTGGTTGCGGACGACACAAAGGACTATTATTTCTCCGCCCAGAAGATCCAATTCAAATCGTTCAAAATCGATAGCATCACATACTCGGATCTTTTCACCAAGGCTGTGGTTACGCTGTCGGGGCGGCGTATGTTTCGGGTGAGTCCGCAATTTCCCGAAACCGAGATTTCGCAGCCGATGAGCACCCTGTGGAAGATCGAGAACAACAAATGGTGCTGGTATCGCGATGCCGGCGCCGAGACAAGCCTTACGCCGATGGGCCCGTCGGATCCCAAAGCAATCGGCCCGTCGACCGGAGGCATGGTCCCGCGCGATTTTAGCCAGGGCGCGATGGACAAGCGGGCTCAAGAAGTCCTCAAACAATCCAAAGTCAGCAAAACGGAAGTGACCCTGGCTGCGAGTCATCCGTCTTCTGAGCAGGTGGTCTTTCATAACGGCCAGCCGGGGTCAGTTCTGTTGTCCATCGATATCAGCCCGAAGGTTGAGGGTTTCAGTGCCGTGCTGGACAGGACGAATGTAAACGCGGGAGAAGACGTGGGATTGAAGATCCATTACAATCCTTCCGGCAAGGAGGGCGCTCCGAGCCCGGTCACCGTTCGCGTGATTGTTGCACCCTTTAATCAGGCGTTCCCGGTCACGGTGAAGTTCGCGACCGAGTAAACGTCCCGGAACGATGGCCGTCGAGTTGCATGAATCATTAGCGGAGGCAACTCGGCAACATGGTGCAAGCGACCAGCGGTGTACAATCCTCGACTCCCGCTAATGACATTATTTTCAATGGCACAGCGTCCGTAGGATCCACGGATTTCTCGTCCCAATTGATGACAGCGATCGAAGGATTGCTGCAAAAATCAGGAAGCGGGTCTCAATTTGAGATCGATATCACGCCCACGCAGGGACAGAATTCTGCCGGAAGTCAACTTACTGTCACCGTCAAGGACCTGTCGTCGGCTGCATCGCAAACGCCTTCGACCGCGTTATCGACACCTGCACCGAGCTCCGCAACACAGTCGGCCGGCACGCTGATGTCGGCGCTGGAGCCGCAGCTCCCGCCTTCGGCCGCGACGGCTGCCGCCACGACACCCGCGCAGACCACCAGCAGCAGCGATCTGTCAAATATGACTCCGGACGATGCCTACTGGGCGTCCCAGCCCGCGGCGGTGCAGGCACTGCGCGACATGCCGGCCGATCAACGCTATTATGCCGCCCAGGAGCTGGCGCTACAGGGTTACGCCATCGATGTACCGATCATGGTCAATGGACTGGACCCTCTCGCAACGATGATGCAACGTCAGGCGGACGGATATACCTGGGTGCCATCCGCCCTGCAGGCGAATATCCCGGTAGGACCTGGCATTAGTTGGCCCGGCCCGGTGTACGATCCGAACAATCCGCCGGCCGGCTCCATCCTGGTAACGACGTCGTTTGCTGCGGGGACAAACATGCAAGATCCGTGGATCTCCAAGCAGGACATCACCGCCAATCTGGCGGCGACAACGTCTTAAATCGCAGGACCATAGCCTGACGGCCGGGCTGATTGCGCAATTCGCGGAGGGCATCCTATGCGAGGAGGCCTTCCATGAGCGCACCCGTCAGCATACCCGTCACGCCGGCGCAGCCGAATTTGTTAGCGTACGGCATTCAGGAACTCGGTCTGTTCACCAGCTTCACGCGCGACACGTATCTCGCGGCGTTTGGCGTCCAGGCGCCGGCCTGGGACCCGAACCGGCTTACCAAGGTGTGGTTTGACTCGACGGTGGACACGTCCGATCCGAGCAACGTCGCTGTCTATCAGATCGTCGGAAAAGACCAGAGCGGCAATTGGACCATTAAGCAGATGGTGATCCCGACCAGCGAAGCGGCGACGGTGAATCTCCCCGGAGCGATTACCTATCCGGCCTATACCGTCGCGCCTACTGCGGCAACGCGCGGCGGGTCGTTTATCAATCCCAACTATCTCAGCCTGCAAGCGGATGCGGAGGCGCTGATGAACCTCCTGGCGGCGCTGGCCAGCTATTCGACGAAGGCGCCTCATCCACATTTCCAGTAATGTACCCCGCGTCGGAGCCACGCAGGCTCTGGGATTTCATGTTCAATGGTTTGGTGATCAACGCTGGGGATCTGATATTAGGCCGGAACGCGAACGGAATCGGTTATCCGGGGCATTGGGACACGTCAAGCGGTCAACCGCTGTGGGTGCCGGACCCCGCGGCGCCGACGGGACTCACCGATACCCGGACTCCTCGCGACATGCCGGTCAGAAGCTTGCTGCCGAATGAGAAATTTCAGGTTGGGCTGATGGGAGTAAGCGTGTTGCGAACCGACTTACAGCAACAGAGTGACGAGTCCGCGGGACAGTTCACGCCAGACGATCGCGCGACGCTACAGCAGATCTATCAGATTCTGACGAAATAAACGGGAGGACAGGCCGGCAAGCCAAGCCTGCCCTCCACATTTCTTCGTCTATTGGACGCCCGGCAGGAACACGGGATTGCCGTAGACGGGCGTGTTGCCGACGATGGCCGCGATCGCCAGCGGTTGATCGGCGCCCGTGGGAGCCGTATCCGGAATCTGGAAATAGACAACGTAGAGGCCAATCGAGTTCACGGCATATTGCGCCGATACTCCGCCGACGCCGGCG
>DATGGL010000333.1:0-11017 GCA_035308605.1 Bryobacteraceae bacterium
TACGATGGAGCCGCTCAGTTCTGCTGTATCAACGTGATATTGCCCGGATTGAATCAGCGCCCGCAGCTCTTCCACACGGCTGGCGCGTCCGTCCGAACCCGCGGTCTGCACCTGCGATACCAGTCCGGCCTGGCTGCCCAGCTCGATTTGATCGTTCCCGGTCTGCGTCGGCTTGGCCGTCGCAGTCGAGCCGGAGGACGGCTGCGACGTCTGGTACAGCCTCTCGTTTTGGGGCTTCGGAATATTCAAGATGTCACGCTCGTTGATCTTCACTAGAACGGCCCTCTATATATCGCAGGAAATTTTCGATTGTTGAACGCTTTGTTGCGTTACACCGCCGCCAAGATTGCTTAGTACTCCATCCGGCTTGGTTCCAGGCCGGACATCCGCCAGGAATGCCTTCTCCTTCGCCGTCAAACGATGCGCCGCCGGAAGTTGTAACGCTTCCTTAGTGTGTTCCCAGGCGGCTTCCAGCCGCAGTTCGGTCCGTAGCAGCCGCCGCCCCCTGGTCCACTTGGCTTTATTTCGTTGCACAAACAGCACGGTGACCACCATCAGCGCCGTCACGATCCCGTTCCAGACCCAGAACCACAGCCCGTCCGGCCGGAAGAGTCGCATTATATGGGCTAGGGACATCTTATTGTTTGCCTTTCGCGGTTTGTCCCTGCTGCCCGGAAGCCATTCTTAAAATACGCACGCCGTAATTGCCGTCCACGGCGACTACTTCCCCGTGCGCGATCACGCAGTTGTTCACGCGAATCTCGACGTCGTCATTCAACTGTTGATCCAGTTCCACGATGGATCCGTGCGCCAGCGCCAGCAGGTCTTTCATTCTGATTTGCGTCCGGCCGAGCGAAACGCTCACCGGGATCTCCACGTGCATCAGCAGATCCGCCGAGTTCAGATTCTGCGCCCCGAATTTCGCCGGGACGTCTCCAGCTCCGCCAACCGCGGCCAGCAATTCCGGATTCATCACAATCGTCAGCGCCGGATACGAATTTGCGCTGGAAGCAACGCTCAGCTCCGCTCCGGTCCATTCCTGCGCAGGCTCGTCCTGCACGCCGTTGTCCTCACACGACGCCTGCGACCCGAAACGCTTCTGGATCGCCTGTTCCACCGCCTGCGCCAGAACCGAAAAATTGTTGTCCGCCGGATTCGCGCCCAGAACTTCCCACGTCTCGCTCGAAGCGCCCGCATAGAGCCGGCACGCCGCGTCGACGCTGACCCCGCAGGACCACCAGATCAGGTCTAGCGATCGCGCTTCGCTCGGCAGCCACGAAATCGTAATTCTCTCGCCGTGCGAACCGGTGAGGGCTTCTTGGAGACCACTGGTCAAGTGGTCGAAGAACGCGGCGGCGGATGGTGAAAAAGACTGTGCCACTTAGTAAACTCCCCTTGGAGTCGGCCAGCGCCGTTCGATGTAATTACGCAGCCGGATCACCGCCTGTGCCTTGATCTGCGAGATTCGCGTGATGTGAAGATCCAGAATCGGTGCGATCTCCCGAATGTTTTGTCCCTGCCGGTAATACAGATCCAGAACGATCCGTTCCACCCGCGGCATCGCGTTCAGCCCCTCTTGAATCAGCTTTTCCAGCTCTGACCGTTCCAGCAGCCGTGCCGGGGATTTATCTTCCTGATCGGCGACGTAATACATCAGGCTGCGCGAGTCGCCCTCGTTCGGCGTGGCGTCCAGGCTTCCGATGCTCACGCCGCGAAGCTCCAGCAGCGTGTCCTGATAATCCTTATGGCTAAGCCCCAGTTCGGCCGCGATCTCTTCTTCGGTGGGCGCGCGCTGCAGCCGCTGCTCCAGCGATTCCATGGCCGCCTGCACCTGTTTCAGACGTTTTCGTTTGTGCGGCGGGATCCCGTCCATGCCTCGTAAACTATCCAGGATCGCCCCGCGAATCTTATGTTCCGCGTAGGTCTTCAGTTTGACGTTGAACGATGGATCGAAACTGTCGATCGCGTTGATCAGGCCGATAATTCCAATCGAAATCAAATCGTCCAGGCACGTCGCATCGGGCAGCTTCTCGTGAAAACGCGTGGCAATCCAGCGCACCTGCGACAGATGGTCCAGGATGAGCTGCTCGCGCTGAGCCGCGAGATTCTCCGGCTGATTGTTATATGCGGCCGTACTCAGGCTTGCCATGCTCTCCTCATGCACATTGGGCCTTTACACCCGCCCCGGTGAGCGGCGCACGATCCAGCGCCATCCCCAGAAGATCTTCTATCGATACCGCCCGGATATCCTCCGGAACCGATGGACCGTGCGTCAGGAACGACATAGCCAGTCGCGCATACGCCGCCTCCGAGAATGCCGAGCCCAGGGATTGCGTTTCATCCAGCTTGGTCACCAGCAGCTTCGACGGCCTGAAGATCTGGTACCGCTGCAGGCAGCGGCGCAGATCGGCCCCTTTCATGTATCCCGGTACCACCACGTGCACGTCCACGGGAACATCGGCAGTGGCGCAGCGGAGCAACACGGCCGCGGCCATCTCCGCGGTCCGCGGGTCGTTCCCCGCATAGCCCGGCGTGTCGATCAGTACCAATTCTTTCTTCTTGCCCGCTTCAGCTACCAGCCCCGGCAAAGCGTGAATGGAAGGCACGGAGGCGAACGCGATTCCAAGATTGCTCGCGAAAGACTGAAGCTGCGCCTGGCTCGCTGCCCGCGCGTTGTCGAGCGACAGTAGTCGCATTGTCCGTCCCGCGACCACGTCCGATGCCGCCAGCTTCATCATGGTGGTCGTCTTGCCCGCCCCGGTCGGCCCGACCAGAACCGCCACAGCCCCCAGTTGCGGCGCCACCCGTACCCGGCGCTCTAACTCAGCGCGCACAAACGTCGTCAGCCGGACCGGATCGAACCGCAGCGACTTCCATCGGTTTGCGATGTTTTCCTGGGTCTGCTGGCCCCTGAGGAAGAACGCGTCGGTGGCCATTACAGCCTCCAGACGATCGACAATGTCCTTGCTCAACGCCGGATCCACTTCCGAAGCCATCAGCCGCCCGTACACATCGGCCAGTTCCGGAACGCTGCGGCCCGCCGTCACCCGCGAGGATGCCGAACGCACGATCAAAGCGCGAATCTCGTCCATTTGCGAATGCAGCCGCTCGAGTTCTCCGGCGAGCTCATTCGGCGCCGCGAGGGGCTCCCTCGGCGACTCAGGTCTTGCCGCCCGCCGTTCCGGCTGCGGCTGGCGGCGTTCCGCCGGCGCTTCCTGTCGGGCGATCTGCTTCTCCAGCGGCTTCTCCGGCTGCTTCTCAGGCTCAGGGACCGGCTTGGATTGCAACGTAACTTCGGGCAATGGCAGCGGCTCGGCTGCCGGTCGCGCCATGGGCCGCTCGGGCCGCGCATTATTACGCTCGGCCTTCGCCGCGGGAGGCAGCTTGATTTCCGGCAGCGGCAGCGGCGCCACCGCATCCGCCGTCCCGAACACCACCTCGTAATTCTCCGGCTTCCCGCCTTCGTTTTTACGCGTGTTGAGCAGCAGGGCGTCGTTCCCCAGCTCCGCCCGGGCCTGCACCATCGCTTCGTCTACCGATTTCGCGAAATAGGATTTGATTCGCATTTACAACCTCAGTCGATAACTCCCCGCGATCGCACCTTCACTTCCGGCGGCACCTCGTTGTGCGAAAGTACCGTCAGGTTGGGGAAGGTCGCTTCCACCAATTGCCTCAGGAAATGCCGCGATCCCGCGCTGGCGATCACCACGGCCGATTCGTTCTTCTCGATCTTGCGTCCCAGCCGTCCCAATATGTCGCGCACCGCGTCCGGCGCCAGCGTCAGGATGCTGTTCAATTCGCCGTGTTCCACCGACGCTTCCACCGCCCGCTCGATACTCGGTTCCAGCATGTACGCGGGCAATTCACCCTGCGCGTTCACCAGTTGTTTCACGATGCCGCGCCGGATCGATTGCCGGACATATTCCGTAAGCAGCACGGGATTCTTGCTGGTCTGCGCCACTTCGCCAAGCGCTTCCAGTATTCCGACGGCATCCCGAATCGGCACCCGCTCCCGAAGCATGTTTTGGATGACCCGCTGGACGGTAGCCAGAGGAAGCATCTTGGGAACCAGATCCTCCACCACCTTGGGGTTATCCTGCGCCACCCGATCGCAGAAATTCTTGGCATCCTGCCGCGTGAACAGCTCATGCGCATGCCGCCGGACCAGTTCCGTAAGATGCGTCCCGATCACGCTGACCGCGTCGACGACGGTGTATCCGCTGCTCCGCGCGCTGTCCGCCTGGTCGTGTCGAATCCAGATCGCCGGCAATCCGAACGCCGGATCGTGCGTCGCCTTTCCCTGCAGCGCCCGATCCGGGCTGCCGCTGGGAATCGCCAATTCGTGGCCCTGCAACAGTTCGTAGCGTGCAATTTCGATGCCGCGCAGCAGGATCACATACTCGCGCGATCGCAGCGCGATATTGTCTTTCACCTTCACCGGCGGCATCAGATATCCGAGCTGCGTCGCAAGCTGCCTGCGGATTCCGGCCACGCGCTGCAACAGCGGAGAATCGTTGCCGCGCTCCACCAGATTCACCAGTCCGAGCCCCACGTCGACGCACAGCGCATCCATTTTGAGCAGCGCGTCCAGATTGTCTTTCGGCTTGTCTTTGGCCGTCGAAACGGCAGCCGCGGCGACGGTTTTCTGGCGCATCCGCCATCCCGCCATCCCCAGCCCGCCGCCCAACAAAAGGAACGGAATGGTCGGCAATCCTGGAAACGCAGAAAGCGCCGTCAGCACGCCGCTGGCGAGCAGCAAAGGCTGCGCGTTCCCCAGAACCTGTTTCTGGAACTCCATTCCCAGGCTGTCCTCGGACCCGGTTCGCGTCACGATCAAACCACCCGAAACCGATATCATCAGCGCCGGAATCACCGTCACCAGCCCATCGCCGATGGTGAGCACCGTATACGTTTCCAGCGCCTTGCGCAGCTCCATGCCGTGCTGGAACACGCCGATCAGGAATCCCGCGATGATATTAATGCCGGTAATCAGAATGCTTGCGACGGCATCGCGCTGCGTGAACCGCGACGCTCCGTCCATCGCTCCGTAAAATTCGGCTTCCGCGGAAAGTTGCTTGCGGCGCGTCCGCGCCTCGGTTTCATCGATCAGCCCGGCGTTCAAATCCGCGTCGATCGACATCTGCTTTCCAGGCAGCGCATCCAGAGTAAAGCGCGCCGTCACTTCCGAAATACGCACCGCGCCATGGTTGATGACGACGTACTGAATCGCAATCAGCACCAGGAAGATCACCGCGCCGATAATGTAATTCCCGCCGACGACAAAGCTTCCAAACGCCTCGATCACATGTCCCGCCGCAGCAGTGCCCGTGTTTCCATTCAGCAGAATCAATCGCGCGGACGAGATGTTCAAAGCCAGCCGGTACAGTGTCAGCAGCAGCAGCGTCGTGGGGAAAACGTTGAAGTCCACGGGCTTCTTGATGTACACCGACACCATCATCACGATCACCGAGAGCATGATGTCGACGACAATCAGAAAGTCGAGCAGAAAACCCGGCATCGGCGTGATCAACGCGATCACGATCGATACGATCGCGATCGGCACGCCAATATCCGCTAACCCGACCGGAAAGGAAAACGGTTGGGAGGGTTTCGCCGCGACTGCGGATGCCTGAGCCATAAATGCGCTATAGATTCGCCTTTACGCCGCGCTCGTTTCGTACGCCTTGATCTTGTACATCAGGGTCGTGCGCGGCAGCCCCAGAAAATTGGCCGCCTTAGCCTTGTTGCCGTTGTACTTGCGCAGCGCTTCCTGCAAAAGCAGCTTCTCCACGCCGCCGATCACTTCGTCAAAATTGATTCCGCTGCCGCGGAGATTGATCCGTTGTTCTCCGGTCGGCGCCGTCATCGGAATCTCCCGAGCATCCGGCAAACGGATGTCTCCCAGGAACAACTGCTCGCGCTCCCCGGAGAGCGTCACCGCCATTTCAATCGCGTGCTCCAACTGCCGGACGTTGCCCGGCCAGTCATAATCCATCAACCGGTTGATTGCATCGGCCGACAGCCGCTTGGGGCTGAGTTCCTCGCGCCGGCAAACTTTTTCGACGAAGTGCTCGGCGAGAAGCGGAATATCGCTGATCCGCTCGCGCAGCGCCGGCACCGAAATCGGAACCACGTTGAGGCGATAGAGAAGATCTTCGCGGAATCGTTTTTCTGCCGCCGCCGTTTCCAAATCGATATTCGAAGCCGCGATCACGCGCGTGTCGATCTGGATCGTTCCCGATCCGCCGACGCGCTGCAACTCACGTTCTTGAAGTACCCGCAGCAACTTCGGCTGCATCGCCAGCGGAATTTCCCCTACTTCGTCCAGGAAAATCGTCCCGCGATGCGCCTGTTCAAACCGCCCCGGCCGATCGTTGATCGCGCCCGTGAATCCGCCCTTGGCGTGCCCGAACAGTTCCGCTTCCACCAGATTTTCCGGAATCGCCGCGCAGTTCACCGCGACCATCCGGCCGGCGGACCGCTTGCTCGCCATATGGATCGCCCGGGCCACCATCTCTTTGCCGGTTCCGGTCTCCCCCGTGATCAGCACGGTCGACTGCCGCGGGCTCACCAGCCGGATCAAAGCGTGGAGATCGCACATCGCGCGGCTTTCTCCGATCAGCAGTTCCCGCCAAGGCTCGCGCTCCGGACTGCCGGAGATGAGTCCACCCGCATGCTCAATCGCCAGCCCCACAATCGTGCTGAGTTGGGCCGCCGTGTACCGCTCGGTCACGTGACGGAATACGGAAACCGGCCGCTGTAGTAAGGATTCGTCCAGCTCGCTCACTGGATCGTAAATAATTACAGGCAATGGAGTTGCCGAGCTTTGCGCTTCCTGGAGCGTCTCTTGGATCACCGTTGCGGCCAGGGGCAGCTCGATCAGCACCACCTGAACACGGTGCATCGCAGCTCGACGGCTCGCGACATCGCCGTTAGACACGGCAATCCGCAGCCCTGTCTCCCGCTCCAAAGCCTGCACTTCTTCGAAGCGGTCGTTCGACCGCAACCACAAGATTCTTGGCACCTTATCTCTCCGGTTAAAGCTGTTATCCGCTCCATCTGCACTGGAGCGACCCCGTGTAACACCTTTCAAGGGCTGGTTATAAGATCGTTGGGAATACGCCGAAACCTTAGCTCTATTGACGAACTTTTGACTAGATGTTACGCGCGAGAGGTAAGAAAAACTCTATCTCTGGCCATAATCAGCGATAAGTACTCCGTGACGGACGTTCAAGCCCTTCAGCAAGCCCATCGCGATTACGCGGAAAGCCGTATCCTTTCAGCGCATCCGGTTGAGGTGGTCCACATGTTGTACCAGGTGGCCATCGACAATGTGAACGCCGCCATCACTCATCTCCGGAACCGCGATCATTTCGCCCGTTCCCTCGCCGTCACCAAGGCACAATCGGCGATTCACGAACTGCTTCTGGCGCTGGATCACTCCGTAAATGCACCGTTTACGCGTACGTTGAGCGATCTTTATCACTATTCGTTGCAACAGATCACGCAGGGCCATGGCAAACAATCTGAGCAGGCGTTCCGGGAGGCTCTCTCCATCCTGACGACGCTAGCCACTGCATGGGCTGAAGTCAAGAAACGCCTGTGCGGAGAGGAGCCGGGTCTGCACCCCGGCTCTTCTGAAGACCCGCGGCACGAAACGCCAGTCGAACCCCGGCTGGAGTCCCATCTGGAAACAATGAACGCTTATTCGGAGTACAGCTCGAGCCTGTCGAACTCCGTATTGTCGAGAGATTGGAGCGGTTAGAGCGGATTTATTCTGAACCAACTCGCTTAGCGAGGCCTGCGCCAATCATGTTGGCCAACCCGAATCCGCCGTTCTTCGCCATGGTCTGCGCCAGGAACTGATCCGCCAGACCCAGCGCTGCGCCCGCCGTCTGATCCTCGCCCGTACCCAGCCAGCCTTCGCCTTCCCCTTCATGCGAGGTCTTGAGAACCTCGCCGATCATCAGCGCCTCGAACTGCGAAGCCGCTTCCTTAATCTTCTCCGGGCTGTTTTTGGATTTGGCATCTGCCGTCGCACCGCTAAGGCTCGGCGACAAGACCCCGGCAACGATGGAGCCCGCGCTCATGCCGCTCTCCTGAAGATTCCCACTAAATCACCTCGACGTCCGCTTCGAGCGCCCCGGCCGCCCGCAAGCTCTGCAATATCGCGATCACATCCCGCGGCGTGGACCCGATCGATCCCAGCGCACGCACCAGTTCTTCCACCGTCGCGCCCTGCTTCAAAACCAGACTCCGCGATTTCTCTTCTTTCGTGTTCACGGCCACCTGCGGAACCACTGCCGTCGTGCCCTGCGAAAGCGGACCCGGCTGCGATACCGTCTCCGTCGTCTGGATTTCCACCGTCAGCTTTCCATGCATGATCGCCACCGGCGAAACGCGCACTTCCTTGCCCATCACGATCGTCCCGGTCCGTTCGTTGATAATCACCCGCGCCGGACGATCCGCCTGCACCTGGAGCGCTTCCAGCCCGGCGATGAATTCCACACTCCGGTTGGCGTAATCCGCTGGGATGGATACCGCGATCACCGCGGAGTTTTCCGCCTTGGCCAGCGATTTCTCGGTCGCGGTTCCGAACTTGTCGTTGATCACCGCGCTCACACGCTGCGCCGTCGTGAAATCCGGCTGCCGCAGTTGCAGTCTGAAATGATTGCCCGGAGCGATCGACGGAGCCGGACGTTCCACAATCGCCCCGCC
The DNA here is from genome assembly GCA_035308605.1 of Bryobacteraceae bacterium. Taxonomy (GTDB): domain Bacteria; phylum Acidobacteriota; class Terriglobia; order Bryobacterales; family Bryobacteraceae; genus Palsa-187. Next base: position 8,719 of record DATGGL010000333.1, read on the forward strand.
CGGCACGCGTCCCACCGTCGGATGATTCACGGTCGTCGAGTTCCCGCCGCCTCTTCCCGCGCCGAATCCGCCCGTGACCACCGAGCCTTGTCCGATCGCGTACACTTGCCCGTCCACGCTCTTGAGACTGGTCAACAAAAGCTGTCCGCCCTGCAGATTCGACGAATCTCCCAACGCTGCCGCCGTAATATCGATATGCATTCCCGGCTGCGCGAACGGCGGCAAGGTCGCCGTCACCATTACGGCCGCCGTGTTCTTCACGATCAGAGCCGTCGCCGGAACCGATACGCCCATCTGCTGCAGCATATTGGTCAAACTTTGTGCCGAGAAGATCGTGAGCTGGCGATCGCCCGTTCCGGCCAGTCCGACCACCAGGCCGTACCCGATGAGCTGGTTGTCGCGCACGCCCTCGATCGACACGAGCTCCTTCAATCGAGTGCCGGGGATACCGACAGACTCGATGGGCGGCGTAGCAGCAAGGAATAGCGAAAACAGCCAGTGGATCACGTTTTCAAATCTCCTAGAAAGGCAACAGACCGAGCAATATCCGATACAAAATGTTGGGCCGATGGATCGCGTCGTTCACAATGCCCTTGCCGTCGACTTGAATTTCCATCTGCGCAATGCGGGCCGAGCTCACCGAGTTCGTGGTATCCAGATCGATCGGCCGGATCACTCCGCGTACCGTGATCGTCTGGTTCTCGGAATTTACGTTGGTCTTCTTCGTTCCTTCAATGACCAGGTTCCCGTTCACCAGCACATGCGTCACTCGCGCGGACACCGTCGTCGTCAACGTCGTATTGCGGCTGGTGGTGCCCGAGCCGTCCAGCGTTGTCGTCGAACCCAGATTCGCCAGGTTCGCCAGCGCTCCTCCCGGGTTGAGCGTGCCCGCCAGCGCAGTGATGCTCGAATTCGCGCTCGACGCCCGCGACGTTTTCGATTGTCCCGTGCTCACCGCCGAAGCGCTTTCCTGAACCAGAATGGTTACGATATCGTCGACGCGCCGCGAGCGATTATCGGCCGCCAGATCGGAAAATCGCGCCGCGGGCGACCACAAAGATCCGTTCTGCGGAATCTGGCCGTGGGATTCATTCGGCTGCGACGCTTCCTTGATATATTTATCCAGCGCCGACGGTTTGGGTTCCTTCGGCTTCTTCTTATCGTTGGTGTTTTGCCCGCACAGCGCGAGCGTGCCCCACAGAAGAATCAAGATAATTCGTTTCATTGAATTTGCCCTATGGTGACTTGATCTTTTCCGGTCACCTGCGCCCTGAAATCTTTGCCGCTGGACGGATTTCGCACCAGAATACTCGCGCCCTTCACTCCGTCCTGCTGCGCGCGCCCTTCCATTGACAGATGCGCCGCTCCTTCGAAAACGTGAACCGTGACGACATCGCCCCTGGCCACATCCGGCGCACGCTCGATCTGATTTTTCCGAATCACCGACGCTTTATGAAGCGGCGTCTTGGCGACAAACCCTGTCGCTTCTTCCAGCGAACGCACGACGGTTTCGTCCAGCGGCGAATCCTCGCCCGTTTCCAGGCGAAGCTGGCCGGCCTGAATCGGCTTTCCCGCGGGAATGTTCGCGGCCGCGACAACTCGGGTCATCGTAGCGGTAATACGCACCTTCGCCCAGATATCGAAGCGCCGGTCCTCTCCATAACGGACATACCCGCGCCAAAGAACGTCTTTGATATATTTATCCAGCTGGTTTTCCGTGAACTGAAGGCCCGCGCGCGGAAACACGACGTCGCCGGACGGGGCGCGATGCTGGCTCGCCGACGTAATCTCGATCTTTGCATCGGGAATCCCGATCCCCGCCATCATCGCGTCGCGAAGCTGATCGGAGGACGGCACAAACGTCCGCCTTTTGAAGCATACGTCCGCCGGAGCCGTCGCCATTTCCACGCCGCGATTCTTCGCGATATTTTGTAGATCGGTTCCTTTAAGAATTCGAGGCTCGCCGGACAGAGGAACGTATCCGAGACTGAAATCGACGGATAGCTGTGCGAAAGCCGGAACCATGGCGGCGACATCGCGTGCGAGAATGTACTCCCGGTCGATTGCCTGACACTGTTCGGGCTCGGAGACCGCGACAGCCAAGAGGATGGGGATTGCCAGAATCATCGCGTAAGATTATTCATGTCCTGATACATCTCGTCCGCGGCCTTTACCACCTTCGAGTTCGCTTCATAGGCTCGCTGGCTGACGATCAGATTGACGAATTCATCCACCACGCTCACGTTGGATTGCTCGGTAAACCCTTGCAGCAGACTTCCGATCCCTTCCTGTCCGCCAG